>CAYQZG010000021.1:9569-37857 GCA_964421785.1 uncultured Anaerolineales bacterium
ATGCTTACCGCCTGTCTATAGTATCCGGCAGCACGACGGAAATCCCGCTGGGCTGCATACACCGAACCCAGGTTCGCCAAGGCCATCCCTTCGGCCGCGAGGTCACCGGCCCGGCGCGCTCGTTCTAGCTCCTGGCGTCGGTCATCAACACTAACCACCCTGCTTTCGCCAGCAAGAACCACGTCGTTGAAGCTCATTCCTAACGTCTCTAGTGCCAGTTGATTCAACGCGTTAAAGATCTGCGCTCGTTCGGCGCGGCGCGTCTCGGTATCTCCATATCGACGGGCCTGGGCTAGGTTTTCCAACAAGCGCGACTGAAGCGTCAGCGCCTCAGTGTAGCGAGGATGCTCTTGCCCCAGTCGCTTCAGCAGCGAACTCAACCCAGTCTCATAAGATGTGATAGCGTCGCCCATCGCACACCTCTCATTGCTCTATCTTGAACCGCGGCACCACCGCTTGGCACGTCCAACCCAGTTGCAGGGTGAATTGCTCACCCGCAACAACTCTAAGTTCGTATCTCATCGCTCACAGGTCGGGCCTGCGGGTGTGCCAGTCGGTGGCCTGCTCGTAGGCGTGCGCCACGCGCAGTACCTTACCCTCGCCGAACGCCGGCCCTGTCAGCTGCATGCCGATGGGCAGCCCGCGCCCGTCGAAGCCGCAGGGCAGGCTCAGCCCACAGATGCCGGCCAGGTTCATGGAGAGTGTGAAGACGTCCGAGAGGTACATCTGCAGCGGATCCTCGATCTTCTCCCCGATGCGGAACGCCGTCGTGGGGCTGGTAGGGCCGACGATGACGTCCACCTCCTCAAAGGCCGCGTCGAAATCGCCCTTGATCAACGTCCGCGCCTTCTGCGCCTTCAGATAGTAGGCGTCGTAGTACCCGGCCGACAGAGCGTAGGTGCCCAGCATGATGCGCCGCTTGACCTCCGCCCCGAAACCCTCGCCGCGCGTCCGCTTGTACATACCATCCAGGCTCTCGCCCTCCGCCCGCAGCCCGTACCGCACACCGTCGTAGCGGGCCAGGTTCGCGCTCGCCTCCGCCGGGGCGATCAGGTAGTAGACCGGCAGGGCGTAGTCGGTGTGCGGCAGGCTCACCGTCCTCACCTCGGCACCCAGATCGGCCAGCGTCTCCACCGCCGTCCGCACCGCCTCCTCCACCGCCGGCTGGAGCCCGTCGACGACGTACTCCTCCGGCACGCCCACCCGCACGCCCGTCACGTCCCCGGTCAGCGCCGCCGTGTAGTCGGGCACCGGGAGGTCCATTGATGTTCCATCGCGCGGGTCGTGCCCGGCGATGGCGCCGAGCATGATGGCCGCGTCGGTGACGTCCTTGGTCAACACGCCGACCTGATCGAGCGAGGAGGCAAACGCAATCAGCCCGTAGCGACTGACGCGGCCGTAGGTCGGCTTGAGGCCCACCACGCCGCACAGGCTGGCCGGCTGCCGCACGCTGCCTCCCGTGTCGCTGCCCAGTGCCGCCAGGCACTCCCCAGCAGCGACGGCGGCGGCGCTACCTCCGCTCGACCCACCCGGCACGCGGCCCAGATCCCAGGGGTTGTGCGTGGTGACGTAGGCCGAGTTCTCGGTGGAGGACCCCATGGCAAACTCATCGGTGTTCGTCTTGCCGAGGATGACGGCGCCGGCCTGCTTGAGGCGGGCCACAACCGTGGCGTCGTAGGGAGGGACGAAGCCCTCGAGGATGCGAGAGCCGGCGGTGGTCGGCATCTCGTGCGTGCACAGCACATCTTTGATGGCAAACGGCATGCCCAGGAGAGTTCCCTTCTCGCCTGCCTGCCGGGCTGCGTCGGCCGCCCGGGCGCGCTCCAGAGCCCGTTCGGGCCTGATGGTCAGGTAGGCTCTCACCTTCCCATCCACCGCCGCGATGCGATCCAGGACCGCCTCGGTCAGGTCCACCGCCGTAAATTCGCCGCCGTCCAGGCGCCGGATGGCCTCGTGAACCGTCAGTTGCTCGAGTCCCCCGTCGTGCATCATACGCTACTCCAGCACCGCCGGCACCCTGAAGCAGCCGTCCTCCGCGTCCGGCGCGTTCTCCAGGGCCCTGTCTCGCGCGAGGGGCCGCTCAACCTCGTCGGCCCGCATGACGCTACGTCGCGGGAGCACAGTCGCGGTGGGGGGAATCTCCTCCGTCTCCAGCTCCTGCAACTGCCCGAAATGGTCCAGAATCGCCGAGAGCTGGGCCTGGTAGGTGGCGACCTCCTCGTCCGATAGATCCAGCTTGGCCAGATCGGCGATGTGTTCGACCTTCTCTCGACTCAGCTCCATAGATCTCTCCAAAGCAATTATACATCATCCAGACCGCTGCACAACGGTAACACGAATGCCACGAGTTGATGATACGAGAAACCTTCCCGGAAGCCAAGACCTTGATTCGACGGGTTAAGATCTGTTCAATCGTATGCAGTTCTGCCCAGAATACCCTATTGCAGCTTCCGGGAAGGTTGCTATGCCATTCGTGCTTACCCTCGGCCGACCACCGCTTCCCTAACACCGGCCCAGACGTCCACCACGCCCATCTTGAACAGCTTTGGCCAGTTGAAGGCCGTGATGTCGAACGGCAGATCGAGCTCCGTCTTCTCGCACACCGTGGATGTATTCGCCTGGTCGATCTGCGGCTTGAGCGCTTGCAGCTCCCGCTCCAGCTCCTCCGGCGAGCAGCGCTCCATCAGCCCGTCGATCTGGGCCATCAATGCGACCGCCCGATCGATGCGCTTCTCCGTCTCCGCAGCCACCTCCGCGTCTAGGATCCCGAAGCGCGCCTTCAGCGCGTTGAGCCGCCGGCCCGCCTCGTAAGTCACTGCGGCGATGTCGTCACGGCTCATCCAGCGGGTCTCATAGTTCAGGATGTGCTTCCAGGTCGGCCCCAGCAGCGCCCGCCGGTGCTCCTCCAGTGTCCGGTAGCGGATGTCATAGCCGTAGGCATCCGGCTTCTCATAGAACAGGCTGCCCGGATCGACGAATGGCGCCAAAGGGCCGACGAAAGGGATCAAGCGTCCGTCGTCGAACCGCTCGAGAAGCGACTCACAGTAGTCGACGCCCTCGAGCACCGAGGCCTTCGTCTGCTCCGGCAAGCCCGTCATAAAGAAGAGATCGAAGCGGCGGCAGCCCACGTCTAGACAGGCTTCGATGGTCCGCTCAATCTCCTCGTTCGAGAACTCCTTATGGATCGCGCGCCGCACCGCCGGGTCGTGCGACTCCGGCGAGAACTCGATGACGAAATTGGGCAGCGCGTCGGCCAGCTCCTCGGCGAAGGCCCGGCTCATCGGTTTGAAGATCTCCAGCATCGCCTGACCCGGATACCCCTTCACAGCCTCCAGGAAGCGCCGTGCATGGTCCATCCCCGCCTGACGGATGTCGCCCAGGATGAAGGCCGGCCCGCGGCTGATCTCGTGCATACGGAACAGATCCTCCGCCAACCGCTCCGGGGAGCGATAGGCCGGCGCGTCTCGCTCGGAGATCAACCGGGAGGCATAAGCCGATCCCCCGCAGTAGGCACAGTTGTGCTTGCAGCCCCGCACCGTCAATGCGGCCATCACGGGATAGTCCATCCAGTGATCGAAAGGGACGTGATTCAGGAAATCAGCGCTGCGCACCACCGAGCGCACCATCTGCCGGTAGTCCATGTCGAGGTGATCGAGGCTCGTCGGGACGTAAGACTGCGGGTTAACGTGGACACCACCGGCGGCGTCCTTCCAGGTCAGGTTCGGTATCTGAGCCAACACCTCCGCATCCGCATATCGGGCGCTGGGCCCTGCCAACAGATGCTCCATCAGGCGCCGCAGCGGCTCCTCCGTCGAGTCGCCGCGCAGCACGTAGTCCACCTGGGGATAGCGAATCAGCTCGTCGTGGAAATAGCTCGAGGAGTAGCCACCGAAGATCACCGGCGCCTGCGGGTGATACGTCCTCACCAGGTCGGCAATGGCCAACGCGCCATGGGCGTGAGGCAGCCAGTGAAGATCAATGCCAAAGACTCGCGCCCCACGCCGTGCGATGAAGCGCTCGGGATCGAAGCGCTCCGAGCGCACCATCGCCGCGGCCAGGTTGGCGATCCGCGTCCGCATCCCGGCCTTCTCCAGGTAGGCCGCCATCGTGGAGAAACCGACCGGGTACATGTCGAAAACAGGCTCGGAGGGCACCAGGTCGCTGGTTGGTCCCCAGAGCGTCGGGCGCTCCCGAAAATCGTACACCGTGGGAGCGTGCAGGAAAATCAAATCTGCAGACGGCATAAGGGTAGGACTCCAGATCTAGACAATCGTCATGACGTGCTGCAGGCCCAGGTGCGTCGCACGCACGGAACATGCAACGCACCTTACCGCGGGAACAGCGCGATACGCCAAAAGCAGCACGACGGAAACCGAGTGAGATTGTAGCACGTCCCCCCTATGCGGACAAGTCTGCGGTTTCGAGAACCTCAACCACGAGCCAGTTAGGGCTTTATCATTCTCGCACTCAAGGTGACCGGCACTTGCGACCAAGCCTGCAAGTCGCTCCCCCTTGTGTCAGAGCAGCCAGTTGTCGCCCTACCCGCTTCGATGTATACTTAGCCTCAATGAGAAAGCATCGCTCTCACCCACATCACCGGAGGCCACAGCCGCCCGTCAGCCAGTCGATCGCTCGTCCCATCTCCACCCATGGACCAAGGCGCAGGAGATGACCATGGACTCACAATCAGAAAGGAAGATTGGGGCAGCTCTCACGAGGCTTCCGGAACAAACCCTCCACGCGCTCACCCCGGAGGATGCCCATCGCGCTCGCCTCTTGCACACGATAGGCCTCCTACTGTGCGCGGCAGGATTCCTTTTTTCTGCTCCACAGTTCTTCTTTTGGGTTCATCCAGCGTTACCCACGCCGCCCTGGACCGACTTAGTTCTAGACGTGCTCATGGTTATCGCCGGCCCGTTGACCTTGTGGTTCGCCCGCTCGGGCCGCCTCCGATCCGCAGCATGGACCGTCCTGGCCTTACTCCTGATGGGCTCTGCCACCCACCTCTACGTCGACGGCCAACCGGCCACGGACATCGCCGGGAGACCCAGTCTCCTGCTGACCGTCGCGCTGGCCTTCGTCCTGCTTGAGCTCCGCAGTGCCTGGTTGGTGCTGGGCGCATCCGTCGTCATCCTCGTCTCCACGCACGCTCTGTGGTGGGGTGGCTACCTGCCGCCTCAGCCCTCCCGGGATCGCCTGGCTCAACTGTTGTTCTCTCTCACCGGGTGGATCACGCTTGCAGCAATTTTGGCCGCCGTCCTCTACTCCACCATGAGGGCCCTGCGCGACCAGGCTCGCAGCCTGCGGGAACGGGTGAAGGAGTTGACCCTTCTTCATCAGATCGGTGAGAAAATCACTGGCATGCTGGATCTGAACACGCTGTTGGAGACGGCCGTCCAAAGCCTGCACAGCCATTTCGGTTACCACAGCGTGGTCATCCTGACGCTCAATGAAGAGCGGGAAGCGCTGGCCGTGCAGGCAGTCGCCAGCCGCTTCGCCAGCATCCCGCCCCACGGCCACACCCAGAGCCTGGACGAGGGTCTCATCGGCTGGGCCGCCAGCCACGCGGAGACGATCCTGGTTAACGATGTGACGGCCGACCCCCGCTACGTCAATCGCTACCCGCAACAGATCCGCACCCTGTCGGAGCTCTGCGTGCCGATCCGCATAGGCGACGAGGTAGCGGGCGTGCTCGACGTGCAGAGCGACCGCCGTGACGCCTTCGACGACAGCGACCTGATGGTACTGGAAACCCTGGCCGGCCAGATCGCCGGGGCGATGCAGAATGCCCGCCTCTATCAGGCCGAACGCGCTGCCCACCACCAGGTGCGCGACCTGGCCACCTATCTCCAGAACGCCCGCGAAGAAGAGCGCACCCACATCGCCCGCGAGATCCTCGACGAGTTCGGTCAGCTTATGGCCGCGCTGCAGATGGACCTGTCGTGGTTGGTCAGTAGATTGCCCGGCGATCAACCTCGCCTCACGGAGAAGGCCAACGATATGTCGGACGTGATCGATGCGTCCCTGCAAGTTGTGCGGCGTCTTTCCAGCCAGCTCCGCCCCAGCGTCTTGGATCATTTCGGCCTGGCGGCCGCCATCAGGTGGCAGGCGGAGACCTTCTCCGAGCGGAGCGGTATCCCTCACTGGCTCCACCTCAGTGGGCGAGCAGATCTGCTGGGCCGCGAGCTTTCTACTGCCCTCTTCCGCATCCTTCAGGAGTCCCTGACCAACGTGGAACACCATGCGGAGGCGAGCGAGGTGCACATCGAGCTGCACGTTGACCGCGATCAGGCCACGCTAGCGGTGACCGACGATGGCCGCGGCATCGCCCCGGAGGAGACATCTGGCCCGCGATCGCTGGGATTAGCCGGCATCCGCCAGCGAGCTCAGGCCCTGGATGGACAGGTGGTCATTGAGGGGGTTCCGGGGCAAGGGACGCGAATCACTGCGTCCATCCCGCGGACCTGCCCGGGGTCACCCACATAGGCGCCTCCCAATCCAAACCAGCATCGGCAAACCCCTCCTTCACCCTCAGCTCCGTCTGCACCTGGGCGCTTAGGAACCTCCCCTCGCTGCCCAGGCTGGCTTTGAACTGCGTCTGTGTCCGCTTTTCGAGGTCTCTGGGCAAGTGCCGGTCATCTCAGCGACGAGGATGATAGAACCCTGATGCGCTGGTCGCTCAGCCGCGCTGTGTTATAATCTAACTTTGTGGCGTACAATCAATTTAGCAAGAAATCACCAGACCGCTAGGCCTATGCTGATCGATTACCGCGTTCGACAACGGGATCACCTGCTGGAGATCAGCCGCGCTCTCACTGCGCAGCTGGACCTCGACGAACTACTGGAGATGGTACTTGAGGCAGCCGCGGAGATGCTCTCCGGTCAGGCCAGTCTCATCGCCTTGCGGGACCCCGACGAAGGCGGCTTCAACATTGAGGCCAGCTACGGCCTCCCGCGGGCGCTGGTCCCGTACTTCGAGCCGCTGCTGGCCGATATCCCCGATTACGCTGATCGCAGTCGGTTCCACATTCCCGGCCTGGCGGAAAAGCTGGGCCAGATCGTGACCGAGCTGGGACTCCGCCTGCAGCAGGTCGTCGCGCTGCCCATGTCGATTCGCGACGATCTTATCGGCGTCCTCTATGTCTTCCGTGCCTACGGCAGCAGCTTCACCTCCAACGACCGTCGCGTTCTGGCCAGCTTCGCCGATCAGGCCGCCATCGCCGTCTACAACGCGCAGCTCTACGAACGTGTCTCCCAGGAGAAACGGCGGCTCGACGCCATCCTCGAATACAGCGCCGACGGCGTCTTGATCCTCGACTCGGCGCAGCGCATTCAGGTCTTCAACCGCGCCCTGTCACGACTGACCGGCTGGCGGGCCGCGGACGCCCTGGGACGTCACCATGATGAGGTTATTCGTTGGGCTCATCTGGAGACAGATCGAGATCTATCGGACGCCGTGGCCGGTGGCTGGCCTCTACCGTCGGCCCGCCCGCTCTACGTCGAAGGAGATCTTCGTCGCAGGAACGGCGGGACCGTCAGCGTTGGCCTTATCTACGCCCCGCTCTTTGGCCAGGATCGACGTCTGGTCAACATTATCGCCAACGTACGGGATATCACCCGCTTTCGCGAGGCCGATGAGATCAAATCCACCTTCGTCTCCGTGATCTCCCACGAGCTCAAGACTCCCGTCGCACTGATCCAAGGATACGCCGAGACCCTCCTGCGCAAGGACGCCCGCTGGGATCCTCAGACACGGCAGGAGAGCCTAGAGGTCATCCTGGAGGAGGCCGACCGGCTCCACCACCTGATCGACAATCTGCTCGACGCCTCCCGCCTGGAGGCAGGCAAGCTACCCTTGGAGACGGAGCCGGTCGCCCTGGGCGCGCTGGCAGAGCGCGTGACCGAGCGGTTCCGCACGCAGACCGACAGTCACGATATCCAGGTCAACATCCCACCCGACATCCCCGTCGTCGAGGGAGATCCCACCAGGCTGGAGCAGGTCCTCAACAATCTGCTCTCAAACGCCATCAAGTACTCCCCCGAGGGCGGCCCCATTGAGGTAACCGGGCGATCCACCCACGATGAGGTGATCATCACCGTCACCGACCAGGGCGTCGGCATCCCTTTTGAGGAGCAGCCACACATCTTCGAGAGCTTCTTCCGCGGTTCGCGCGAGTACCAGCAACAGACCTCTGGCGCCGGACTGGGACTCTATCTCGCCAAGGCAATCATAGAGGCTCACGGGGGACAAATCTGGGTGGAGAGCAACCCCGGCGAAGGCGCTGCCTTTTCGTTCGCACTCCCACGCTAGTGACAGAAAGAGTCTTTCGAACGCTTCGTAGTGATGTTGCACAGCGCAGCATGCTCCTCTAGACAGAGGGCGATAGAGAATCAGAGGCGGCTCCCGAGACTTCGGAAGCCGGTAGCATTGAGAGAATCTGTGGATACAGACAAAGAAAGGAATCCCTTATGGCTCAACAGAGAGTAGCGAGAGTAACGTGTCCCGCCTGTAACCAACCGTTTCAGACGCCCGTGCGGCAGGTATTCGACGCAGGGCAAGACCCCAACGCCAAGCAGCGGGTGCTCAACGGGATCATCAACGTCGCACAGTGTCCCCACTGCGGCATGCAAGGCGCCATGAGTGTGCCCTTCCTCTATCACGACCCGGAGAATGAACTGGCCCTGGTCTACATGCCCATGGAGGCCGGGGGCGACCGTCAGCAGAGGGAGCAGACCATCGGCCGCCTGACACGCCGCGTGATGGATCAACTCCCCTCGGAGCAGCGTAAGGCCTATCTGCTCCAGCCCGACGTCTTCCTCACCATGGACAACCTGATCAAGAGGGTTCTCAAAGAAGAGGGCGTCAGCGAGGAGATGCTCGAGGAGCAGAAGCAGAAGGCTCAGCTGCTCCAGCGAATGGTCGAAGCGACCTCCGACGAGGCACTGGAGGCGATGATCGAGTCCAACGACGACACGATCGATGAGACCTTCTTCTACATGCTGACTCGCAACCTTGAGCTTACGCAGTCCGCAGGTCAAGAGATGGCCGCGCAGAAGCTCCGTCAGGTGCGGGAGAAGATGCTGGAGTTGAGCACCGAGGGCCAGGCGATCCAGGCCCGCAACGAACTGCTGAATGCACTGCGCGACGAGCCGAACCGCGACAATCTGCTGAGGCTGCTGATTGAGGCGCCGGACAAGGAGACCCGCGAGATGCTGATCACCTTCGGCCGCCCGATGCTTGATTACCTCTTCTTTCAAAACCTGACCTCCGAGATCGACGCCGCCGCGGATGAAGAGGAGAAAGAACGGCTGACAGAGCTACGCCAGGAGATCCTCGACACCCGGGACCGTCTCGACCAAGAGGCCCAGGCACTGTACGAGTCCCGCGCATCTCTACTCCGCGATCTGCTCACCAGCGATGACCCTCACGACTTAGCTCGCCGCCGTATCACGGAGATCGACGAGCCCTTCCTCAACGTGCTCGGGGCTAACCTTCAGCAGGCCCACAAACAGGAGAACGATAGAGCTCTTGAGGAACTGCGTGAGGTCTGGGACGTGGTGATGGACCTGATGGAGGAGGCCATGCCCCCGGAGTTGCGTCTCATCAACCGTCTGATGGCGGCCGAGGATGAGGAAGAGATCGAGCGTCTGCTGCAGGAAAGCCGTGACCTGGTGACGCAAAGGATGGCCCAGTTCGTCGAGGAGACCGAGGCCGATGCACGCGAGGAAGGCGACCTTGAGACGGCCGAGCAGATGGCCCTGGTCTCGGAGAGGATGAGCAGGATGCTGGCGGAGGAGATGCTGGCCTGACAGCGAGTGACGGACCAGGCAAGCGTAGCGAAAAGGGTTCACCAGCTCCCAGCCCCCGTCTCGGGGGCTGACGGACCAGTTGGGGCAATTTGAAAAACCCCGTTTCTTCAGTGGAGCCAACCATGAGTTTTCTGTCCTATCTTGAGTGTGCACTGTGCGGCAAGCATCTCGAGGCCGACCGTGTCTGGAACCTCTGCCCGGTATGCGAGAAGCCCCTGCTCGCTCGCTACGATCTGGAAGAGGCTGGTCGCGCTCTGACGCAGGAGAGGATCGCGGGTCGACAGGCCAATCTCTGGCGCTATCGCGAGCTGCTTCCCGTGCAGGATGACCGCCACATCTTCTCCCTGGGGGAGGGCTTCACCCCTCTGATCCACGCCATCCGCCTAGGCCAGGAGGTCGGGTTCGACCGACTTTTCATCAAGGAGGAGGGACTCAATCCCACCGCTTCTTTCAAGGCGCGCGGGCTCTGCGTTGCCATCTCGCGAGCCCATGAGCTAGGCATCGAGGCAGTCTCCATCCCGTCAGCCGGCAACGCAGCCGGCGCTATGAGCGCCTACGCCGCCCTGGCCGGGATGGAGGCCTATGTCTTCATGCCCAGGGACGTGCCTCCGGTCTTCGTCGCCGAGTGCCGCGCGCTCGGCGCTCAGGTCACCCTGGTAGATGGCCTGATCACCGACTGCGGCCGGATCGCGGCTCAGGAAGTGCAGGAATCCGAGCGCTTCGACGTCTCCACCCTCAAGGAGCCCTACCGCATCGAGGGCAAGAAGACCATGGGCTACGAGCTGGCCGAGCAGATGGGCTGGTCCTTGCCCGACGTCATCATCTATCCCACCGGCGGAGGAACCGGCCTGATCGGTATGTGGAAAGCGTTTGAAGAGATGCAAGCCCTGGGTTGGATTGGACCGGAACTGCCGCGCATGGTGACCGTTCAGTCGCAAGGCTGCGCGCCGATGGTCAGGGCCTTCCATGAGGGAGACGAGTTCGCCGAGCCCTGGCAGGGTGCCGAGACAATCGCCGACGGGCTGCGCGTGCCAGGCGCGGTGGGGGATTTCTTGATTCTGCGCGCCCTGCGGGAGAGTGGTGGCACAGCCGTCGCCGTGCCCGATGAGGCAATGATGGAGGCCGCCCGGCAGATGGGACGCACTCAGGGCATCTTCGCCTGTCCCGAGGGTGCAGCGACCCTGGCCGCCTTCCAACACCTGCGCAGCGAGGGCTGGATCGCCGACGACGAGACCGTCGTCCTGTTCAACACCGGCAGCGGGCTCAAGTACGCCCACCTATGGTCATAAGAGCCGGCGGCTGATGGTCGTGAGAGCCGGCGGATGATGGACCGCCCCCGTCCTCGGGGGCCCCGCGCCTGCTCATCCAGGGACAGGGACTCCAAGTTTGCTCACAAGACCGACGGGTTACCCCAGGCACGCCCGGCACTAATCAAAGGGCCACTTACCCTGTGCCCTGAGCGGCTCCTCCAGGTTGTGATCCAGTAGCAGCTGTTTCAGTTCCTCCGGCGTGCGCCTGCGGCCAATCGGACCCTCCACCGTCGCCAGGTGCAGCAAGAGCCGGGCAGCCACCATGGCGCTCTCCCGCAGCTCGACCTCGTCCACCTTGTCCATCGTGTCGGCCTTGGTGTGGCCGAATCCCCGTCCCAGGCCGGGAGGCCGCCGGGCGCCCATGAAGGCAGCCGGCACGCCGCGCATGAGATAGGGGAAATGATCCGACGCCGTGTTCACGCCGCTGCTAAGGCGCAGCGGATACCCCATCTCCCGCGCAAAGCTGGCGAAGAGGGGAGAAAGCTCCTCCAGACCCTGCAGAGACAAGCCGCGACCACTGCCCAGCGCAGCGCCATCCAAGTTGAGCATGAAGTCCACGGCCTCTACATCCGCATCGCTCATACCGCTGACGTAGCGCGTCGAGCCCAACACGCCCAGCTCCTCGGCCGCGTAGGCCTCGAAGCGCAGCGTGCGGCTCCCCGCGCTGCGTAGCTGCCCGCCCAGCGGAGCGAAGACACGAGCCAGTTCCATCACCAGAGCCGTGCCGGACGCATCGTCCACCGCGCCCTGGCTGATGTCGTGGCCATCGTAGTGCGCACCGACGACGACCACGTGGCTACCGCCATAGCCATCATCTCGCCCTCCCGGCACCTCTCCGATGACGTGACTGAACGCAGCCGGATCGGTCCGGTTGGTCAAGCACATCTCAATCTCAACTGCATCCCCGTCGCGGAGGGCCCTTCGAATCACGAAGCCGTCCTCGTGGCTCAGGCCCACCGCCGGAATCTCGGCCAGCTCTCCGGCGCGCAAACTGCCGGTCGGCGCCAGCATGCCGGGTAGGTGGTTCACGAAGAGGAAAGCGACCGCACCGCCAGCCACGGCGCGGCCGTACTTCTCACGGCGATGGACCCGTCGCTGCCCGCGAGGGCTGTCGCTACTTGCCATGACGATCCTGTCTCGAATCTCATCTCCCCGGGCAGCGAAATCGGCCTTGGTGCCCTTCCCGACGTCGACCACCTCGGCTCGCAGCCCGCCGGAGGGCGTGCTCGGGGAATAGACGAGCGATAGCGCCGAGGGTAGCGCCGCCCGCGTCGGGTGCACGATGTCGACCCGCGCCTCGCCCCGTCTCCAGGCCAGATAGTCGAACGTCGGCAAGCGAACGTTCTGCAACCCATAGGCCTCGAACGTGTCCCTGATGAGATCTCGGGCCTGGCGCTCGCTCTCCGTCCCGGAGAAGCGGCTGCCCAGATCGCACAACCGCTCCACGTTGGCGTAGATCTCGGGCGAGGTCCACACCTCGCCGATGATGTGCTTCTCAAGCATGTCCAGACCGTCTGTTCCCATCGTCGACTCCTTACGAAGGCTTTCACCACAAAGATAGAGGTCCGCTGTGGCTTCTGGGCTGCAACATAGCGAAAAGACCCCGATGGCTTTCGAAGGCCATCAGGGTCCCCAGGCCTGCATGAGACGTCAAGCCGGCGCTAATACGTCAGGCGCGGGTCAAGGGCATCACGGAGACCGTCGCCCAGCAGGTTGAAACCCAGCACCGTGAGCATAATGGCCACCCCAGGCGACACAATAACCCACCATGCGCCCTTGGATAGATACTTGTAGCTGTCGCTCAGCATAGCTCCCCACTCTGGCTTCGGAGGCTGTTGTCCCAGGCCGAGGAAGCCGAGCCCAGCTGCCCAGAGTATGGCGCTTGCCAGACCCAGCGTGGCCTGCACAATGATGGGAGAGAGAACGTTGGGCAGGATGTGCCGGAAGAGGATACGCGATTGGGGCGCGCCAACGCAAACGGCAGCAGTGACATACTCATTCTCCCTCACTGCAAGAACCATTGACCGGGCCAAACGGGCAAAGATCGGAATGAACACCACCCCGACGGCCACCATGGTGTTGTTCAGCCCTGGTCCGCGCACGGCAACGATGGCAATGGCCAGAAGCATGGCCGGAAAGGCGAGGATGATATCCATCGCGCGCATAATTACGCCTTCCACCAACCCTCCCACGAACCCCGCCAGCAGGCCCAGCAAGCCCCCAATGCTCAGCCCAATGCTAACCGATATGATACCCACGCCCAGCGAATACCGGGCCCCGTGGATCAGTCGCACCAACACATCCCTGCCCAAGCCATCGGTCCCCAGAGGATGCTCGCGGGTAGGTGGCTTGAGCCGCAGCCTCAGGTTGGAGTCCGCCTTGGCATTGTATTCGTGCACAACAGGGGCCAGCACGGCCACCAGGAGCAGGAAACCAATAATGAACAGACCCAGACGCGCGGTGTTCAGAGAGATCAACCGCCGCCAGGCGTCCCCCCACGGGGAGCGATGCGTGCGGGATACCAGGTCCTTCGATGACCTCGTCTCTTGGTCAGTCCGCTTACTCATCATACCCTCACTCATAGCCGATCTTGGGATTCAGGTAGCTGTAGGAGATGTCGACGACCAGATTGATCACAGCCACGACAACGGTGATGATCATGACGGCTACCTGCACGACCGGATAGTCTCGCGCCAGAATAGCATCGTAGACCCATTTGCCCATGCCAGGCCAGGAGAACACCGTCTCGGTCATGATCGCTCCGGCCATGAGAGCACCAAACTGCATCCCGACAATGGTAATCACGGGCAAGATGGCGTTTTTTAACGCATGTCGGTTGATCACCACCAGCTCCCGCAACCCCTTCGCGTAGGCCGTCCGGATATAGTCCTCCTGAAGCACCTCAAGCATGCTCGACCGCGTCATACGCGCCACGGTGGCCATAGGAATCGTCCCCAGGGCAATGGCCGGCATCGTCAGGTGCTTGAGCACCCGCCCCAGGGCCGTGAAATCCCCGGCGATGATGCTGTCGACCACGTAGAGACCGGTCACAGTCTCCAAAGGGAAATCAACCGGAATCCTTCCGTAGGTGGGAAACCAATCCAGCTGCACGCCGAAGAAGTAGATCAACATCAGCCCCAGCCAGAAGATGGGCATGGAGACACCGACCAGCGCCCCGACCATACTCACATTGTCGAAAATCGAGTTGCGACGCGTGGCCGAGATGATCCCGGCGGGGACGCCGACGACGATGGCAAACGTCATAGAGAAGATCGTCAGCTCCAACGTGGCCGGGAACTTGAGCTTCAGTGTATCCGCGATGGGAGTGCGCTCATGAATCGAGCGCCCCAGATCTCCACGCAGCAAGCGTCCCACGAAACGTAAATACTGGGAATCAAAAAACTGCACAACACCAGCCCCCGGCCCGATCTCTCCGCGAAACACCTGGCCCATGGCCTCGAAGTTGAGGAAGAGAGGCTTGTCCAGGCCTAACTGTTCCCGAATCTCCGCCACGCTCTCCTCTGTAGCATGTTCGCCCAGAATGACGAGAGCGGGGTCACCGGGGACCAAATGAATGAATAAGAACACCAGAACGCTCACCCCCAGGAGGGTGGGGATGAACGAGAACAGACGTCTGACTAGGTATCGGGTCACGAATCGCTCCTTGCAACTCTGGCCACGAACTGCCAAGACAGAACCAGGGCACTCCTAGCTCTTGATATCGTCGCCCACGTCTAGAGAACCGGCTCACCATCAGCAGGCCGATCCTACATCCTCAACACAGTCTTTGCAAATGAGGAGGCGAGAGAGAGTCGCCTCTCTCTTGCCTCCCCATAGTGCATCACGACAGGCTGGCGCTAGAAGCCCGCCCGCTACACATCAAAGCTGTAGCCAGCTTACTCCTTAAGCGTCACGCCCTCGTACTTATCCGCACCAACCGGCTGCACCACGAACCCCTCGACCTTCGAGGAGAAGATGCGTGGCGTGTTGTTGTGCATCATCCACAGCCAGGCACGATCTTCGTGGAGCATGCGCTCGGCCTCTTTGTACATCTCGGCGCGAGCCTCCTGGTCGACCGTGACGGCTGCCTCGTCGAGCAGCTCGTCCAGCTCCGGATTGTAGTACCATCCGGCCTGCGGGTCCCCGCCCTCCTTGCCCACCTGGCCGAAGTGGAAGTTCAGGAAGTTGTCGGGGTCGCCGTTGTCGCCGCCCCAACCTAGCATATACAGACCGTACAACGTCCCGTTGGTGTTGGCGTCAAGATACGTCGGCCAGTCACCCTCCAGGTACAGCTCGGTCTCGATGCCTACCTTGGCCAGATCGGCCGCTATGGCCTCGCCAATCTCCTTCGGGCTGGGGTAGTAGAACCGTGTCACAGGCATGTAGTAGACCTTCAACGGCCCAACCTCGCCCGTGTCCATGTTGGTGACCTCTTTCAGACCATCCGGGTAGCCGGCCTCGGCCAGCAGCTCCCTCGACAGATCGGGGTTGTATTCCCAGTCCTCAAGATCTGGGCGGCCCCACATAGAAGGATGGAGGAACGTGCTCGCCACCTCACCATAGCTGCCGTAGAAGGCCTGCCGGATCGCCTCGCGGTCGATGGCGTGGTAGATCGCCTCACGCACCAGAGGATCCCGAAGCTCTTCGATGTGGTAGTTGGGCGCCAGGTAGCCGGTGTTCAGCCCCGTCGCCTTGATGTACATGTCGGGATCTTCCTCGGCGGTCTTGATGTCCTCGATGCCCGCCTGCTCCAGCGCGTGGATGTCGTCGCCCTGGAGAGCCAGGAAGCGGGCCGAGTCATCGGGGATCACGCGCCAGATGACCTTGCCAATGCTTGGGGTGCCGCCCCAGTAGTCCGTGTTGGCCTCGACCGTGATGTGGTCGTCCTCAACCCACTCGACGAACTTGAAGGGACCGGTGCCCACTGCGCCGCAGGTCGGGGTGCCGTAGGTCTCGCCGCACTCCTTCATCTTCGCCGGGCTGGAGATGGCGAACATATCCATGGCCAGGTTGGCCAGCATCGGGGCTAGCGGCTCGCGGAGCGTGAACTCCACCGTGTACTCGTCCACCGCCTCGACGGCCTGGATGATGCTGTCATCGTCGAAGCCCATCCACATGTAGCCGTAGTAGGTGTAGTTCTGGCTCTCGAAGTGGTACTCGTGATCCGTCAGGCGCTGCCGCTCGAAGTTGAAGACCACCGCCTCGGCGTTGAAGTCGGTTCCGTCGTGGAACTTGACGCCCTCGCGCAGGTTGATGGTCCACACCTTGCCGTCATCGCTGACCGAGTAGTCAGTAGCCAGCGCCGGTATCGGCCGCGTGCCGTTGTCCTCGTACTGGAACAGCGGCTCCAGGATCTGGCCGGTGACGCGGAAGCTCTCGCCGTCCGTCACCACGGCCGGATCGAGCTGCACGGAGTCGCCGCCACGGCCAAAGACGAAGGTGCCCTCGGGAGCCGCGGCCTCTTCCTCTTCTTCCCCTTCCGCCGCAACGGGCCACCCGGTGCTGATGTTGCCGGCGACCACGCCCGCTCGGACGTCATCTAGCTCGGCCTTCAGGTCAGCAGGGACCTCGTCCTCGAACTCGTTGAAGGGCGCCAGGCTGACACCCTCGTTCTCCAGCGTGCCCTCTAGGAAGCCGCCCTCGAACGTGCCATCTAGGGCCTGCTCAATCGCCAGCGGCACCGTCTTGTCCATGCGCTTCATCACGCTGGTCAGGGTGACGTCGCAGTACTCGGGCGCGCTCTCACACCAATCGGTGTCGACGCCGATGAGCATCGTCCCCGGGTTCTCCTGGATCGCCGCGGCGGTGCCCAGACCCACAGGGCCGGCGACCGGCATGATGACATCCGCGCCCTCAGAGATCAGATCCTCGCCGGCGCGGCGGCCGTCGTCGGTGGACTCGAAGTTGCCGACGAACAGGTCGGTGCCCAGCACCTCAACGTTCGTGCCGTGCTGCTCGTTATAGTACTCCACGCCGGCCTCGTAGGCGACCATGAAGATGGTCACGGGCGGGATCTCGATGCCGCCAAAGGTCCCCACCTTGCCCGTCTCCGTCATCCCCGCCGCCACATAGCCGGCCAAGAAAGCGGCCTGATCGGTGGCAAAGCTCAAGCTGAGCAGGTTGGGCAGGGTCTCCTCGTAGAACTGATCGATGCCGGCGAAGTAGACGTCGGGGTTCTGCTGGGCGAACGTGAAGGTGTCGTCCGTCAGCAAGAAGCCGACCGTGACGATCATGTCGTAGCCCTGGTCGATGAACTGAGTGATGTTGGGCGCGTAGTCCGTCTGCTGCTGCGACTCCAGGTAGGCGATCTCGACACCCAGCTGGTCCTCGGCCGCCTGCATGCCTTTCCAGGCCGTGGCGTTGAAGGACTTATCGTCGATGCCACCCACGTCCGTCACCTGGCCGACCTTGAACACCTCTTCTTCCTCTTCTTCTGGCGGCTCGGTCGGCTCTGCGGCAGGGGGCTCTGTGGGAGCCTCTGTCGGCGCCTCTGTCGGCTGCGGTCCGCAAGCCACCAACATCGTGATGACTGTCAGTAGGCTCAACGTCGCTAGTAGGAATTTGCGCATGAGTTTTCTCCTCCTCTATCTGAAACTGGAAGTCTAGGTAGAACGAGTCTATCTCGTTCAACGGGGGGACCTATAGGGACAACCTCCGATAGCCTCACCTCCTTTATGAGCAGCACATCAAGCTTGACCCAGGTGACTATTATATCCCAAAGAGAAAAGAGGGCAAGCTCACACAAGAAAGGGTGCCAGTCATCTTTGTGGTGCGGTCGATCGTGGGTGATGGAGGGTGTGGGGGTGCGGTGGGGCGAGAGGGGCGGCGTGGAACGTCAGGGGCAGCAGCGGCGGTCAGGGGCGGCGCCGGCGGATATGGCTGGCAACTTTTTTTCTGAGAAACAAACATAGCTCTACTGAAGAAAGGTGCTCTGAGCCCCGTCTCGGGGCGATTTGCCAGCCCAGGGACGGGTTCGCGAGCTTCTTTCAGGAGACCCAAACATAGCTTGGCTGGAGGGCGGACGGTCGACGGCGGACGATGGACGATGGACGAGGGAGGAGGGAGGGTGTGTGTGTCATATTTGTTTTGGTAACTATTCACCTTGTGGCCCTCCACGCTCCAGCCGGATCCGTGATCCGGCGATTCTGCACGCAACACCCCAGAATAGGATCCGCTTGAGCAAGAGGTGAATAGTTACCTGTTTTGTTAAGGAGCAGTGATGGTGCTGCAATGTGAGGCTTCGTTGACTATAAGGTGAATATATTGTACCACAAAGGAATTAGACTGTCAAGGGGGCAAGCTGTGTCGACCCTGGCACTTAGGAGTGCGGCTTGATTGCCTAATACTGCAACCTCATTTCCCGCCAAGAGACTTCCGACGTCTGCACGATCATGCTAGACAGGCCAGGAATGGTTCTGTGAGCGCCCCTATACTGCGTTGGGCATGGGCTCTAAGACTTCAGAAGTCTGCTCCTTTGGCACGTGCGGTTGTAGTGCTAACCCTGGCTAAGCTATCGGGAAAGCTCTCGCGATGTTCTCTGAAGGCGATTCGGATGCCGGCGCCGTGCTCTCAAGTGCCGGTCACGTTGGCTCCCTTGAGAACGATGAAGCCGTGCCCGGGCAAAGGATCTCTTGACATCGTCCATTTTTCCCGTATACTACCCAAAGCTCAAGCAAGAATCGCCTATAGACCAGAGCGTTTGTCAAAGCAAGGAGGCAACGGTGTCCCCAACCTATGATTCGCCAGCTCCTGTTTTGGAACTGCGCGGCATCACCAAGGCCTTCCCCGGCGTTCTCGCCAACGATCACATCGACATGACTCTCCGAGAGGGCGAGATCCACGCGCTCCTGGGCGAGAACGGGGCCGGCAAGACGACCCTGATGAACGTGCTCTACGGCCTCTACACCCAGGATGAGGGCGACATCTTCATCCGCGGGGAGCGGGCCACGATCGCGGATCCCAATGACGCCATCGCCCAGGGCATCGGCATGGTGCACCAGCACTTCATGCTGGTCCCCGTCCTGACCGTCACCGAGAATGTGATGCTCGGCGTCGAGTCGATCAAGAACGGGGTCTTCTTGGATCAGGCGAAGGCCGCCCGGCGCGTGGAGACCATCTCCAAGCAATACGGCCTCCAGGTCGATCCGGACGCCTACATCAAGGACCTCTCGGTGGGCGTCCAGCAACGCGTGGAGATCATCAAGCTCCTCTATCGCGAAGCCGATATCCTGATCCTGGACGAGCCAACGGCCGTGCTCACCCCGCAGGAGGTCGAGGATCTGTTCGACATCATCCAGACCCTGGTCGACCGCGGCAAGTCCGTGATCTTCATCACCCACAAGCTGAACGAGGTCATGGATATCGCCGACAGCATCACGGTCCTCCGCAACGGGCGCGTGGTCGGGACCACCACGCCGCAAGAGACCTCTGAGAGTGACCTGGCCGCCATGATGGTCGGGCGAGAGGTGGTGCTTCAGGTTGAGAAGGGAGCCGCCCGACCCGAGGAGACGGTGCTGGAGGTGGAGGACCTGAGGGTTATCGACGATCGGGGCAACGTGGCGGTCGACGGCGTCTCCTTCCAAGTGCGGGCCGGCGAGGTGCTCGGGGTGGCCGGCGTGCAGGGGAACGGACAGACGGAGCTGGTCGAGGCATTGACCGGCCTGCGCGAGGTCGCGTCCGGGCAGACGCGGATTCTGGGCAAGGACGTGACGGGAGCATCGCCGCGCCGCATCCTGGAGCAGGGCGTGGCCCACGTCCCGGAGGACCGCCAGAAGGACGGACTGGTTCTCAGCTTCCCGGTCGCCGACAATCTGGTGCTCAACACCTACTACGTCGACCCCTTTGCGCGCTTGGTCGTCCTGAATCAGGATGAAATCCTGGCCGCAGCGGAGAAACGCGTGCGCGAGTTCGACGTGCGCACGCCCAGCGTGCTCGCGCCGGTCTCCAACCTATCCGGTGGGAATCAGCAGAAGGTCATCGTGGCCCGCGAGTTCTCGCGTCCTATCAAACTGCTTATCGCCTCACAGCCCACGCGCGGGCTGGACGTCGGCTCCATCGAGTATATCCACGGACGGATCATCGAGAAGCGCGACGAGGGAACCGCCGTTCTACTGGTCTCGCCGGAGCTGGAGGAGGTGATGAGTCTATCCGACCGCATCGCCGTGATGTATGAGGGAGAGATCGTCGACATTTTGACCGCCGGAGAGGCGACGCGAGAGGAGATCGGCCTGCTGATGGCAGGCGTCAAGGAAGGTCGAAAGGAGGCTGCCCGTGCAACAGTCGCCTGATGAGCTGCAAGTTGGCCTGGTCACCGACGTAGGCCAGATCGACGACGGCACGTTCAACCAGTATGCCTATGAAGGGTTGATGCGCGCCGTCGAGGACCATGGCCTCGACGCCGTGGTGATCGAAACCGACACCCCGGAAGCCTACGAAGAGAACTTGGAGCAGGCAATCGAGCAGGGCTGCAACCTCGTCGTCACCATCGGCTCCAGGACGGGCTCCCAGGTGGAGCGCATAGCCCTGCGCAATCCGGACATCCACTTCATCGTCGTCGATCACCAGCCCCCGGAGGATAGCAAGAACGTCACCGGGCTTCTCTTTGCCGAGGATCAGGCGGGCTTCCTGGCCGGCGCGCTGGCGGGCCTGATATGCGAGAAGGGCACCGTTGGTTTCGTCGGGGGGCAGGACGTGTCGCCGGTGCGCAAGTTCCATCGCGGCTTCGAGCACGGCCTGGCCCACACGAACCGCCGCGCCGACATGCTCGACACCACCACCGATTCCTTCACCGACGAGGACGCCGGCAAGGAAGCGGGGCGAGAGTTGGTCACCTACGGGGCCGAGGTCGTCTTCGCCGCGGCCGGGCAGAGCGGCAGTGCCGCCATCCGGGCCGCCGCCCAGCAGGGGGCCTGGGTGATCGGGGTCGATCAGGACGAGTGGATCACCACCTTTGACGAGGGCCGCGCTAGCGGTTCCGAGTGGATCCTCACCAGCGCGGTCAAGCGGGTCGACCAGGCGGTGTACGTCGCCATCACCCAGGCGGTCGCCAAGGGACTCCAGAGCGGCGTCATGCGCTTCGATCTGTCCAACGACGGCGTCTCCCTGGCGCCTTACCACGAAGCCGACACCGCCGTGCCCTCCGAGGTGCGCGGCCAGATCCAGGAGGTCGCCAGCGGGCTGCGCAGCGGCCGCATCCGCACCTACGTGGGACCAAGCGGCGAGGATCTGCGCAAAGGTTTCATGACACGCATGATGACCTGGAACTGGCAAGCAGCGCTAATGCCCGTGCTGGCCATCTTCACCGCACTGATCATCGGCGGCATCATGATCGCCGTCTTCGATCCTGCCGTCTGGGAGGCGTTCGGTGAGGGCCTGGGGCCCGGCCTCTCTGCCGCATGGGCGTCGGTTGCGCTGGCCTACAAGTCGCTCTTTGAGGGCGCCTTCGGCAGCCCGGCACGCATCGCCGAGGGGATTCGCATCTACCGCCAGTCGGGGGACACCGCGGAGCTGATCAAGGGCATCCGCCCGCTCACCGAGAGCCTGCGCATCTCCACGCCGTACATCTTCGCCGGCCTGGCCGTGGCGCTCGGCTTCCGTTGCGGCCTCTTCAACATCGGCGCCGAGGGCCAGTACTTCATCGGTGGTCTGGCCTCCGTGTTCGTGGGCTACAGCCTCCAGGGCGTGCCGTGGATCATCCACCTGCCCCTGTGCCTGCTGGCCGGGATCGTGGGCGGAGGTCTGTGGGCCGCCATCGCCGGCTTCCTCAAGGCGAGGACCGGGGCCCACGAGGTGATCAACACCATCATGCTCAACTACATCGCCTACCGGCTGGCGGACTTCCTCCTTCAGGTGGGCGGACCGATGGCGCGACCCGGCGCCTACCTGCCGGTGAGTCCCGAGATCGAGCCGAGCGCCTACCTGCCGCAGTTCTTCCCCAACGATCCGTCGATGCGCTTCAACACCGGGATATTCGTGGCGCTGGCCGCGGTGGCCTTCGTCTACTGGCTGCTCTTCAAGACCACCATCGGCTTTGAGATCCGGTCCGTGGGCGCCAATCCCCGCGCAGCGCGAACGGCAGGGATGAACGTGGCAAGCAACTTCGTGCTGGCCATGGCACTCAGCGGTGGGCTGGCCGGGCTGGCCGGCGCGCACGATATTCTGGGCGTTCTCCACTATATGCCCAATGCCTTCTTCTCCGGTTACGGTTTTGACTCCATCGCCCTGGCGCTCCTGGGCAAGAGCCACCCGTTTGGGGTCCTCTGGGCCTCACTCCTGTTTGGCTTCCTGAGGGCCGGCGCCCAGCGCATGCAGGCCCCGCCCGCCTTCATTCCCGTCGACATCATCCAGGTCGTCCAGGCGTTGATCATCATCTTTATCGCCGCCCCCGAGGTGATTCGCCTCATCTATCGCATCCGCGCGCCCGAGAAAGAGGCCGAGGCGGTCTTCACGCGGGGCTGGGGCAGCACATGATCGGCAAGACCGGTCGCCAGGCAAGTCACTTACCCTTACGGTCGCCGACCCCGGGCTCGTTCGCCGCACCGGGGCAGACGAGGATGCATCAGGTCGCCTTGTACGATTCGACAGGAGGTTCACATGAGTGAAGCACGGGACCGCGGCAGCACCACGGTGAAGTCGCATCGCAGGGCGCTGACCTTCGGACTGGTCTTCTTGGGGGCGGGTCTGCTGATCTACCTGCTGTTCGCTCGGGGCGCCACGCAGGGGCAGACCACGACGTTCGACCTGATGCCGCGGCAATCGGAGTCGCTGACGGTGCCCGTCGTCACTTTTTCCACCACGACAGCCCTGTATATCTTCATCATCCTCTCGGCCTTCATCGGGGGATGGCAACTAGCCCGGGGGTTCCGTCGCGTCAACCTGGTGCTCGGCATCGTGGCAGGGCTCTTCGTGCTGGCCTTCCTCACCTGGGCCGCGCGCGACAAGTCGCTCAACCTGACCGGGCTCCTGAGCAGCGCCCTCCTGCGGGCCGTGCCCATCGCCCTGGCCGGGCTCTCGGGCGTGATCTGCGAGCGCTGCGCCGTGATCAACATAGGGATCGAGGGTATGATGCTGACCGGGGCCTTCGTGGCCGCCCTGATGGGGAGCCTGGCCGCCAACGTCTGGGCGTGGCCGACCGTCGTGGCACAGTTCTTCGGCCTGTTCTCCTCCCTCGGCGTCGGGGCCCTCCTGGGGCTCCTCCTGGCCGTACTGGCCGTGCGCTTCAAGATCGATCAGATAATAGCCGGCACCGCGATCAACATCCTGGCCACGGGCATCACCAGCTTCCTCAGTTCGCGTATTCTGACGGAGTTTCAGCAGCTGAACAACCCGGGCATCTTCCCCCGCATGTCGATCCCGCTTCTGGCCAAGATACCGGTCCTAGGACCGGTGTTCTTCGAGCAGAATGGACTGGTCTACCTGCTGTTCGTCCTGCTGGCGGCGACGCACATCATCCTCTTCTTCACGCGGTGGGGGCTGCGCACCCGCGCCGTGGGGGAGCATCCCCGCGCGGCGGACACGTTGGGCATCGACGTGTTCAGGAACCGCTACGTCAACGTCACCGCCGGTGGCATGGTCGGCGCCCTGGGTGGGGCCTTCCTCATCCTGGGATCGGTAGGGCGATTCGACGAGGTTATGACGGCCGGCAAGGGTTTCATCGGCCTGGCGGCGATGATCTTCGGGAACTGGATGCCCTTTGGGGCCTTTGGGGCCGCGCTCATCTTCGGCTTCGCCGATGCACTGCAGACGAAATTGGCCATCCTGAAGGTGCCGATTCCGTCCCAGTTCCTGCTGATGGCGCCCTATCTCGTGACTATGGTCGTCCTGGCGGGCGTGGTCGGCGAGGCCATCCCACCGGCCGCCGACGGTCAGCCTTACGAGAAGCAGTAGACGTCGGGAGGCGGGAGGGGCCGGGAGCTGAACCATCCGGCTGATGGCTCACTGCGTGAGCTTGGAAACCCTGCTTCGCAGGCTGGGTGGCGCGGAGCGCGCTCGTCGTTAGGCACGGTGCCTTGCAGAGTGCCGGCCGGGTTGTGGACGGCGGCGCTACTCTGCAGGCTCCGTAGCCCACTACGAACAGTTTAGCATCTTGTGCCGGTGCGACATCGGTCGGGAGTTGAGTCAGCGGGGCGCAAAGAGGTTTGGATCGGTCGGTCTCTGCCCCGGCTGGATGACGAAGTACTCGCTCCAGGCATAGTAGCGCATGGGAAGAATCAGCCGCTGGGCCTGATCTGCGATCCCCCCGTATCCCGAGCCGAGGTACCAGAGCGCTGCCCCTCGCACCTGAGGATAGGCCGCGTAGAGCTGCGAGGCCCACGCAATGTCCTCCATGGCCTGCTCCGCCGCGGGCACTCTCTCCGCCTCCCAACCCCACTCCGTGATGAGCACCGTGGGCCTGTCGATGCCCAGCGCGTCACAGACCTGGAAGAGCATCTGGAACCGCCCCACCAGCCCCGGGTACTGGTTGGCGATGTGATCGACGCTGTAGCTGTACTCGTGCAGCGCCACAGCGACGCGCTCGGGATGCTCGGCCGCCAGGGAGAGGAACGCCTGCATGCCCGGCGTCTCCCAGTGCCCCCGCTCCGGCTCCCCCGAGCTCCAGCCAAAGGCCGCAAGCCGGTACCCATCGCGCAGCGCCAGCTCCGCCAGACGGTGGGCGCAGTGACCCAGCCAGTCAGCCCGTCCCTTGTCCGGCTCATTCATCACCTCGAGCCAGGTCCGCTTGTCGAACTCCGGCGGCAGGGCCGCCAGAACGCGCGCCCAGTGCTCCTCGGCCGCCACGTCGGGGGGGAGATCATAGTCGGGGAGCTCAAGATCGCCGCCCGACATACGAAACACGGTGACGTGGTCGGGACTGGCCCGCAGCGCCTCGGCGCACGCACCGTAGGCATCCGCGGACTTGACCACCGCCGGGACGCCGGCGTCGGCCAGCCCTCTCAGATAGTCCCCCAGGCCCCGCGCGTTGCCGCCGGGCCCCAGGTGGAAGCCGATCTTGACGTGGGCGAGGTCCTGGCCCCCGGCCCGCAGCTGCTCGCGAACGGCGTCGAAGTCGGTCGGCGGAGGGGTCGGCGTGGCCGTCGGCGACGGCCTTGACGTCGAGGAGGGCTGCGGCACGACGGATGGCGTGGCCCCCCGGCGCGCCACAAAGGGCAAGACCAGACGCTCCCCGCCGGCGGAAGGCTGGGAGCCGCTGAGGGAGGGGGTGTGGCGGTGTGAGGGTGTGGGGATGTGGGAGTGCAGAGGTGCAGGGGTGTGGGGGAGCAGGGAGAGGATCACCAGCCCGACAGCAGCAAGCACCGCCAGGGCGATGGCGATGAGCAAGTACTTAAAGCGGCGGCGTGCCGGAGGCATCAAGGGTGGGAGGTGGTGGCGGCGGGATCAGCGGAGATGGCCGCGGATCCACCGCAGGAGATCCAGCTGGAAGGGTCTCCAGAGCCGACGCAGGCCAAAGAGCAGCAATGCCACAGGCCGAGGAAGATCCCACAATCCCACCAGCCAACCGAGAAGCAGGATCAAGAACAGAACAAGGGCCACCTTCCCGACCGTCAGCAGGTACTCCACGGCCATGCGGAAGTTCTGCAGGAAGAGAATGACGATGAAGCCAACGCCGACACCGATCAGGATGTAGTAGGGCAATACGTCCATGGTTCTTTCCGTCCAGCCTCCCCGCAGCATCAGGGCATGCGCTGCCCAAGCCAACGGAGGTATTGTACCACACGCAAGCCGAGAGGGAAGCGCCGCAAGACTGGCGCTCTGCACCTCCCGCGTGCGACACGCCCTACAGCCCAACCCAGGTGCCTCTACCTCTGGCGGATTCCAGCTCCGAGTGGGACCGCCCTAGCGGCGCGCCGTCTGCTGGTCGTCGCGCATGTGGCAGTGCTTGTACTTCCTGCCGCTGCCACACCAGCACGGATCGTTCCGTCCGATATCCCGCAGCCGGCGCTGCGCGATCGTCTTGTCGATATCACCTAAGCCGCGTCTCGGCGGAATCTCCCGCCCAAACAGACCCAGCTCGGACTGCACGTCCATCCAATCACCCATCACGTGGAACGCCACCCTATCGGCGTCAAAGGCGCGCTCGATCAACGGCGCCGCCTCGACCGCTTTCAGATCGACCAGATAGCTCACGAGAAAGCCGTTCAGCTCTGGATCGAGCTCATTGAAGCGTTCAAGCGTCGCCACCAGCGCCGCGACGCAATCGTCCCGGGCCTCCGGATGGCGCTGGCCGATCTCAACCAGCCCGTGAGCTGCGGCCAGCCGCCCCCACAGACCGCGCTCGTCATCGTCGAGGTAGTCGGCCAGCGGCCCAGCCCCGCTGGGCCGCGCAATAGCCGGCGCGCCGATCAGGCCAAAGACGTCAGGCAGCTCCTCCGCGACCCAGTCGAAATCATACTCGTCGATCCAGGGCAGGAGCCGGATGAGCGGCTCCACCGCCTCCCCGGCGCGCAGCTGCCCCAGCGCGCGCCAGGCGTGGATGGGAGCCCAGACCTGGTCGCTGTCGGAGGCGCTCCAATGGAGATCCTCATCCAGCGCCATGCGGATCAGGTCGGGGACGTGCTCCGGGCCGAGGCCCAGCGCCCGGTAGTTGGGCCAGTTGCGCTGGCCCCGGGCATCGCCCATGGTGAGCAGCCGAGAGACGGGGGGTGCGTAGTCTGATCGCGCCATCGTCACGTTCCTCCTCTACTATTCATGCCTGCGGCAATTATAGTACAAGCTGACCGTCTCTTCCAGTCCAGGGCCTTATCATTCTTGCCAAACCTTACGAAGGTTCCGCTCAAGAATGATAAAGCCGTGCTTCCAGTCTCCCACTTGTGCTTCCGCCGGAGTCGTGATAAGCTGTGAGGGAGCACAGGAGGGTGACAGCCTATGAACGTCCTGAACGCAGCCCCGATCCGCAGTCCGACGCGGCGCCCCCATCGGGTGGCCGTGATGCTGCTCCTGGCGGCCTTGGCCCTCTGGCCCATCGCCGCGCGGGCCCGAGAGATCGCTCCCCCTACCTCCCGTCCCATCCCCACGGCGGCAGAGAAGGCCGCCGTCAGCGGCGGGGCGAACGACCCCGTCCCGCGCATCCAATGCCCGGCAGGCCACACGGCCACGATCTACGCAGAGGGCCTGTCGGCGCCCGACGGATTGGCCTTCAGCCCATCCGGGGTGCTGTACGTGGCCGAGGAGAGCGCCGGGCGGGTCAGCCGCATCGCGTCGGATGGGAGCGCCACGCCCGTCGTCACCGGCCTGACGGCGCCGGAGGGCATCGCCTTCGACGACGTCGGCAATCTGTACGTGGTGGAGGACATCGAGGGAGGGCGGCTGGTGAGGGTCGCCGCGGGCGGGAGCACGACCACGCTGGCAAGCGGCCTCGACGCGCCCGAGGGGGTCGTCTGGCGCGCCGCCGACGACACGCTCTACGTCACCGAGTCCAACATCCAATTCGCCTCGATTCCCCAGGATCCGCTCCGCACGCACGTGACGGCCGTCTCTCCCCACACCGGCCTGACGACGAGATTGCTGACCGACACCTGGTTAAGCTACGCCGGGATCATCTCGGGGCCCGATGGGCTGCTCTACGTCACCAACGAAGCGTCCGGGGTGATCACGAACGCCAGCGTCTTCACTGTCGATCCCAACACCGGGACATCCTCCCTCTTCGCCAGCGGGCTGGTCACCCCCGAGGGGCTGCGTTTCGTCGACGGCGGATTCCCCCTCTACGTGGCCGAGGAGGACACGGGGGACGGCGCAGGGCGCCTGAGCCGGGTTGACGCCGACGGCAGCCACGCCCCCCTCTGCACCGGCTTCCGTACCATTGAGGACGTGGCGCTGGATGGGGAGGGCGGGATCTACGTCAGCGAGGACGGCAGCGGCTCGATCATCCACATCAAGCCTCCCTGGCGCATCTGGCTGCCCCTGATCACCCGCGGCTAGCATTGTAGGGGGGACTTCGCTGACGTTTGTCGAAGAACAACGGATCTCAGGAAAGCAACGGATTTCTCGTGACACAGGGCCTCAATCCGTTGTTTTCCTGCAATCCGCGTTCTGAAACAAGACTGCGAACACGACCGTGCCCCGCCACCGTGTACTGCAAGGTCGGTATCTGGCTCGTGTTCCGCTGGCTGGCCCACAGCTTGACCCCGTTCGTCACGACTCACTGCCTGAATGACGACACTGAAAGGGGCGCT
>CAYQZG010000022.1:0-26170 GCA_964421785.1 uncultured Anaerolineales bacterium
GTGTAGCATATCTGAATCGATTTGGCAAAGACCTGTCGCCGGATGGAAGACTGTGTCTTTCCAGGCCTGACGATCTTGGGTATAATTCGGCGAGGATCACGATCTCTCGTCCGCTGACGAGGCTGTATTGGAGGAGACCATGAAAGGCAACAACCTCGCCGCCAATTTCGTCGTTGACATAACCTGGGACCAGTTGCCCACCGACGCGCAACACGTCGTCCATCTGGCCCTGCTGGACACGCTGGGGACGACGCTGGTCGGCACACTGACGCCCATCAGCCGCATCACGGCTGAGTACGCGGAGCGACGTTGGCCCGGCGACGAGGCCACGATCCTGCTCCACGATCGCTGCGCCTCGGCGGTCGGCGCGGCCTTCGCGAACGGCTACGCCGCCAATGGCATCGACATCGACGACTGTGGCCTCTACACCAAAGGTCACCCCGGCGTGCAGATCATCCCCACCGCTCTGGCCTTGACCGAGGCGAGGGGGCTGAGTGGCGCCGAGATGCTGACGGGCATCGTCGTCGGCTACGAGGTCGCCCTCCGCGCAGCGCGCATCTGGCACGCCACGCACGACGTCTACCAGGCGTGTGGTTCCTGGGGCTCGGTGGTCTGCGCGGCCATCGCCGCCCACCTGATGGATCTCAGCGAGGAGCAGACGCAGAACGCGCTGGGTATCGCCGACTACCACGCTCCCAATCTGCCCATGATGCGCGACATCGACGATCCTGCCATGGTCAAACACGGCATCGGCTGGGGCGCTATGAACGGCATCGTCGCCGCCGAGCTGGCCGAGCGCGGCTTCACCGGCGTCCCAAGCCTCCTGGGCTTCGAGGAGTACGAGGACTGGGTAGCGGACATCGGCGAGCAGTACCTCATTGAGGAGGGTATCGCATGGAAGCGGTATGCCTGCTGTGCGTGGGACCACGCCGCCATCCTGGGCGCCGACCAGCTGATGATGGAACACGACTTTGGGGCGGAGGAGATCGCGCGCGTGCGCGTGGAGACCTTCCACGAGACGGTAAGGCTGGGCACCAACCTCCCATCCACGACGGAGGATGCGCAGTTCAACCTGGCGTGGCCACTAGCGGCCTACGTCGTCGACGGCGAGATCGGTCCCGATCAGATTCTGGAGCATGCCCTCGAACGGGAGGAGATACGCGACCTGGCGGGGCGGATTGAGGTGGTGGAGACGGACGAGCTGAATGAGCTCTATCGCCTGGCCTGCGAGGGCGATCCCCGGGGCAAGTACGTCAGCAAGGTGATCATCGAGCTCCAAGATGGTCGGACGGTGGAGACGGGCCCCGTGGAGGGCGAGATCAACTTCCCGCAGGAGACGTGGGACGAGCAGAGCCTGGAGGAGAAGTTCCGCTGGCTGACGGGTCACGTGCTGGACGAGGGTCGCATCGACGCGCTGGTCGAGATGATCTGGGACTTTGAGAGTGTGTCGGACGTGCGGGAGTTGACGAGAGTCGTAGCAGGATAGGTCGGCGCCGACATACCAGAAAGGAGAGCGTATGAAAGCCGTTCAAATCGTCGAAATTGGAGCACCGCTAGAGGAACGTGAGGTCCCCGTACCAGAGATCGGCGAGCGAGACGTGCTGGTGCGCGTCAAGGCTGCCGGCATCTGTCACTCAGACGTCCACTACCGCGCGGGCAACTCGCCAGTCGGCCCGCTGCCCATCACGCCGGGCCACGAGGTGGCCGGGGTCGTGGAGGAGGTCGGGGCTCAGGTCACCAACGTGGAGGCCGGCGAGCGGGTCTCCCTCCACTATCTTATCACCTGCGGCGACTGCCATTACTGCGCCCTGGGCAGCGAGCAGTTCTGCGTCGAGGCCTCGATGATCGGCAAGTACCGCGATGGCGGCTACGCCGAGTACATCGCCGTGCCCGCGCGCAGCGCCGTCCATCTTCCCGACGAGATCCCCTTCGGGCAAGGGGCCATTATGATGTGCTCGTCGGCCACATCCTTCCACGCCCTTCGCAAGGGCCGTCTACGGGCCGGCGAGACGGTGGCCGTCTTCGGCGTGGGCGGATTGGGCATGTCGGCCATACAGCTCGCCGATGCGATGGGGGCGCTGGACGTCTACGCTGTGGACATCAACGAGGAACGGCTGGCGATGGCGGAGGGTTTCGGCGCCACCCCGGTCAACGCTTCCGAGGTCGACCCGGTGGAGGAGATTCGACGCTTGAGCGACGGAGAGGGTGTGGACGTGGCGCTGGAGCTAATCGGGCTCCCCTCGACGATGCGGCAGGCCGTGCAGTCACTGGCCGTCTTCGGGCGCGCGGTGCTGGTTGGCATCGCTTCGGAGCCACTGGAGATAGACACGTACAGGGAGCTTCTCGGTCGTGAGGGCGAGGTGATCGGAGCCGCCGATCATCTCCTGCAGGAGCTGCCGCTGTTGATCGAGTACGCGCGTCGTGGGGTGCTCGACCTCTCAGGCGTGGTCACCGGGACGGTATCGCTGGACGCCGATCCGATCAACCAGGCGCTGGATGACCTGGAGGCATTCGGCGGGGGCGTGCGCACGGTCATCACCCCCTGAGAGCCCAGCTGTGTCCTGTAGTGAGACCTCTGAAAAGGTCTTTCGCCGACACTGTCCCGCACCCTGAGGAGCTCTGATGCCGACCAAGGGCTATGACCGTCCAGCGCTAACGGCAGACGTCGTCGTTTTCGCCTTGGGGGAGGCGGAGCTGAACGTGCTGCTCATCCAGCGCGGCCGAGCGCCCTTCCGAGGCGCATGGGCTCTCCCAGGTGGCTTTGTCAACGTCGGTGAGTCGCCCTATGACGCGGCGTCTCGCGAACTGGAGGAGGAGACCGGCGTTCGTGGCGTTCACCTGGAACAACTGCGTGCATTCGGCGATCCAGGGCGCGACCCACGGGGTCACACGGTCACTGTGGCCTACGTTGCCGTGGTAGCGGCGCGAACGCCACCCCCTGGGAAAGCAGGCAGTGACGCTGCTCAGGCACGCTGGTGGTCGATAGACGGCTTGCCACCCCTGGCGTTCGATCACACCAAGATATTGACATACGCCCTCCAGATGCTGCGCTCTAAGCTGACGTGCGCGTGCGCAGATCTCAATTCGGGCGGCGCGCTGCCGGCGGACCTATCGCTTGGCGAGCTGCGCGCCGCTTACCGCGCGATCGCCGAAAGGCTGGAGGAGGGCCTCGGTTGACGTCAACGTTGGGCAAGTAGTGCCGTCGGTGAACCTGATGACGGTTCCCGGTGTACATCTAATAGGCGCGCTTTGGCTCTCGCCAGAGGTAGCGGGCTGACCGATCAATTTGAATGGACGCAGGAGATGCTATGGACATCGAAAGAGTAAAGCTAGTTACCGAGAGGCTCGTCCAGAACGTCGAGCAGGTGATCATTGGCAAGCGGGAAACGATAGAGCTGGTCATCGTGGGCTTGCTTGCACGGGGGCACCTTCTCATCGAGGACGTGCCCGGCGTGGGTAAGACTATGTTGGCGCGCTCCTTAGCGAAGTCGTTGGGCTGCAACTTCAGCCGAATTCAGTTCACGCCCGACATGCTGCCCTCGGACGTGACCGGGGTTTCAATCTTCAACCAGAAGACCCGTGAGTTCGAGTTCCGCCCGGGTCCGGTCATGGCCCAGGTGGTGCTCACCGACGAGATCAACCGAGCTACGCCGAAGACGCAGGCGGCACTGTTGGAGGCGATGCAGGAACTGCAAGTGACCGTCGATGGGGTCACCCACCCGCTACCAGAACCTTTCCTCGTCTTGGCGACTCAGAATCCAATCGAGTATGAGGGCACCTTCCCGCTGCCAGAAGCGCAGCTAGATCGCTTCTTGATGCGCATCCGACTGGGCTACCCCAGCCCAGCCGCGGAGATCGCCATCCTAGAGTCGCAGCGCTACATTCACCCGGTGACACAGATCGAGCAGGTCATTCCCGTCGCCGAGCTCCTCTCCGCCCAGGAGGCCCTGAAGGACGTCTATCTGGACGCACTGGTCAAAGAGTATATCGTCGATATGATGGAGCAGACGCGCCATCATCCCGACATCTACCTGGGGGCCAGCCCGCGCGGATCCCTGGCACTCTACCGGACCGCGCAGGCGTGGGCAGCGATGCATGGCCGCGATTACGTGCTGCCCGACGACATCAAGAGCCTCGCCATACCAACGCTGGCGCACAGACTGATCGTCAACCCCGCTGCGCGCCTTAAGGACGTCACCGGCGAGACGGTGATGCAGGAGATCTTGGGGACTCTGCGTGTGCCCGGCGCCGACGTAAGGCCGCGGTGAGGGGGGCCACCGAAAAGGTGCGGGACTTCCTTCTCAGGGGAGACATCCTAGCAGCGCTCTCCACAGACAATTGCACGTGATGCGATTCCCGCGAGCATGGCTCGTTCTCGTCCTTGGGCTGATGAGCCTGGCAATGGCCCTAATCACCGGGCGCGAGATGTACTATCGACTGACGTACCTCCTCTTCGCGATTCTCGTGGTGTCGGCGATCTGGGCTTGGTCGTCGATTCAAGGGCTTCGCCTCAAGCGCTACACCCGCTCCAAACGCGCCCAAGTGGGCCGAGTCATGCAGGAGTACCTTGCCATAGAGAATGCATCTTGGCTGCCCAAGCTACTGGTCGTCGTTCACGACCAGTCCTCCCTGCCCGGTCATCATCCGGGGCACGTCATCCATAGCTTGGGAACACGTCAAGTCTTCGACTGGCGGGTGCGGACCCTATGCGAGCAGCGAGGACATTTTCAGCTCGGTCCACTGACGACCTCCGGTCGCGATCCCCTGGGGTTGTTTGAACGCCGACGGGCGTTCCCACAGACGAGCACCATCGTCGTCTACCCGGCCGTGGTGCCGATACGCGGGTTGCCGCCGCCGAGAGGGCCGCTTCCCGGGGGAGAGACGCTTCGCCGCCGCACGCACCACGTCACACCCAATGCTGCAGGCGTGCGCGACTACGTGCCAGGTGACAGCCTCTCCCGCATACACTGGCCATCCACCGCGCGAAAGAACCGGCTTATCGTGAAGGAGTTCGAACGAGATCCCATGTCAAACGTCTGGATCTTCCTCGACATGGAAGAGATCGTGCAAGCGACGATGGTCGGCCCCAGGAGCGACGAGGAAAGCCCTGCGTACGGGGAGGAGATAGAGAAGCCGCTGTGGCGGCGCATTCAGGAATTCCAATTGAAACCGAGCACCGAAGAGTACGGCGTTACCGCCGCTGCCTCACTGGCGAACGTCTCTATCCAACAGCGGTACGCTGTGGGGCTGGTGGCTTACGGTCAACGCCGTGAGGTGCTCCAACCCGATCGCGAGGAGCGCCAGCAGACCAGGATCCTAGAGACGCTCGCGATGCTGCGAGCCGAGGGGACCATACCCTTCAGCCAGGTGTTGAGCGGCGAAGGCAGCCGTCTCGCACGAGGAACAACAGTGTTCGCCATTAGTCCATCGACACGACAGGATTGGGTAGAGGCAGCGCTCTATCTCAGCGACCGGGGGATTCAGGTGTTCGCCATCCTGCTCGACGCAGCGAGCTTCGGTGGACGTACCGGCACCGCTCCGCTTAAGCATCGTCTGTTGGCAGCTGGCATTCCCGCGGTCGTTGTGGAGGAGGGCGTTCCCCTGGCGGAGGCCCTGGACACACTGTCGCCATCCCTGCGGATGACCTCGCTGCCTTGGGCTCATGCCTGACCCGGGATAGCTCCACCGAGACGCGGCGCCCCATTGCCCTTTCACACGTCTAACCAGGGCTTTTCCATAGCTCACAGCTTGTCTGAGCCGCTCTGAGCCCCGTCTTGGGGCGACTAACGCGCGCTATCAAACGTCTTCTTGGGCAAACCGCCCTCGGGACGGGGGCTAGGGGCAGGCAAGACGTCAAGGTCTGTTGTGTGAAAGGGCCTTACGTCGTCAGTTCTGTGCTGGATGTTCTCATTCGCCAGAGCTGCTTCATCGATCCAGCCAGTCCGCCGCCACTTCCGGCAGCTGCGTGACCGAGCCGCGGCGTATGGCGGGATCGGGCAGCGAATCGAGGAAGAACGGGCCGTACGATTTGGTCAGCAATCGCTTGTCGAAACAGACAACGATACCACGATCGTCTCGGGTGCGGATCAGACGCCCGAAACCCTGCAAGAAACGGAGAATCGTCTCCGGGACGGTGAAATCCCGGAAGGGCTGATCGAAGGTCTCCGCTCGCGCGGCGAAAATCGGGTCGGTGGGGACGCTGAAGGGGAGCTTGGCAATAGCCAGGCAGCTCAAGGGATCGCCCGGCACATCCACACCCTCCCAGAAGCTCCTGGTGCCCAACAAGACCCGGCGGTCGCCGGTGCGGAAGTCCTCTAGAAGCTGGGCCCGGGAGGTGCCCTCCCCCTGAGCCCGGACTGTGATGCCCGCCTGGGCCAACGGGGCTTTGATCGCCCGCAGCGTGGCACGCAGCTGACGATACGACGTAAAGAGAGCCAGCGCCCGGCCTTCGGTAGCGCGGAACAGTTGTGCCATACCCTGCGCCACCACCCGTTGATAGCCTTGCTCGTTGGGCTCAGGTACGTCATCTACGATGTAGAAAAGCGACGAGCTCTCATAGTCGAACGGAGAACCGACTGCCAGCTCATTGGCATCCCAGGCATGGAGTCGCTCGCGGAGGAAGTCGAAGGTGCCACTGGTACGAAGCGTGGCCGATGTCAGCACCACCGATCGCTTCTTGTGAAACAGTTCCTCTTGTACCAGAGGGCCAACGTGGAGAGGGGCGGCATGGAGACCAAGGTGATCGCTGTTCGGTCGCATCTCCAGCCAGTAAATCAAGGATGAAGAGGGATCCATAACCATCTGACTGATCTGCCGTCGGACCTCCTCCAGGTGCTGCGCCATGCCGAGCATCTGTACCTGGAGTTCTTCGGCGTCGGGGAGATCGTAGCTGGCGACCAACTCCTCCAGGCCATTGGCCAGCCTCTCCAATTCCCGCACCACCTCCTTGACGGGACGATCCACGTTATCGCAGGCGATCTCTATCGAATCCCAGGCCGGCTGCACTCGCACCCCCGAGGTGAGACGCATGCGGAAAGAGTACCGACTGGGCCGGTCCCCTTTCTGTTCACGGGTGAAAGCCTCCAAGCGGTCGAAGAGAGCATCCAACCGGCTCAGGGCCTGGTCGACCGCCTGCCCGACCTGACCAATGGAAAGCTCGACCTTGTCCATGATGTCTTTGGGCAGGTCGGCCTGCCGGCAGCGGCCCAGCACCTGGCTCATCACGCCGCTCACCCGTCCGCCAGCGCTCACCCGCCCGATTTCGCTCAGCAATCGTCGCACGCTGGCACGATCGGTCTCAAAACTGAGTCCATTCGTGATGGCCGATTCCAGATGGTGCGCCTCATCCACGATGAGATACTCGTAATCTGGGAGCGCGCGGTTCTGCACCGCGACGTCGGCGAGAAGAAGGGCGTGGTTGACGATGATCAAGTGAGCCGCTTCGGCTGCGCGCCGCGCGCGATAGAAGTAGCAGACACCACGCTGAAAGAAGCGACAACGTTCCGGTCTGCAGCCCTCGTAGTCGGCCGAGAGGCGGTGCCACATGCTTCGCTCCAACGTTGTGGGCAGGAAGAGCTCATCACCGTCGCCATTCTCGGTCCCCAGAAGCCAGATGAGGACCTTGGCCAGCACGCGAGCCTGCTCCGGCGAGCGTGCGCCGCGATGGCGAAGTGCCTGCAAGCGGGCGGGGCAGAGATAGTGGGAGCGCCCCTTGAGCACCGCGGCCTCGAAGTCGAACGATAGGCTGTGATCCAGGTCAGGCAGATCCTTATGATAGAGCTGCTCCTGCAGGTTGATGGTGTTGGTCGAGATGACAACGTGTTCGCCATTCTCGATTGCCCAATGGACGGCAGGGATGAGATAGGCCAAGGACTTGCCGACGCCGGTGGGCGCCTCGACCAGGAGATGGCGTCCCTCATTGAAAGCCTCGGTCACAGAGCGAAGCATCTCTACCTGCTGCGGGCGGTACTCATACTCCGAGAAATGATCTGCGAACGCGCCCTCTTGCTCCAACAGCGACGCAAGGTAGTCGACGTTGAGCGATTTCTGATCGACAGCCGGCTCAAGCGACCGGACCCTTTCCGAGGCGGCGAAAAGTGGGCCATCCGGCCCCAGTCGCTCGGGTGTGGCGCGTTGCCGTGAGGGGCGGCGAGCCGCTTCCTCCAGCGCCTCCTGGAAGAAGGGACACGCGCTCCAGGCGGTCCGCTGCCCCTGACCGATAATCTCCTTCAACAATCGGGGTGGGAGCTGAGATGCTCGCAGGAGCATGGCACGGAAGACCCGATAGCTGGCGAGGGCATCGTCCAATGCTCGATGCGCTTGCTCCAAGTTGACGCCCAACATCTGCGCCAGTCGGCTCAGGCTATAACGATCAGCATCGGGTAGGATCACACCAGCCAACTCAAAGGTGTCCAGATGCTCATTGTGGAATTCCTGGGAGTGCTGCTGCAGGAAGCGGATATCGAAGTCAACGCTATGTCCTATGATCGGGTACTCACCGACAAAGCGAACCAGGTTCGGCAGCACGTCGTAGAGGTGAGGCGCCCCCCGAACGTCCTGATCGGTGATACCGGTCAAGGTAGTGATGTGATGCGGAATGTGACGTCCGGGATCGACGAAGGTGGAATAGGTATCCAGCAATTCGTCACGGCGGAATCTCGCTGCTCCAATCTCTATGATGGCATCGCGCTGAGCATCGACACCCGTGGTCTCTAAATCCAGGGCCACGTAGGTTCGGGGCATGGTTCCTCGTTTCTAGGCTGCAAGAGCCTCATTGAACACCAACAACCGGCCATCGTGCCAGCTTGGCAAAGGACGTGACCAAGCGACGGGAGACCATTATACCCCAGCGGCTGAACACGGCAAGAAGCCACACGGATTTGGCCCTTGATCTCATGGTATGATATACTGCGGTGGAGGCGCGTAGGCTGAACCAGTCGTTGCGTTGGTTGGTAGTGTCAATGAAGGGGTTGTTGCGGCTGACAGCGCGAACGGGGCACGCCGCGAGACAAGGAGATACGGATGATAGCGGAGACCGCCGAGCGTGTACGGGACAACGTGCAGAAGGTGATCGTGGGCAAGTCCGACGTGATCGAGCTGGCACTGGTCGCGGTGTTATGCGAGGGGCACATCCTCATCGAGGATGTGCCGGGGATCGGGAAGACCACCCTCGCCCGGTCATTAGCCACGAGCCTCGGATGCAGTTTCCGTCGTATTCAGTTCACGCCCGATCTGCTGCCCTCCGACGTGACAGGCATCAACTACTTCAACCAGAAGACCCAGACGTTCGAATTCCGCCCCGGACCCGTCATGTCTCAGGTGGTGCTGGCTGACGAGATCAACCGTGCGACACCGCGCACACAATCGGCGTTGCTGGAGGCGATGCAGGAACAGCAGATCACCGTCGACGGCGACACCTACTGTCTCCCCAGACCTTTCCTGGTGATCGCCACCCAGAACCCAATCGAACTAGAGGGGACCTTCCCGTTGCCAGAGGCTCAGATCGACCGCTTCTTGATACGTCTCTCCATCGGCTATCCGACGGAGGCAGAGGAGCACGCTATGTTGCTCCGCTTCGAGCGGCAAGATCCGCTGGAAGAGCTATCGTCCGTCACATCGCCGGAGGAACTCCGCGCCATGCAACGCCGTGTACGCGAGATAAGGGTTGAGGAGTCGGTGCGCGGTTACCTCGTCGATATCGCCCGCGCCACACGGTACCATGCCGACATCGAACTCGGGGTCAGCCCACGCGGGACGCTGGCGCTGTACCGATGTGCTCAGGCCTTGGCCGCCGTCAGAGGCCGCGCCTACGTGCTGCCCGACGACGTCAAGTTCCTCGCCCCCCACGTGCTGATTCATCGCATCATGGTCAGCCCGACGACCCGACTGCGGGGCCGAGCCCTCACCGACGTCTTGATGGACGTGATCGAGACCATACCCGTGCCTGTTGAGAGCATCTGACCGGCCGGGTGTTGGCCCCAGGAAAATGAAGACCTCAAAGCAGGAGGCACGAGAGCGGGGAAGCAGAGGCCGCACTCAGTTCACGCCAGTCTGGTTTGAGATGGCGGTGCTGCTCGTCATCGTTGGGCTGATCCTCCAAGAGCGCGCGATCTTGGCCCTGGCAGCCAGCATCCTGACCGTGATCCCGGTGGCTTGGTGGTGGAAGCAGGCCTCGCTGCGAGGTGTGGAATACGAACGACACTTGGACAAGCAGCGGGCTTTCCCAGGCGAACACGTCGACATGACGGTTTGGATCACCAACCGGAAGCTGTTGCCCCTGAGCTGGCTCGAGATCAGCGATGATATCCCCATGTCGCTGCCGCTGGACGATGGAGCGCTTGTGCCCACTCATGCTCCCCAGATCGGCTCACTGAAGCACGTCCTCTCACTTCGCTGGTACGAGCGGGTGAGTCGACGGCGCCGTCTCATCTGCACGAAGCGAGGTATCCACAGATTGGGACGGGTTCACTTGAGGTCAGGTGATCTATTCACCTTATTCGAGAAGCAAGAGGAACGTAAGGGCGACGACAAGCTGATTGTTTTCCCCCGCATATGGCCGATGGAAGACCTTGGACTCCCGTCGAAGGATCCATTTGGCGAGCGGAGTGCCCGTCGACGCCTGATCGAGGATCCGTTGCGCACTGCAGGCGTGCGGGATCACCGGCCCGAGGACGGCATGCGACGCATCCACTGGAAGGCGACGGCCCACAAAGGAGACCTGCAGGTGCGGGTCTGCGAACCGACGTCGACGCTCGACCTGGCGATACTGCTCAACGTAACCACCTTCGAGCACCATTGGCAGGGCGTGCTGCCGGAGCTGCTGGAGCGAACCATCAATGTGGCTGGGTCGATCGCCACCTGGGCCATTGGTCAGAAGTACAAGGTTGGCCTCGTCACAAATGGCTGCTTGGTGCATTCTGACCAGCCAGCAAGGGTGCCGGTCGGTCGATCTCCCGACCAGCTGACGGCCATTCTGGAGATGTTGGCCGGCGTGACGAGCTTCGCCATAGCCTCCATTGGGAACGTGCTGCTCCGCGAGAGCCCTCAACTGCCCTGGGGAGCGACCCTCGTGGTGGTGACGGCGATCGTCACCGACCAATTGGCGGAGGTCATGGTTAACCTACGAGATGCCGGCCGGCGCCTGGCCCTGATCTCGCTGGAGAGAGACCCGCCCCCTCCACTTCGAAACGTCGCCACGTACCACCTCCCTCCCTCTGCGCCGGTGTTTCAACGTCTCAACAGCGCATCGTATGATGCGACTGAGGCACTCCAGGCCGCCGGCTTGCTCCAGCTCTCAGCCTACAAGCGGCCGACAGAGGGGGCCAGCCTTGGCCAATATCACGTTCACCAGGAGGCTTAGCGCCGCCGATGGGTTGGAGCTTGCAGAGAGACGCCTCTGTGATTCCTGAGATCCGCGCGTACACCCGTCGCGAGCTCGTGTTCCTTGCTCTGGGCACTATGGACGTCTGTGTGATCACACCCATCTACGCAGCTGTTCTGGCCCCACTGATCGACGTCAAGCCTTGGTCCATCCTCATCGTCCTGCTTGCTGCCATCCTCGCCGTCCACTATCTCGCCCGCTTGTCGTTTTCGCTCCCGATCAACGTCAGGTGGAGATCCGCACTGATCGTGCTCGGCATGATACTGAGCGGGCTTCTGGTCATCCGGCGCGTCCTATACGCTGCGTCGGACATTTGGGCATTTGGCTGGCTGGGAAGCATCTACCGTAGTCTGAGACAAACCGTCTTTGCGCCCGACATCCTGGTGTTCCTTCTCGTCGTGGTCCTCTGGTGGCGAGGGTTCGCGCTGGCCCAACGCATGCTCGATAGCAGGAGTGTTGCGTTTCGCTTTCGTCTCGGCGTTGTGCTCCTGGCCGTCAGTACAGGCATCGCCGGGTCGATGCTCTCCTGGCCCTATCATCACTTTGTGTTCCTCTTCTTCTTCGCCAGTCTATTAGGCATCGCCCTGGCCCGTGCGGAGGAGGTCGGCCAACAGTATGGCGGCCGCCAGGCGCCGATCAATTTGGAGTGGCTGGTCACGATGGTGATTGTCAGCGCGACTGTCCTGGCGTTGGCAGCCGGGCTTACATCCCTGTTGACGGGGAAGACCCTGGGACGCATCCTCGCGCCGTTGCTGCGCGCGCTGCAGGTTATCGTTTTCATCTTGATCTTTGCGTTGGCCTGGGCTGCCCAGTTTGTGCTCGACCCCCTGCTGACCCTCCTGCAGCGTTATGAAGTCGGGCGAAACCTGGCGGAGGTCTTCGACAGGATGACACTGCCCCGCTACTCTGGTGAGGACGGTAGACCCACAAGGCCGGCTTTCACGCCGGAGCAACTGGGGATCATAAGGGTCGCTGTCGCTGTTCTCGGAGCCGCCATCGTGCTGCTCCTCGTCGCGATTTCGCTCTACCGGCTGCGGGCGAAGTCGAGTGGCCCCATGGATGAAAGACGGGAATCGGTCTGGGAAGGCGTGCACCTGCAACGAGGGCTCAAAAGGCTTTTCGAAGACGGTCGGCAGCGGCTGACTGACGTGGTGGACGCATTGGGGCACTCACGCGTCGGTCACTTGTTTGCTGCGTTGACGATTCGTCGCATCTATGCCCATACGGCCGCTCTGGCCGCAGGCCAAGGGTATCCTCGTGCTATCGACGAGACCCCCTACGACTACCTGCCGACGCTGAAGGAGGCTTTTCCGGAGAGTCGTGAGGACGTGACGCAGATCACCGAATCCTACGTGGCCGTGCACTATGGGGAGCTTCCCGAGCGACAGAACGATCTCGCTCTAGTTCGATCTGCCTGGGAGCGCGTCCAGCGGCGAGCCTCTGGTGCCCCGTAGAAGCATCCTGAGGATACCCGGGCTTTGTAATCCCGCACTGCCCGACGAGTGCCGCCCGATGATGACGTCATAGGTGCCGACTGCCCGGCTGTAAGCGCTGTTTGACACCCCACAATAGCTGTGATATAGTAGAGATGGTCATTCGTCGCAGAACAGTCGGCAGCTCTGAGCGCCGAATTCGATGAGCCATCAAGGACAGCGCCGGCCACTCATCAGACGATATCAGAGAGTGAGTGTCAATCCAGTCGAATATCCTTGCTAGAATATCGAGGAGTCTAAATGGCAAAGTCAAGGACAGAACGACTCGTAGATCGGTTGCGCAATCTGCAGATGAGCACCCCCGACGTCGAGGCCTCGGCCCTCGTCAGCGTCGACGGGCTGATCATAGCCTCTGCTCTTCCGGCTGGGGTCGAGGAAGATCGAGTGTCAGCCATGTCCGCCGCGATGCTCTCCCTAGGTGACCGCATCTCCAGCGAATTGGGACGGGGTACACTCAGCCAGGTCTACGTTAAGGGGGACCAAGGATATGTCATCCTGATGTCCGTAGGCGAAGAAGCGGTGCTCACCGTGTTGGCCCACCAAGAGGCCAAACTGGGGCTCGTCTTCCTGGATATGCGTCGCACGGCCGAGGATCTAGCCACCCTGCTTTAGCTGCCGGTCCTTAACAGTCATACTGAATCGCAGAAGGTCCAGCTGAGACGGTAATCGCACCTATACCAGGGAGGGTCGCGCAAGTGACTCTCCCTGTTTGTTGTATCAGGCTTTGGTCTATTGAGTGACGGCTTAAGAGACATGAATCAAACGCGAAAGTACATATTCTGTACCGGTGGGGTGCTCAGCGGCGTGGGGAAAGGGGTGACGGCCGGGTCGGTGGGTCGCATCTTGAAAGCGCGGGGGGTGAGCGTCTCCATCCAGAAGCTCGACCCCTACATCAACGTAGATCCAGGAACAATGTCCCCGTACCAGCATGGGGAGGTCTTCGTCACCGACGATGGCGCCGAGACAGACCTCGACCTGGGGCACTACGAGCGCTTCATCGACGAGAACCTAACCAAGGCCAGTAACGTCACGACCGGTCAAGTCTACGCGGAGATCATCGCCCGGGAGCGTCGGGGTGACTTCCTCGGTGGCACGATCCAGGTTATTCCTCACATCACGGACGAGATCAAGCGGCGCATCGCTCTTGTTGGCGAGCAGACCGACGCCGACGTCGTGATCGTCGAAGTTGGCGGCACCGTCGGCGACATTGAGGGGCGCCCGTTCTTGGAGGCATTGCGCCAGATGCGACGGGACGTGGGACGCCATAACACATTCTACATCCACGTCACCTTCCTTCCTCACATCGGCGCCACCGACGAACTAAAGACAAAACCGACTCAGCACAGCGTACGTGAATTACGTTCGCTTGGCATCCAACCCGATGCAATCATCGCACGCGCCGACCATCCGGTGGATGAATCGCTACGTGACAAGATCTCGCTATTCTGTGACGTTGAACGACAGGCTGTGATTCCATTGGTGACCACCCCCATACTGTACGAAGTTCCGCTGCTGCTGGAGGAGGCCGATTTCGGGGACTTTATCGCCGGCCGGCTTGAGCTCCAGGTGAGGAAACCCGATCTGCGAGAATGGCGCGACCTTGTGGATCGCATCGGCGCACATAAGCCTTCCTTGCCCATCGCCATCGTCGGGAAATACATCGAGCTCCAAGACGCGTACATGAGCGTCAGCGAGGCGCTAGACCACGCAGCACTGGCCCATGGCTGGGACGTCGACCTACGCTTCGTCAGTTCCGAAGATCTGGAAAGGGGGCGCAGCTGGGACCGTCTGAGGGACGTGGCAGGCCTTGTGGTGCCCGGCGGCTTCGGCGAGCGAGGCATCGAGGGCAAGATCGACACAGCTCGTTGGGCGCGCGAGAACAAGGTGCCCTATCTGGGGCTGTGCCTCGGCCTGCAGGTGATGATCATCGAGATCGCTCGCCACGCCCTGGGCAGCGAAGAACCGAACAGCACCGAGTTCGACGCGCGCACGCAGTATCCCGTGATCGATCTCATGCCCGAGCAACGGTCAATCGTGGATAAGGGGGGCACGATGCGGCTTGGCCTCTATCCCTGCCACATGGTGCCAGGGACAAAGGCCGCCGAAGCTTATCAGACGCCGATGGTCGAGGAGCGGCATCGCCATCGCTTCGAGGTCAACAACGCCTATCGTGACGTGCTGTCGGAGGCTGGTCTGGTCTTCAGCGGTCTGTCACCGGATGGACGTCTGGTCGAGATCGGGGAGCTGGAGAATCATCCCTTTATGCTGGGCAGCCAATTCCATCCGGAGTTCAAGTCTCGTCCGACGCGTCCTCACCCTATTTTCAAAGCTTTCATCGCCTCGTCGATAGACTACTATCAGTCAAGAGGGGAGGTTGTCAAAACCACCCCTTTATGTTAAGATACGGGCTGTTGCGTTTAAGCTAGTCGCTTTCCGCTCTCGGACATCGAGCTGGGGGCAGCTACCATGGAAAGAAGGAGGTTCACTACGTGCGCAGTTATGAGATGGTTTTCATCGTTCATCCTGACCTGGAAGAGAATAAGGTGGACGAAGTCGTCGGTGAGGTCAAGGATCTGGTCAAGAGAAACAACGGAGAAGTCACAAAGATTGAGCCGTGGGGATTGCATAAGCTCGCTTACCCGATCAAGAAGCAGCAGGAGGGGTGGTACCTCCTGATGACGTTCGAGCTAGAACCAGGGAATGTAGCCGACCTAGAGCGCGTCCTTAAGCTCAAAGAATCTGTGATACGGCATTTGGTCGTCCGTCTTGAGTCCTAGATCTGAGAGTTAGCGTGTCATGGTCAGGAGCCTAAACAAAGTGATGGTGATTGGAAAAATCGGACGCGCTCCTGAGATGCGCTATATGCCTAGTGGTCGTCCAGTGACATCATTCAGTGTCGGCGCGACGCGCTCGCAGGAGGACGTTGAGGGCAACCGGCAGGAAGAGACTGAGTGGTTCAACGTGGTCGCCTGGGGCGATCTTGCCGAGAGATGTAAGGAAAAGCTTCAGAGGAGCGATCAGGTTTACGTCGAGGGAAGGCTGCAGACGCGACGTTGGGAGACTGACGAGGGGAACCGTCGTTTCCGCGCTGAATTGGTGGCCAATGAGATGATCCTGTTGAACAGTTCCAGCGAGACCATCGCCTTGGCCGAAGCTGCTGACAAGCAATAGTCGATTTTTGGCGCAGATCTGCACTGCGCTTGGCCTAGAGTCTATTTAGGAGGATGTATGAGCCCGTGGTATAGAAATCGCCGCAGGACCTGTTACTTCTGCGAAGAGGGTATTGATCACGTCGATTACAAGGATATCAACACACTTAAGCAGTTCCTGACCGATCGCGGCAAGATACGATCGCGAAGACAGACCTCAACCTGTGCACAGCACCAGCGCCAGCTTGCCCGAGCCGTCAAACGCGCTCGCCACCTGGCGTTGCTTCCCTTTGTGGGCTGACGGCGTGACATCAACGTTTCAGGAGGTCAAGTAGGAAGGCCCTCGAATAGCCTGGGCCTTCTTTTATTTTGCATCTTGTTCAGACGGAGAGGTGAAGAAGATGACCAAGAAGGTTAGACGTACCCCTAAGCAGCAGTTGACCCGCAAGCAACGCTCCCGACTTGATGAGGAGAGACGGGTAGAGAGGATTCTCATCTGGGGCGTGGGCATCGTGGCAGTCGTGATCGTGGGCGTCCTGAGTTACGGCGTCGTCGCCGAAAGGATCATCGAACCCCGCGAGCCCGTTGCTATCGTCGACGAAACGCCTATCACGACGGCCGACTTTGAGGCCCGGGTGACGTTCATGCGGTTGCAGCTGCAGAATCAACTGGGCTATCTCTACCAGCAGCAACAGGCTATGGCCAGCCAAGATACGGAATCGGCCGCTCAGTCCATCCAAGAGTATTTCCAGCAGCAGATCAACAGTCTTCAGTCGCAGCTGGACGCGGAAAACGCCGAGACCCTGGGTAGGCAGGTTCTGGACCAGATGATCCAAGAGGAGCTGGTGCGACAGGAGGCAGAGCGCCGCGGCATCGAGGTCAAAGCCGAGGAAGTCCAGAGCGAGGTTCACGCGAACTTCGGATACAATCCCGATGCTACACCGGTGCCCACCGTCTCGCCTCCTCTCACGTCGACGGAATCGCTGACCGCGACGCAGCCCACACCGGCCCCTACGCCGACACAGATGACGGAGGCGGACTTCCGCGAGATGTACAACCGATACATACGAGAGGGGCTGAAGCCGGTTGGGATTTCCGAGCAAGAGTACCGCTCCTGGGTCAAAGCTTCGCTGCTCAACGAGAAACTGAAAGCAGATATGAAGGAAGAGCTTCCGAAACAAGCCGACCAGGTCAAACTGGACTTCCTAAGCGTGAGCAGCGAGGAGCGAGCCGATGAGCTTGTTCAGCGCTTGGACAGTGGTGAGGACTTCCAGGCGTTGGCAGAGGAGATCCAAGCGGACGAGGAGTCCCCGGGTTCCAGCAGCGAGCTGAGCTGGCTGCCCAAGGAGACGCTGACGGATCGACTCGGCGAAGAGGCAGCAAACACGGTGTTCAGCCTGGACGTCGGAGAGCACACAGAGCCGCTAACGCTGGGTGAGCAGAGTCAGGCTTACTATATCTTCAAGGTGGTCGGGCACGAAGAGCGGGAGCTAGAGGATAACATCGTCGAGCAGATGGTTCAGGAGCAGTTTCAGTCCTGGCTGGAAGCGCAACAGTCGCTTGTCGAGCGCAAGTCCATCGAAGGGAAGACACCGACAGAGCCGTAGATCGGGCACTTTGTGGCCTGATTTGGGGGGATTCTCAGGAGGAAGTGGCTCTGCCTCCGGTGTCTCGTAGAAGCCCTCTTCAGTCTGGAGGACGTTGAATCCGCCTGGAGCGAGTGGTAGATGGGGCCCTGGTCCCCTTTGTCTGACGGCCAGCAGAACCGCCCTAAAAGCCCTCGGTTCGACGTAGGTCGGGTTTGCCACCTGACGGGACGAGGTATGTGGAGGTCCGATTAGACCTTTGTCTCGTTCAAGTACGTCTTTTGGCCGATGCGCGGCGCGGCCAAAGATGATAGAATGGCGCCACCGTTTCTTCTTATCTGCGGTGGAGGTGGACCGATGCGATCAACACATGTCGCGCCCGTGAACACGGCGGAGGACGCGTCCTCGCACCAACTGACGTGGGTGGCGAACCGCCCCATCCTGCGCGACCCAATCGTCGTGCGGCAGCTGGCGCTGGTATTCGCCATCCCACTGGTTGTGCTCTTCATCGTTCTGGGCATCATCCAGTGGCCCTGGGATGCCGACACCTGGCGGATCCTCGGTGGGGTCATGCTCATCACAGGGGGCGTGTTCCTGGCGCTGATGCTGATGGGCATCGCCGTGGTCGCCGTCGGTGGATACCGCGTGATGTACCGCCTGGACGACGAGGGCATCGGCGGGCTGCCGCACGGGCGCACCGCCATCAAGAACGCGGTCGTCAACGGCCTGCTCATCCTCTCCGGTCGCCCGTCGGCCATGGGCGCCGGCCTGCTCGCGCAATCCAACCAAGCCGAATACACTGCCTGGCGAGACGTGGACCGGATCGAGACGGACCCTCGGCGGCGCACCCTCACCCTCTACCGGGGAAGGCGTCCCGTGATGATGGTGGCCTGCGACGACGCGCACTACGACGCGGTCCTGGAAGCTGCTCAGGCCGCCGCCGCTCGCCAGGGGTCAGCGTCAAATGGCCCAAACAAGGATCCGGCTGGGGCGTGAGAGATCATAAGAGGAGCGCTTCGACAACCTTGTGATCGGTGGGCCCGTAGCACACTGGAGGAGCGATGGACAACAAGGCTCTTAGACGTGCCGCCCTGGCCCTGACGCACCCGGTTGCGGTTGGCGCCGTGGCGGTCCTCCTGCTCAACGACCTCGTCCTACGCTGGCGCTGGCCCTGCTGGGTCACGGGCAAGCTGGGCGATGTCGCCTGGCTCCTCTTCGCCCCGCTAGCGGCCGCCGTGGTGGTGGCCCTGCTAGTGCCCCGGCGCATGTCGCGACGGAGCACCTGGGTGATCTGCCTGGCCTTGGCCCTGGTCGCTCTCCCCTTCGCCCTGGGGAACACATGGCCTCCAGCGCTCGGCGCCATGCGGACCCTCTACCACGCGCTGTTCGGTCGACAGCCGCTGATGGTCGGAGACCCCTCAGATCTGCTGACGCTGCCGGCCCTCTACGTCACGTGGCTGCTGTGGCGCTCGGCGGACGGAGTGGGGGAGAGGATGCGGCGGCGCGCCTGGGGCGTGTTTCTGTTGGCATCGCTGGCCACGCTGGGGAACGCGGTGGCCCCCGACTACGGCATCGCCTGCCTGCACGAAAGCCAGGGGCAGATCGTGGCCGTCGGCGGGCCATGGGGTTCTGAACTCGCCTTCGTCAGCCGCGACGGAGGCCTCACGTGGAGCGAAGACAGCGATCGTGCTGACCCGCTCGCATGCCCCGAGCAGCCCAAGCCGCAGACGCTGCGCGTGCCGGATGGGTCGGAGGTCTACCGGTTCGAGCCCGGCGTACGCGTGGAACACTCTGTGGATGGCGGGCGGACGTGGATCATGGCGTTCGACCTGCGCGGAAACGATGCTCGGGCCGCCTACCGGCGCAAGGTGCAGGGTGCCGGTGACCCTGTGGGCGCCGGGCCTCTCGACGCGCTGCATGACCCGGCGACGGGTCATCTGATCCTGGCGATGGGACGGGAGGGCGTCCTGGTTCGCACGGCCGACGGCCAGTGGCGCTGGGTCGCCCTGGACGACTACCGCTACGTGCCGCTGGAGACGATGGGCCAGCTGGCTCTGTTGCTCCAGGGGGAGATCGCGCTGGCTGTCGGGCTGGCCTTGATGGTATTCGCGGCCTGGAACTCGCAGCTGCGCAGCGGATGGGCGGTGGCGCTCATGGCCGCTGTGGGCCTCGCCTGGTGTGTCACCGCCATCGGGGTGCGGCCGGCCGTCCTGGGCGGCTACTGGGCGGATCTGGCCTTCGTCCCCGCGGTCGTGGTCGCCCTTCTGGCCCTGCCCGTGGCCGCGTGGCAGGGGTGGCGGGGCTTTCGGGTGCGTCCGATGCTTCCGCTCTGGGCCACGGTGCTGGCTATAGGTCTCGCTGCGCTCTATCTGGGGCCCTTTGTGCTGTGGGGTCTCGGCACCGTGCCCCGGTACGGCCAGGCGCTGGGCATCGCGGTGCTACCCCTCGCCGCTCTGGTGGGCATCGTTGTCGGAGGGAAGCTGTTCGGGGCTTTGCAGGCGTCGCGACAGGCCTCTTCATAGCGAGGGGGCTGAGCCTTCCCTGCCGATCAAGAGGTGGCGGTGGATAACCGGTGACCATCACTATGCCCGGTGGCCTGGTGGGCGCCTCCCAGGAGCTCAAGCGCGGCGGTTGACCCGCCCCGAATACGTCATTTGAACGATGCGTCACACGCCGGAAGGTGGTAAAATGGCCGGGCGCATTCTGTGCCCAGGGGAGGTGGACCAATGCGATCAAGGCGCACAGCAACGTCGTCAGGTGATATGGCTCAGTCGCCGGGCGCCGGAACGGCACATCCGTTCGAGGTCCCTCCTCGCCCGGGCCGACAGGCTGTCGCCCCACACCGAGTTCCACGGTGGCGGGCACTGGTGGCCGTCCTCCTGAACCCGGGCGGCGCCAGCGCAGAGCAGGCGGCCGTCGTGCCCTGGATCCTGGCCCTGGCGGTCTCCGGCGCGGCCTTCGGCCTCTTCTTCCTGCAGACCGCCCTGGACCGGCTCGACGTCGGCAGCCTCCCGCCGGTGGGCGTCGCCACGATGCCGCTCGTCGGCCTGATCTACGGCGTCCTGGGCGTGCCCGCCCTGGCCCTCGTCGCGTGGCTTGTCCTCCGGGTGGCGGGGAGCGAGGCGAAGCCGGGTGAGGTCGTCCGCTCCTTCGGGCTGGCCTACAGTCCCACCCTCATCGCTATCCTGCTCGGCCTCGCGGCGCACGTCCTCTTGGGCTGGCGCACCGCCGTGGCCTTCGGCGTCGCCGGTGTGCTCTGGGCGCTGGGGCCCATCAACAGCACCCTGCGCCGCATGTCCGGCGGGAAGCTCTTTCTCAGTATCGTGCTGGCCTCGATCTGTGACGCTCTGCTTCTATTGGGCTGGGCTCTGCTGGGAGGCATCGAATGAATGAACCAAGGCGTGAGCCCGCCATCATCTCGCTCATCGCCATGCAGGTTCTGATCATAGGCACGTGCGGGCTGCTGGGGGCGCTGTCTGCCTCGATCTACGCTTCCGTCGGCGACGTGGTGGCGCAGGCGGCCCTGGGGCTGGTCTTCGGCGCGGGGGGCGCCGTCGGCATGGCCGGCGCCCTCATCCTGCTCTTTCCCCGCGCCACGCGCCGCCACGGCTGGCGGAGGACCGCCGCGGGCGTGATGCGCGGGTTCCTGCTCCTGATTCCCTATGCCGTGCTCGCCATCCTCGCCCGCTCGCTGCTGGGATGGGACGCCACCGCCGCTTTCACCGCTGCGGGCCTGATGACGGCCTGCGCCGCCATCGGCGCCGAGATCGGCCGCCTCGGCGGCCGGAAGCTGACCGCGATGCTCCTGCCGATGCTCGCCGGGTCGGCGCTGAGCGCTATCTGGGTGGGCGCGACCAGCTCTCTCGCCACCCTCCTGGCCGGGGGCCTGCCATGATCCAGAGACACGTCCTGTTCCGATCGATCGCTTTCGTAGCCGTGCTGGCTGCGCTGGTGCTCGTCCGCCCGCCCCTGACCTCGGCCCAGGAGGACGTCCTGCCCCACCTGCAGGCGATGCCCGATATCACCATAGAGATCTCGACGCGCGAGTCGTCCTTCGCGATCCACGGCTATCGCCCCCCGTTCGGCGGATGCCCGATGGATGGCTTCGAGGATCTCATCGGCGAAGACCTCTCCTGGGACGGCACTCGCTTCTCGATGGACTTCACTTGGGAAAGCCAGGACCCTTGTGCCCAGGGGAGCAGCTGGCAGATCGCCGGGCAGGTCGCACCGGGCGGCCAGGCGGTCCTGGAGCTCACCGCTTCTCAGTCCCTCCACTGGTGTTCCGACTGTCCAGGCACGGAGATCGATTCCTATGAGGAGGCCTTCTACCGGCTGAGCGGCGCCATCCCCCTCGTCGGCACCGAGAGCTTCGAGGACCCCTTCTCGGGGGGGCGCTGGTGCTACAAGTACGCAGTCACCGGCGCCGACGTCGGAGACGTCATTCAGGAGGCGCGGCACACCGGGTCCACTCTCGGTCCCGCGCCGACGCTGATCTACCCGCCCGATGGCGATCACGGCCTTCCCGACACCGTCGAGGTGCACGTCTGCGGCGCTGGCTCGCCTCCGTCGCCAGCCACTGCGACGCCCGCCGCGAAAGGCCTTTGGCAGTTGCGGTCTCGCGAGGTGCTTGAGCCGACCTCGGCGAAGGTGGCCGATCTGCTCTTCCCATGCGACCTCACCCTGCAGGAGGAGTGGAGCCCCCGGCTCTCGGTCGAAGAGGCGTCCGCGACGATGCAGATCGAGGTCGCGGAGGTGATCGCCCAGGACTGCATAGGGCCGGGCTGTCCGTCCGTGACGCTCAGCAGCGTGTTCTCTTGGACGCCCCCGCCGCAGACCCTAGTGCCCGGAGGGCAGGTCGCCCTCTCCGCTGCCATCGACAGCGTCGGGTTCTCCGAACCCTATTACGGGTACAGCAAGAATGCTTGGATGGTGTTGTACCAAGATCTCGGGCCCATCGATGCGCCCGACGTTAGCGTGCTTGGGTTGAACTACGTCGAGGGCGAAGAGGACTCGACCGTCCTGGGGCAGCGCTACGACGGTCAGTGGGAGATCCCTCCTGGAGCACCCGGGGATAGCCTGGCGCTGGGGATCGATCTGCGAGGACCAGCCAACTGCGACCGGGCGTTGATCTTCTACCACTACGGGTATGTGGCGCTCGACACGACGCCTGAGCCGCTTCCCGATGACGCCGATGAGGCGCCGCTCGAGGAGGACAGCGACCTCCCACCGGCGGAGGAGGATGAGTCCGCCTGGTCGCCGCCGGAGGAGGAGCCGGACGCCGTCCCGCCCGAGGCGCTCGAGGAGATCATCGCCGGCCTCGGTAGCATCGGCACCATTCCCGGTCCCGAGGGGTTGACCGAGGCCTTGGCCGGCATCGCCCTCCCCGCTGCGGTCCTCTCGGCGCTAACCGCCCTGGGCTATCTGGCGGGGGGCGGCTACGGACCCGGTCCGGGCGGGCCGTCGGCGGGCCCACCCGGCGGATCTCCCGGCGAGATCACCCTCACGGATGCCCTGGGCAACCAGTTCGACTACGAATGGGATCCCGACCAGGGTGGCTACATCAACCCGCAGACCGGCGGTATGCTCGACGGCACACTGTGGAACGAGTACAACCGCAACCTGGCGGCTAACCGCGCCTTCAGCGACCGCGAGCGAGAGCGGCTGGAGAAGCGCGAGACCGCGTTCGACCGCCGCGCCGACTGGTACGCCACCGACCGGCAGCGCGAGCGCCGCGAGGGCTTGGAGGGCGCCCTGCGCGACCTGGAGGAGCGCGGCTACGCACTCGGCGCCGACGGTGCCCGCGCCGCCGCCCACGCCGGAGAGCTTGCCCGGCGTGTCCGGGCCGGTGAGACGATCTCCGAGAACAGGGCGCTGGCGATCGAGCGCTTCGTTCGCAACCGGGAGGCCGGTCGTACCATGGCGGACATGGGCGAGCACGGCCAGGTCACGAACTGGGACGTGGGGTACGCGACCGCGGCGGGCATAGCCCGCAACATCATCACCGCGCGCAATGAGGACGGCTCGACGAGCTGGGCCGGGCTGGCCGTGCGGATCGGCGTCGGCGTCGCTACCCTCGGGAGTTCGGAGTATGCCTTCATTCCTGCCTCAGCGGCCTACACGTATAGCGATGGCGTTGCCCGGGGGCAGTCCCGTAGCGAGGCGGCGCTCTGGGCTGTGGGCGGGGCGACCCTCGAGGTGCTCGCTGGCAAGGCGTTCCAGGGCATCTTCTCACTGGGCGGGCGGGTGCTTGGGGCCGCGGGGCAGTTCGCGGACGACGTGGCGCCCGGTGTCAGCAACTACGTCCGCACCGGGGTCCGCGGCCTCGGACGCGAGCTCCGCCAGGTCGGGCGGTGGCTCGGTATTGGAGGCCAGCCAGCCCTGACGGCCGCCGAGAAGAACCTCCAGTGGCGGGTGGTGAAGGCCGTCGCCGAGGAGGCCGACGACGACATTTGTCGCCTCTATCGGGGCAACGGGCGCGAGCTCCTGGGGGCATTAGAGCGGAAGGGGGGTCTCACCACGCGGCAAGCCCAGGGTGTGCGGCAGCTGCTTTCGAAGCGCCTTAACGCCCACTTCGACGACGGGATGGAGGCCGCTATGGAGCAGTTCCACAAGGACACCGGGATACACCCTCAGGAAGTGCTCCTCGGGGACTCCGGATCGACCGCGCGTGGCGGCCCCTTCTCCGTCGGCAACTCCGATTTCGACGTCACGGCGGCGTCTCGCTTCTCCAGGGCCGATGTCGCTCGCTATCGCGCGCAGCACGGGCTCGGGAGCGACGCGGAGGCCCTCGAGCAGCTCACGCAACGGTTCCACGCCACCTACAAGAAGGAGGTCAAGCGCTTGCTGCACCGCGATGGGCTCACCATGGACGAGGCCGGCGTCGAGATCTTCGACCGCATCCGGAACTTGCCCCCGGGCGGCGACGTCTACCCCTTCGGCTACAGCAACGCCCGCCAATCGGTCCAGGGCCGGGCCCGCGTCTACCGCCCTGGCCATCGACCCTACAACACCTCCGGCGATGCTCTCGTCGACCAGAACGTGATCGAACTCGGGCGGGCCGGTCACCAGGTGCCCGCCGATCCGGTGCGTATGAACGCCCAGGAGTTCCGCCAGGTCGTGCGGCTTCAGGTGGCCAAAGCCAACAAGACTGACGGCACATCCCTCGCGAAGGCCCTGGACCGGGCCAGGGAGCCAATGCGGCGCCTGGGCATGCCCACCTCCGCCATGGACACCCAGACGCACGGTATCGCCCAGCAGATTCGGGGCGGCCCGCAGCAGCAGGCCAGGATCCTGGGCAACAACGGGCTGACAGAACCTCAGTTCGTGGAACGCGCGCGGGCCGAGCTCATGCGCTTTGATTCCCTTCTTTCCGACTAGGCGTGGAGGCAAGCCAATGCACACAGACGGCGCTGACATCATCCTCACTTCACAGGAGCTGTTCGAACTGACGCGGAGCCTTGGGCTGCAGGCCGGGCGCCTCAACCTCCTCCCGCAAGGCGAGGCCGTCGGCGGTGCCGCCACGGGCGCCGAGGCTGCCTTGCACGAACTCCCCGCCGCGGAGCAGGCTACGCTGCAGTGGGCGCTGCCCGTGCTGCACGCGCCCGCCAAGGCGGTGGTGCTGCGCACCTCGCTGGCGGACGAGGTGGTGACCCAGCAGGCCCTGGCGTGGCCCGCCGAGTCGGGCCAGGATCTTGCCATCCTCAATCCCGGCGTGGCCGACGGCGGCGCGTCTACCTGGCGCCTGGGCCGCCGCTCCCTCTTCGCCGTCCATACCAGGGTGCGGAATGCACTGGCGGCCGGCCCCGGTCTGCCCGTTGAGAACCTCAGTGTCCCCCTACCGACCCGGGGCGTCGTCACCCTTCTCGCCATCGTCGACCATCTGCGCTACGCCCGGCGGTATGCCGAGCTCGTCTACGAGCCTCCGGTCGTCAGCTTCACGCCCCGTGAGATCCTCGCCCGTCTGGGGGACGCCCACATCGACGACTTCCGCTGGCCCCTGCTCTTCTTCGAGAAGCTCACGCCTCCGGGCGCCCTGGCCTCCTACACGGCGGACGCCGTCGCCATCGGTCTTCAGGCCCTCCAGGAGGCCGACATCATCGAGCCCTTGGCCGACGAGCCCGTGGCGACACCGGCGCCCGACCAGCTCTACACGCTCCTGCCGGTTGGCGACGCGATCACCGACGCGTTCCTCCACGAGGTCAGCAAGGTGGGGCTCACGGTCACCCAGTGCCTCCCCGGCACCACTGCCCCCGATGGCCGCCCGGGCATCGGGCAGGATATCGGGCTCTTCGTACGCGGAGCCACCCGCCTGGTCCTCGTCCTGGTCTCCGGGAGTGACGCGGCCGTCGCCTTTGTCGACGCCGACGGCCTCACCGATCTGCTCGATGCCTGGTTCGAGATGCCGCCCGCCGAGGCCGTCGCGGCCTCGCAGCCATCCGTGTCCGTGGCAGCCGCGCCGACGCCCCCCGAGATCGAGCCCAGGGAGACGGACAGACCGTCGCCCGCGGAGCGCCGTCGTCCCGACGGCAGGGAGGCGCCTGCGCAGCGTTTCTGCACCCGGTG
>CAYQZG010000022.1:26270-37160 GCA_964421785.1 uncultured Anaerolineales bacterium
AGCGCCGTCGTCCCGACGGCAGGGAGGCGCCTGCGCAGCGTTTCTGCACCCGGTGTGGGGCCCAACTGGAACCCGCAAATCGGTTCTGCACCCGGTGCGGCGCGCCGGTCTCAGCCGCCGAGCGCTCAGCCGGAAGGAAGTGAGAGGCCATGCTCATCTGCCCCCATTGCGGGATGCCCGCCGCCGAGACCGATGCCTTCTGCGGCACCTGCGGCCACCGCCTGTTGCAGCCGCCCCCTGCGTCCCCATCGCCGCCCGCCGGGGCTGATGGCCGTGCGTCATACACTTGCTCCACCTGCGGCCGGCCGCTGCCCATCGACGCTGCATTCTGTGGCGCGTGCGGCAGCCCCGTCAGCGCCGAGCCGCCCACTGGCGCGCCCCAGCCGGCGACCGCCACCTGGACCCCCGCGCCCGCCGCGTTGACCGAGAGCGAGTCGGAGCCGCCGCCAGTCCCACCATCGGAGGACCGGAGCCCTGGACTGGGATGCACCCTGGGCGCCGCTGTCGGGGCTATCGGGTCGCTCATCGTGCTGGTCGGCCTCACTGCCCTGCTCTCAACCTTGGTGCGCAGCGGCGTCACCGCCGGCACCGGCGTACCTGCTGCCCCCGCGACGCTCCCTCGTGCCATCGCCAGCGATACCACGCCCTCGGCTGCGCCGCCGGAGGCCGCCACCATCCCGCCCCCGACCCTGACGCACAGCCCGGCGGAACCAGAGCCCACGCCGACGCCCAGCCCAAGCCCCTCTCCCCGGCCCAGCGCCACGGCTGCGCCGACCGAGACGCCGGGGCCGACCGCTCCCGTCCTGACCGGAGCGCAGTATGTGGACGACTACCAGATCGTGGACGACTTCTCGTCGGAGGCGCTTGGCTGGTCGCAGAAGGCCGACGACGACAAAGGCCGGCTCTACGTCGACGGCGCCTATGTGATCTACGACAACGTTGGGATGTACGTCGCCTCCGACGTGCCGGTCGACTTCACACCGACGACCGTACAGTTTGACGCTCAACTTGGTGATGGCATGGAGGACGGCGAGTACGGCGTCATCTGCCACTATCAGGACGACGAGAACTGGGACGCGGTGGCAATCCATCCCATCCAGGGCAGCTACCAGGTGGCCCAGTTGGTCGACAACGAGTACGTCAACGTGACCGACCCGCTCTGGCAGCCGGCGTCCGCCATCGACACCGAGCCCTATGCCGTCAACACGGTCATCGTCGAGTGTCTCGAGGACGAGATCGGCCTCTTCATCAACGACGCCTTCATCGGACGCTGGACGCTCCCGACGCCGCGTGAGCCGTCGGGCATGGCGCTCTACGTCTACGGCTACTATGACGGCGAGGAACCGTACCAGGTGATCTTCGACAACGTCAACGCCTGGGTCCCGGTCCAGTAGCCCGTCCCGGCCTGGTTGGCCCGCAGGGAGGCCTGGGGCGAGCTCACCAGGATGCGACACCACCCCGCGTTGTCCAGCGCCAGGTCGAAACCGTCCCAAAGACTCACGGCTTTGTCATTGTCACCAACCTTGCGAAGGTCCGAGTGTCAAACGGCATTGGGCGACCACTACATATCGTGTTTCGATTGCATGAGGGGGTCCATGGTCAAACCCTCGCCAGGGTCCGCTCCAGAATGATAAGGCCCTGCTCCAGACTTGACAGAACGTCGAGTCGGTGCTAGACTATATGCAGACTGATCTATATTAGACGGGGTGCATCTATTGTGGAGAGGCGATACCAGCAAGCTTCGGGCCTGTTTAGCCTGCTCTCTCATCCGCCCAGGCTGCGAATCCTGGACGAACTGCGACGGGGCGAGGCATGCGTCTGCCATCTACAGACGGTCCTCGGGCGCCCCCAGGCCTACGTGTCCCAGCAGCTGGCCGTGCTGCGAGATGCTGGCGTGGTGACGGATCGCCGTGAGGGGCTCTTTGTCTTCTATCGGCTGGCTGACGAGCAGGTGGAGCACGTGCTGGAGGAGACGCTGGGGCCCGCCGGTCCACCGAGGGCTGTGGCGGGGTGCCCTTGTCCGCATTGTGAGTCGGCTTCTAGCTAAGGTACCGACTGTGTAGCCGCAGGTCTCTGCGGTTTCTTTTTTGGCCGAGTATATTCAATCGAGTGCATATCGCAGGGGAGGGTTGACGTGCCGATTCTGGAGTCGATAACGACGCTGCTGCAGGCAGGTCTGGGAAGCCTGGCTGCGTATTTGGCCGCCCACGTTCTACTCTGTCTGCTGCCGGCGTTCTTCATCGCCGGCGCGCTGGCTGCCCTGATCCCCAAGGAGGCCATCACCAAGTATCTGGGCCGTGACGCGCCGACGTGGGTATCCTATCCGATGTCGGCGATCGGCGGATTCGTGCTGGCCGTCTGCTCGTGCACCATTATGCCCCTCTTCGCCAGCATCTACAAGAAGGGGGCTGGGCTTGGGCCGGCCATCACCTTTCTCTTCGTGGGACCGGCGGTGAACATCCTGGCCATCACCTTCACCGGCGCCATGATCGGCATGGACATCGCCATCGCCCGCATCATTCTCTCGGTCGTCTTTGGCATTGGCATCGGGATGCTCATGGCCTGGTTCTTCCGCGACGACGACGCCGAAGCTGCGCGTCGGTTCCGCAGTGAGGCGGCGGGCGGGGGTCGGGCCTTTTCGCGGGGGGCGAAGGTCCCAACGCGCACCTGGGTGTTCTTCGTACTCCTCCTGGGCGTGCTGCTCGCCGGGACGCTGCGGGTGGGGCTGCTCACCGAGAGCTATGCCGCGTTCACCCTGCCCGGATCGTGGGCCAGCTCTCTGCAGACATGGCTCGACGGTGTCGTGCCGCCCAACCCATCCATGGGCATCGAGGGGGTCAGCGTCCATGGGGTCTTCCTGATCGGCTTGCTGTTCCCCATCGCGGGCACAGCGTGGCTGGGCTTGAACGACGTCGATCAGGGCTTCAACCGTTGGACCTACGTGGCCCTGGGGCTCGTCACGGCGACGCTTCTCGTGGCGTCGCTCAAGGTGGTCGCGGTCGACGCCGGCCTCAGCGTCGGCGTGCCGGGCCGACTCATCGCCGAGGTCCTGCTCATCGGGGCGGTCTGGTGGATGGCGGCCAACGCCTTCGACGCCTTCGAGATGCAGGCGTGGCTGTGGGAGATGTGGCGCTTCGTGAAGCAGATCATCCCCCTGCTGATCGTTGGCGTGTTCCTGGCCGGCATGGCCCGCGCCACCATCCCCCGGCGTTGGATCGAAACCCTCGCCGGGAGGAACACCGTCTGGGCGAACCTGGCGGGCGTGCTGTTTGGGGTCTTCATGTACTTCCCCACCCTCATCGAGGTGCCCATCGCGCAGACGTTCCTCTCGCTGGGCATGCATCGCGGGGTGCTTCTGGCCTACCTGTTGGCCGACCCGGGGCTGAGCTTGCAGTCGATCCTGATCACCAACTCCGTCATCGGACGCAAAAAGACGGCGGTCTACGTCGTGTTGGTGACCATCTTCAGCACGCTGGCCGGCCTGCTGTTCGGCGGCTGGCTGGAGGGCATGAGCACCTGGCTCGTCGTCGCCATGCTGCTCGGGATCGTTGGGCTACTGGCGGCGCTGGCAGCCTGGAGCAGTGGCCAACGGCGGCAAGCTCGCGCGCCGGCCGAAGAGACCGCCTGAGCCGATCCGTGCCTCCTCCGCGGCCAGGACCGCGGGGGAGGCACGGTGCAGATCGACCAGACGGAGCGCATGAAATCAACGTTCACAGGTCGTGTCGAGCGGACATGACCCGAGAAGAACGCTGTCGTATCACGCCTGAAGGAGGTAGTTGCTATGGAGATCAAGATTCTGGGCATGGGTTGCCCCAAGTGCAGCCGCGTGGAGGCCTTGGCAAAGGAAGCCGTGAAAGACGTAGGCGTCGAGACAACCATCACCAAGGTCGACACGATGGACGATATTATGAGCTATGATGTGATCAGCACGCCGGCCCTCGTCATCGACGAGGAGGTGAAGGCATCGGGCCGCATCCCTCGCAAGGAGGAGATCGCTGAGTGGGTTCGGACGGCAGCCGGTCGATAGGTGGACGAGCGCGACACGCTCGCGGTTGTAGATGGAGGAGGTGACGATGGCTCATCTGTTGATCATCGGCGGCAGTGACGCGGGCATCAGCAGCTCTGTTCAACCAGATGACGGCCGAGGCGCTCAACGACGTTGACTTCAGCTACACGCCGCCCCTCAGCACGCCGTGGGGTGCAGGCGTGGATGAAGAAGACCGGGGAGGGCGGGCCGTGAGGCTGCACAGCTCGCGTTCGTCAACGACCAAATGGAAGGAGGATCATGAACCGGACGTCCGATTCTGCGCCCGTCATCGACGTATCGGGCCTGACCAAGCGATACGGCCCGCCCGAGTCGGGCGTGCTGGCCGTGGATCATATTTCGTTTCAGGTGCACCGGGGAGAGGTGTTCGGCTTCCTGGGCCCCAACGGCGCGGGCAAGACGACGACCATCCGCATGCTCGCCGGCCTGTCGGAGCCCACGGCGGGCGAGGCGAGCATGTTGGGCCTGGACCGGCACCGCGACCTGTCGCAGATCAAGAAGCGGATCGGCGTCGTGCCTGAAGCGTCGAATCTGTACAACGAGCTGACCGCCTTCGACAATCTGATCTTCTCCATGCAGCTCTACGGCGTGCCCAGGCACGAGCGTGCTCCGCGGGCCGAGGAGCTGCTGGCGCGTTTCCGACTGTTGGAGAAGCGCGATGCCCCCTTCGGGAAGCTATCGCGCGGGATGAAACGCGCGCTCACCATAGCCGCGGCCCTGGCCCACGAGCCGGCGCTGCTCTTCCTCGACGAACCGACCACGGGCCTGGACGTGATCAGCGCGCGTAACCTGCGGCAGATGATCGCCGGGCTGCGCCAGGAGGGCGTGACCGTCTTTCTGACCACCCACTACCTGGAGGAGGCGCCACGGCCGTGGAGGTAACGATGGAGAAGGGGGGCGGTCCGCCCGAGACCCAACGCTTCGTCGGCGAGGATCCCGCCTCGTTGTTGAGAGATGCGCTGACCGAGGCGGAATCGGAGGGGCAGCGGGTGCTCGCCGTCCAGACGCTCCAACCGACCCTGGAGGATGTCTTCGTGGCGCTGACCGGGCTGAGCGCCGAGCAGATGGAAGTGGACGAAGAGGGAAAGGGGACGTGAGATGTTGACCGACGACCTGCGGTGTATGTGGTACATCATGCTCAAGGATCTGAGGGCCTACTACTTCAAGCCGCCCAACGTCAGCTGGGGCATCCTGTTTCCCTTCGCCTTCGTTCTCTCCTTCGTCATCCGCGACCCGGGCAACCTGGAGAGGCTGGTGCCCGGCATGCTGGGATTGACGCTCCTCTTCGGCGCCAGCAGCATGGAGGCCATCGTGATCACGTTCGAGCGGTGGATCGGGGCGCTGGAGCGATTGCTGTTGGCCCCGATGCGTCTCCCGGCGCTGTTGGCAGGCAAGGTCCTCGGAGGTATCGTGTTCGCTCTGGTCACTACGCTCGTTGTCCTCCTCCCGACCGTGCTCTTCTTCGGTCTAAAGGGCATCAACGGTTTGCTGCTCTTTCTGGCCATGATCCTTGCCGCAGCCGCGTTCTCGTCGATGGGCGCCCTGATCTCGGCCGCCGTCAACGAGGTGTTCGAGGCTCAGACCCTGGCGAACGCCTTCCGGTTCCCGATGATGTTCCTGGGAGGCGTCTTTGTGCCGGTCGCATCGCTGCCCCTGGGCCTGCGGGTGGTGGCTCGCGCTCTGCCCTTGACGTATGCGATTGAGGCGCTGGAGGTGGCCACAACCGGTGGGCGACTCATGACGGCCGTGGTGGACCTGGGTGTCCTGACTGTCTTTACGGCGGTGTTCTTCGCCCTGGCGACGCGGGTGTTGACCCGCCGGCTGGCGTAGGACGGGTCGGCTGGGTCGGCGTCTCTGCGTTGGGGAGTTGCCCCAGCGCGATCGGTCGACGTTCGTCGTGGTGGGGTTGTGGATCTCGTAGTATTGGACGCAATAGATACACCTGTCTGAGACTGAGGAAGCGCATTGAGCTGTGAGAAAAGCCTCAGGAAGGACATTCAGACCGTTCGACTGCTCTCTCACTAGAGTGACGCCTGCTGGACAGGAGGCCCGCCCCAACCTTTGCTGGCTGGGGCGGTCTTCGACTTTGGACAGCTGACACGGACACAGATCGACGGAGTACCGAGTCCCCCCGAGCGAATGCTTCCGCACCGGAAGCCGCATGACGGTCTTTGACAGAGAGCTGGCTTGGAGTATACTGTGGAGGAGCGACGGATTGCACCTCGACATCGAAAAGGATCAGCAGAACGGTTCAATCGACCTCGAAGAAGCCCGCCTGGAGTGGCAGTATGACGATAGCCGAGCTTCACGGAAAACTGGCACCAGACAAGCCGAACGGTGTACACGACCGTATGGAGGACCTGCTCACCTCGGATGTCTTTGGCACGATGAAGTACACCGGGTGGCAGCACGGTTTCCTCGACTGGCTTCTGCTGGCTGAACCAGCTCCCATTGAGCCAGCTCCACCACCTATCAGCACCTATCTCGTTCCGGAAAGAACTACCCAGGTTGGCTACAGGTTCTGGCCGACGCTGAGGAACAAGCGTGAGGCTGATGTTGGCCTGTTGTTCTGCTTTGAGGAGAGGGACCCCCTGCTCATTCTCATTGAGGCCAAGTACAAGTCCGGTACAAGTGATTGGGATGGAGGAGAACCAGGCGATCCATACAGCCTCACCGGCAATCAGATTGCGGATCAAGTCCGTGGCCTAAACCAGATGATGGCACACGAACTACTGAACCTTTTCGAACCAGCATTGTGGTTCCGCAAGTTGAATGACCCTGGCAGCATCCAGAAGGTCCACTTGTTTGTAACCATACATACGGTGTTACCAGCGCGAGACTATGAGCTGTCAAAGAAGAAGCTAAGCGCCCCTTGGCCGCTGCCGGCATATTGGCTTTCGTGGACTTCACTGGCCGAATGCTTGAGCAACCACCTAGATGCATCTGAGCGCTGCGTACGTGAATTGATTGGCGACCTATGCAGGCTGCTACATCGCAAAGAGCTAGTCCCGTTCATAGGATTCAGTATGGAACCGTGGCGCGGCTCCGCTAAGCGGCCCTCGTTCTGGAGGGAGCAGTGGTGGTCTTATGCTCTCCTGGCCGTTGGAGAATACGAATCCTTCTGGAGAACCTCTAAGTGAGAATGTCGACAGGGCGGAGACAAGTATGAGTGACCTAGGCAAGAGCGTCTTCGAGGCGGTTGAGTTTCTAGGTGAGTTCCACAAGGATGTGTCCCGCCTGCTCAAGGCGGTTGAGGAAAGACTGAGTAGTGAGGGGCTAGCCTCTCTCTACGGCACAACAGCTTTCTGGAAGAGATCGTACACATACTATTCGCCGAGCGGGTGGATGCCCCGATGGCTAGCAAGATGGTATTCCTTGAAAGCACAGGGTAGCTCAAAGGGAAGCCAGAAAGCAACTTGGATCGTATTCTTTGACGTGTACCTAACACCTAGGCGCATCGGCGAACCAGTAGCTGTCTGGGGATTCGCAACACAACCATCAGATAAGAACCTCTGGAAACCGCTCAGTCAGCTGCTGGTCGCAGACGAGGGACCTGATTTCTTGCTGGACATCCCCATCGAAGATTGGACCACTCTGGACTCACTGCCTAAACGACTGTCGGACTTCCAGTATCAAGCCAGAGCACTTGTGAAACTGCACGATGCCGAAACGGTTGATAAGCTTGTTATCCGGCCGCTGCTGGATCAGGTAGAGACCTTACGCGAGTCTAGTTGAGCCGAATCGCGTCCAAGTGGTGCGCGGAGAAGCCGCACGCCGGCATGTGCCCCGGGGCTGTCGAAAGATCTGCAGTCCTGCTATGATGGCTCAAATCGTGGCGGCCAAGCCTCACCAAAGGAGAAGGGATGAAGAACACAATCGGAAGGAAAGCCAACGAGCTGCGCCGTGCCTTGAGGGACCTTGGCAGAAGGCTCCAGGACCGGGATGAATCTGAGTTGCTCGTATGGGTGATTCCCGACGCTTTGGCTTGTGCTCACCGACCACTTCGCCATCATCCAAAGTTTGGGGGGAGCGGACGCGATCTTCCGGTCGCGGCAACAGCCGAAGTGTTCCACTGGGCTGACCGCATAAGCGACAGTGGTATACGCGCCATCATTTCTCTGATGCACCCGAAAGAGCTACTCCACTATGCTGGACTGGATCTTGGGGCTGAAGATCTGACCGATTTCTACCGGAGATCAGGGTTTGAGGTGAGGCACATCCCGTGGGAGGATCCAGCCCACCAAGCCACCTCGGAGCGCTCGTTTCGAGACGAACTCGTCAGGGTCCGCCAAGCAGCCCTAGATGCGTTCGATGAACTCCCGAAGCCGATCCTGTTGCATTGCAGCGCTGGCATCGACAGGTCATCACCTGTAGCCGCGTACATCTGGTCCGAGCGAGCGCAGTTGAAGCACAGCGACACCCTGGTCACGTAGGGCGGTCGCGTTGCCATGGCTGTTCCACTGCTGAACCGCACGCCGGCATTTGTGCGGGGCGCTGTCGGACGACTGAGAGTGCTGATGGGATGCCAGGGGAGCCGAAGCAGAGCCATTTACTGGTAGACTGATTGAGACACGTATGAACGTTGGCGAGTTTGTTGAGAAGTGGTCGACATCGGAACTGAAGGAGACCGCATCATTCCAGGCCTTCTTTGACGATTTGTGCCGAGTGGTGGGTCACCCAACTCCCTCTCAGATTGACCCGACCGGCACATACTTCACCTACGAGAAGCGTGTGGTCAAGACTAGCGGAGAGCGAGGGTTCGCAGATGCGTGGTACAGAGGGCGTTTCGGCTGGGAACACAAGGGAAGGCACAAGGACCTAGCAGAAGCTTATGAACAGCTCCTACAGTATAGGGAGGACCTCGAGAACCCTCCGCTGCTCGTGGTAAGTGATTTCGAACGTATTGTCATTCACACTAACTTCACAAACAGTCCCAAGGCGATTCACGAAGTACATCTGAGCGAGTTCCCAGACAACTTGGAAGTTATTGAAGCGCTGTTCTTCCAGCCTGATTCGCTTAGACCGGAGCATGGCAAACCAGAAGCTTTGACTACCGCGCCGACCAGACCGCAGCTGTCGTTACGCCTGGACGTATCAGATCTACCTAGAGTGTATTCAAGCTACGGAGCAGTGTACGCAGAGGGGTTTGGAGCGTGCCCTCCAGTGGAGGGCCATGCCGCGTTGGGTATTGTGGTGGTCAATAGCAGCCGCGGGCGTACTGCTAGGTCAATCAAGGTACAACTTGACATTCGGCCAATTTGTTCCACTCGCCCCGAATGCCGCAGAAGCTGCTACATCCCCACCAGTGGTTGGAGCCATAGCGATGCTATCGAATCAGTCCAGCGTTTTCGTTTTGATGGCGGCCTGGACGACGTATGCCTTCACGATGATGAACTGCCTCTTGGACGACTTGATATTGTACTCCGATGGCCCAAGGAAGCAGTTGACTTCAAGAGCTTGTTGCGGGAGTCTGATGGTTTACAGACCCGAGTGCTCTTGGAAGCGGTTTTCCACAACCCTACCGGATTCCCTGGAACGCCGGTGCTGCTAAGAGAGCGACTACTTAGCGTGTATAACAGCGCACCAGCGGAAGACTCTTATCAGATGCAATATAGGGTCGGCGCAGAAGGCTTTGAACAGACCAGCGGGGAGATGGTGATTTCGATCACATGGTCAAGGTATGGGGGAAGCCTATCCTTCGAGGAAACCCTCTCTGAACCATAGCGACACCCGATCACGGCTGGCGGGCCGGTCGCCCGACCCGCCCCACGCAGCGGACTACATATGATCGTTTCTGTCAATACATGCAGAATGGAATGTTCGCTCTTTTCACCGACGTGTCGCCTGTGATCTACGGGATGGAGTGGAAACCAGGGCCGTATCGATCTGGTATGTGGAACGAAGCGAGCAGCGCAACATAGGACGCGCCTGGGAGGCATCCGTCAGATGAAGATAGCCTGGCACATAGAACCAGAGGATGTCGAGGAGGTCCGTGCCTTCTGCGATTCGCACCGTGATGATCCTTTCGTTAGACAGCGAATCGAGAGGAACCTGGGTGATACCGAGCCAGAGATATCCAAGGTGTGGTTCTGGCGGGTGATGGTGGGCTGTCTTCTCACCACACAGCAGCGGTCTGGGCCATCCAGCCCGATTTCGCGGTTCTTCAATACGCGCCCCTTCCCCTTGCGCTACGCGGTCGCCGTCCAGCGAGACGACCTTGAGCGCCATATCCGGGAAGTCCTCAGGGATTTCGGCGGCATACGGAGGTACAACAAGGTTGCGATCTCAGTTGCCAAGAACCTCGACACCCTGGAATCCGGACTCTGGGGCGATACGCTAGAGACAGTCAATGGCCTTGGCCGGCGCAGCAGCCCTGTTGAGGAGCGCCAAGCGGCAGAGTTCATAGATGATCATCTCCACGGGTTTGGCCCGAAGCAATCACGCAATCTGCTACAGTGGCTAGGGGTGACCAAGTACGAGATACCGCTCGACAGCCGGATAACGAAATGGCTCAATGAGTTTGGCTTTCCAGTCAGGCTCTCTGCCGGGGCACTGTCCGATCGGAACTACTACAACTTCGTTTCTGACGGTGTCCAAGAACTCTGTGCCCACAGCAACATTTACCCCTGCGTCCTCGATGCGGCCATCTTCACCAGCTATGACCGAGGAGAATGGACAGAGGACAACTTGGTCTACTGAGATGAGGCTTCTGAGTTTGCGTGGGCAATATCAGCTGGCTGGGGCAGCGTGCCGGCATCGGTTTGGGACTGTCGAGGGACTGGGAGTGCTGGCGCGATTCTCGGTCGCAGGAAGCCGAGTTCTCGCGCCTATCGAGCCTGTAAAGG
>CAYQZG010000023.1:0-26486 GCA_964421785.1 uncultured Anaerolineales bacterium
GGATCGCCATCGTCGTCGTAGAGCACCACGTCCTCCAGCTTGAAGTAGAACTTGTCCTGGAGTTGCGATGTCGCCAACGTGACTCCCCGCAGCTGCACGCCCCCTTGGATCTGGGCCGGCGTGAGTGTCTGACTGAGGTGTGCCTCGCCCGACTCGATGGCCTCCTCCAGCGTGGCCTGTTCTGTCTCGACGACGACCTGCCCCTCGTTCGACGAGACCGAGGTCACCTTGCGCAGAAATCCGCTGGGCGCTTTGGTCGTCGCGTCGCTAACCATGACGTCACCTGTCTCAAGAGCGTTCAGGGTTGACGTCGATTGGGTGAAGGTAAACACGGCTCCATCCCCGGAGATCCCGGAGAGATGCTGGGTCGTCGTCTCGGTCAGGACCTCTGTCGTCTCCGGAATCACGGTCGGCACGTCCCCTGAGAAGGACGAGACAACAAGAGGTAAACAGACCTGGTTGGGCCCTGTCTGAGCTGCAGCTCTGGGACTGTTCGAGACGCCGGAGATGTTGGGGACCTCGTCCTCGGTCTTGACCGCGAAATGGTAGGTCCGTCCCGGCGTCAAGTCAGCTATGGTCATCGTCTCCACGCTTCCGGCGGGGCTGGGGTCTGGCTCGCCACTCACGTCGGTAGACACAGCCCAGTTAGTTTCCGTGATGGCGCTCGTGTTGTAGCGCACGATGTAGGACGAAGCGGTACCCGCCGTGGCATCGTCGCCCGGTGCAATCCAACTCAGATCGACAGTGCCCGATGCGGTGCCAGTATCAGCGACAAGGTTGGCGACCACTCCGGGCGCAGACGCATCCGACGTACGACTTGTAGACCTTCTTGCAGGGTAGAGCGGGGATCCCTGCCGTGCCAGCGAAGACGGCGCTGGCGACAACGGCAGGTTTAGCGCCAGCAGGGTCAGTGCGGTCAGCATGTGATAGGACCGCTTGCGCCTTTTCATGCTTGCCTCCGTGGTTATTGGGGTTGAATCTATTTCATCACCAGTGTAGCATAGGTCGGCGCGTCACACAAGCGAAACTGGGCCGCTCTGTGCATCAACTCGGCTCCTCAGACGGGGATCTGCCGATCCCCTTCGAGCAGAGGCTTCCACTGGCGATCACCTCTGAGCAGAGATTTCCACTGGCGATACCCCCCTGAGCAGGGGTCCACTGGCGATCAACTCCGAGCAGGGGTTTCCACCGGGGATGCTCTTTGAGCGGGGATGGTTGTCTACTCTCGCTACATACCGCCCGACCCCAGAACCACCAGCACCTCATCCTGCGCCACCTGCCGGCCGGGCACCGCACAGAGGTCGCGCACCACGCCGCCCCGAGGAGCGCGAAGCTCCAGGTTCATCTTCATCGACTCCAGCACGGCCACGACCTGCTGCTCCTCGACGTACTCACTCTCGCTGACGTGCAGCTCCACCAGCAATCCCGGGAGCGGCGCCCGCATCTCCACGTGGGCAGCGGGGCCTTCCTGCGCTGCGATGGCCCGTCCGTTCCCCCGATCACCCGATCGAGAGTGGTCACTCAGACCGCGCTGCAGCCGGGTTCGATAGGGATGCCCGCCGACCGCCACCCATCTGTGTCCATTGTCACTGCCCTCAACGTGCACCTCAAAAGAGCGGTTGTTCAGGAGCAAGGAATACTCGCCGGACAACTGAGTCGACCCATCTCCTCCCACGCGCCGCAGATCAACCTCGTATGGCTGCTGATTGACCCAGACACGTCCCTCAGGACCAACCTCGATCTTGAACACGTCGCCATCGACAGTAACCATGTGCTTCATCAACGTCCTCCTCCCCAACAACTTGCCAACACGCAGCCTGCACGGAAGCGAGAGAGAGGTGCCAGGCGCCGTTTGGATGCAAGAACTAACCCCAGCGCTTCATCAGCTCCCAACGACCCAGCATTTTCCAGCGGCTGACGTGGCCTGCCTCGGATCTGCTTCCCTGCTGTCGACGATGATCGAGGATCGCCGCCGCCACGGCTGCCGCCAGACGATGGTCCGCATCGGCCTCCCACCTCCCAGGAGCGCCATCGTCCCCGCCGCCCGCGGCAGACCGTAGCTTCTCCTCAACAAAACCCGTGTGGAACTGTCCACCCAAGAAACGCGTGCTGTCCAGCAAGGCCCGGTAGAGCCGCAAGGTCGTCGTCACGCCGGTGATCTGATATTCCTCCAGCGCCCGCCGCATGCGCACGATGGCCACCGCCCGAGTCTCCCCCCAGACGATAAGCTTTGCGAGCAGGGAGTCGTAGTAAGGCGTCACCGTCACGCCCTCGGCGATCCCGCTGTCGACACGCACACCCGGGCCGGCTGGCTCTCGCAGGCGGGCGATACGGCCCACGCTTGGCGCGAACCCGCGGTTCGCGTCCTCCGCCAGGATACGACACTCCAGCGCCCAGCCCCGAGAGACAATGTCCCGTTGAGTATAGCGAAGCTCCCGCCCCGCGGCAATGCGCAGCTGCTCCTTGACGATGTCGACGCCCGTAACGGCCTCGGTCACCGTATGCTCCACCTGCAGGCGCGGATTGACCTCCATGAAGGTGAATCGCCCCTCGCTGTCCAGCAGGAACTCGACCGTGCCCGCGCTGACATACCCGACAGCCTCGCCGATCTTCACGGCCGCCCGGTGGATCCGCTGCCGCAGCTCCTCGTCCAGGGCCCGGGACGGCGCTTCCTCGATCAGCTTCTGATGCCGGCGCTGGATCGAGCACTCGCGCTCGCCCAGGTGGATGACCCGGCCCTGCCTATCGCCCAGCAGCTGGACCTCAATGTGGCGTGCGTCCTCGACCAGACGCTCCAGGTAGACGTCGTCGTCGCCGAAGGCAGCCTGGGCCTCCTGTCTTGCACGCGGGATCGCCTCTCGCAGCTCCTGGTGGTCGTACGCCGCACGGATCCCCATCCCGCCACCGCCTGCCACCGCCTTCAGCATCACCGGATACCCCATCCGATCCGCCACCGCCACCAATCCTGCATCGTCGAGGCCGGAGGCGGACCCATCCACCACCGGGATGCCCAGGTCACGAGCCACGTTCCGGGCGGCCGGCTTGTCGGCCAGCAGCTCCATCGTCTCCGCCGGAGGTCCGACAAAGGTCAACCCTGCGTCGACGCAGTCCCGAGCGAAGGCCGCGGACTCGGCCAAGAAGCCATAACCCGGATGGATCAGCTTGGCGCCGGCCCTCAAGGCTACGTCAACGATGTGATCGCCCCTCAGGTAGCTCTCGCCAGCCGGCGGCGGCCCGATGCAGTAGGCCTCGTCGGCGTAGCGCACGTGAGGCGCCCCGCGGTCGGCCTCCGAGAAGACGGCGACCGTCTCCAAGCCCAGCTCCCGGCAGGTGCGCAGCACGCGCACTGCGATCTCACCTCGATTGGCCACAAGGACCTTATCAGGCATCCTGTCTTAACCTAGCTTTCCCTTCCGTTGTCACAGCCGACAATGATAGCACCCTGAACCTCTCAGAACCTACCATCGCCCTACCAAACCCTCCCACATACAACGACGCAACCCACCGTTCGGTGCGTTGCACCTCACCGTCCCCACCTTCAAACGTTCAAACCTTGGCTCTACTGAAGAAAGGTGCTCTGAGCCCCGTCTCGGGGCGATTTGCCAGCCCAGGGACGGGTTCGCGAGCTTCTTTCAGGAGACCCAAACCTTTCAACGTTCGAACACCCAACCCTCTACAGCGGTACGCTTCCATGTTTCTTGGCCGGCCGCTGGACGCGCTTGTCGAGCAGCATCTCCAGCCCCCGTATCACTCGAGGACGCGTCTCTCGGGGAGCAATCACATCATCAAGATACCCTCGACTGGCTGCCACATACGGGTGGGCAAACTCCCGTCGGTACTCCTGGACGAGCTTCTGCCGCAGAGCGTCAGGATCCTCGGCCTCCCGCAGCTCCCGGCGAGAGATGATGTTCACTGCTCCGCGCGGACCCATCACGGCGACCTCCGCCCCCGGCCACGCCAGGCACAGGTCACCCCGCAGCGCCTTGGAGCTCATGACGATGTAAGCGCCTCCGTACGCCTTGCGAGTGATGACCGAGATCTTTGGCACGCTGGCCTCGGCATAGGCGTAGATCATCTTGGCGCCGTGACGGATAATGCCACCGTGCTCCTGGGTCAGGCCGGGCAAGAAGCCAGGGGTATCAACGAACGTCAGGAGTGGAACGTTGAAGGCATCGCAGAAGCGGATGAAGCGAGCCCCCTTGTCTGCCGCGTCGATGTCGAGAACACCTGCCAGCACCGGTGGCTGCTGCGCCACGATGCCCACCACGTGCCCCCCCATCCGAGCAAAACCAACGATCAGGTTAGTCGCAAACCGCTTGTGAACCTGGAGAAGGATCCCCTCGTCGACAATCTGCTCAACGACCTTCTCCATATCGTACGGCTCCGAGGGATCCTCGGGCACCATCGTGTCCAGCACCTCGTCCGAGCGATTGGGGGGATCGACCGGGGAGACGTACGGCGGATCCTCCGCGTTGTTGGATGGCAGATACGATAGGAGGCCTCGTACCAGATCGAAGGTCTCCTCCTCACCAGGAGCCGCGAAATGGGCCACCCCGCTCTGACGAGCGTGAACCTGCGCGCCACCCAAAGCCTCCGGGCCAACCTCCTCCTGCGTCACCGACCGGATCACGTCGGGCCCGGTGATGAACATGCGCCCTATGCCTTCGACCATAAAGACGAAATCGGTCAGCGCTGGCGAGTAGACCGCGCCACCGGCGCAAGGTCCGGCGATGACCGACAGCTGCGGCACGACGCCCGAGGCCAGCGTATTGCGGTAGAAGATCTCTCCATAGGCATTCAGGGCATCCACGCCCTCCTGAATGCGCGCCCCGCCCGAGTCGTTGATGCCGATCACCGGCGCCCCGTTCTCCAACGCCAGATCGAGCACCTTGCAGATCTTCTCCCCGTGGGCCTTGCCCACCGACCCTCCCAAGACGGTGAAGTCCTGCGCGAAGACGTAGACCTGCCGCCCATCAATCGTCCCCCAGCCGGTGACCACGCCGTCGCCCACAGGTGACCGCTTTCGACCTATGCGCCGCTCCTCCAGTTTGGAGGCCGTCGCTCGATGGGCCACGAAAGGGTCCAATTCCTGGAACGTGCCGGCATCAAGAAGGACTTGAATCCGCTCCCGGGCCGTCAGCTTTCCCTTGGCATGCTGACGCTTGATGCGCTTCTCTCCGCCACCGAGCAGGGACTCCTTCCGCACGACTTCGAGACGCTGGAGCGGGTTCTCCACGGAAGGCCGTCGAGACGACGGCGCTCCACCAGCATCTGAGCTCCGATCTTCAGGTTCTACACCTTGGTCTGCGTTCATCACTGCTCCTTCACATCACGGCCGGGGGGCCAGCTAGAGAATAGCCAGCGCACGAAACGACGCACCAGCGAGCGCAGTGCGGCGTAGCTCTGCAGCATCGCGTAACGTCCCCTTCTCCACAAGGTTGGCGGCTCCACAGGCAGGGGCACGCTCCAACGCACAGCAGTTGCGCCCCACGTCAGCCCGGCGCCAAACCCGACGCAGACCACCACGTCATCACGCTGTATAAGTCCCTCATCAGCCGCTTCGCAGAGCGCAATGGGGATCGATGCCGCCGATGTGTTACCGTAGCGATCGAGGTTGCTGTAAATCACCTCTGGAGGCAAGTCCAGAGCTTTCGCCGCCGACTCCAGAATGCGCTGATTGGCCTGATGCGGGATCAGAAGATCGATATCGGCCGGCATCAGATCGGCCTGATTGAGAGCCTCCCGCACGGCGTCCGGCATGGCCTTGATGGCGAAACGGAAGACCTCTCGGCCCCGCATCTCCAGGTAATGGCGCCGCTCGGACACCGTACGGTGCGATGCCGGCTCCTTGCTTCCCCCCGCCGGCAGGCGGAGCAGATCCCCACCTGACCCGTCAGCGCCCAGCCTGGTGGCGAGCACACCTCCCTGAGCACCATCGGACCGCAGCACCACCGCCCCGGCCCCGTCGCCGAAGAGCACGCACGTCGCACGATCGGTCCAATCCGTGATACGCGAGAGCATTTCAGCTCCAATCACGAGAGCGGTAGTGGTCCCGCCCGACCCACCTTGGCGAGGATGTCGCTGCGCGTCGCTCCGCTTAGGGCAGTCACCTGCGATCATATCAGCGGCCACCCCCAACGCATAGACGAAACCCGTGCACCCTGCTGAAAGATCGAAGGCCGCAGCATGCTTTGCACCCAACGCATCCTGCACCAAACACGCGGTAGCAGGGAAGGCGTAATCCGGCGTCGCTGTGGCTACGATGATGAGATCGAGCTGCGCCGGAGCCAGCGCCGCCGTCTCCAGTGCCTGCCAGGCGGCCTGGATCGCCATGCTGGACGTCGTCTCACCCTCGGTAGCGATGCGCCGCTCGGAGATCCCGGTGCGAGTGCGGATCCACTCATCGGAGGTATCCACCATGCGGGTCAGATCGTCGTTCGTCAAAATCTGCGTCGGGACGTACATGCCCCAACCAATCACGTGCGCCGGAGACATCAGGTCTCGTTCTTCTTCGACACGCTCAAAGCGGGCTCCCAGCGGCGGAACAGGACGCAGATGTTGTGCCCTCCGAAGCCGAAGGAATTGGAGAGCGCCACCTGTGGCTGGAGCTCGCGCGGCTCGTTGGGCACGTAGTCGAGGTCACACGCCGGGTCTGGGTTCTCATAGTTGATGGTGGGGTGCACCCAACCCGTCTCGAGGCTCTTGACGCACACGATGGCCTCCACGGCGCCCGCCGCACCCATCAAGTGACCCGTCATCGACTTGGTCGAGCTGACCGCCAAGCGGTTGGCGTGCTCCCCAAAGACACGGCGAATAGCCTGCGTCTCGATGGGATCGTTGAGAGGCGTACTCGTCCCGTGAGCATTGACGTAGTCCACCTCGCTGGGTGACAGACTGGCGTTCTGGAGGGTCATAGCCATAGCACGGGCCGCGCCCTCACCAGACTCGGACGGAGCGGCGATGTGATAGGCATCGCAGGTAGCGCCGTAACCTATCAACTCTGCGCGAATGGTCCCTCCTCGCTCCAACGCGTGCTCTACACTCTCCAGGATCAGGACTCCGGCCCCTTCGCCAAGCACGAAGCCATCCCTTTCTGCATCGAAGGGCCGGCTCGCGCGCTGTGGGTCGTCATTGCGCGTCGAGAGAGCCTTCATGTTGGCGAGGGCGGAAATGGACAACGGGTGAGTAGCAGCGTCGCTTCCCCCGCAGATCATCACGTCCGCCATGCCCCGCGCGATCAGCCCCGCCGCCTCTCCTATGGCGTTGGAGCCGGTGGCGCACGCCGAGTTGATTGAGAAGTTTGGCCCCACCAGATTCTGATCGATGGCGATGGCAGCCGAGGCAGCGTTGGGCATCAACTTCGGTACCATTAAGGGACTGACGCGATTGGGGCCCCGTTCTTTGAACACGTCATACTCCTCCAGCAGGGTGACCACGCCGCCGATGCCCGTGCCGACCAGCACACCAACACGCTCCCTGCACATCTCCCCGCTATCGTCGAACCTAAGCCCCGCATCGGCGATAGCCTCACGGGCCGCTACCAGGGCGAGCAGAGCAAACCGATTGTTTCGTCGTACCTCGCGGCGGCTGAAGTGCTCTCTCGCATCGAAATCCTTCACCTCAGCAGCGATCTGCACATCCAGATCCGAGACATCGAACGCCCTTACCCGATCGACACCGCTGCACCCGTCGAGAAGACTCTCCCAAACCGTCTGCACGTCGTTACCGAGAGGCGTCACCGCGCCCATGCCGGTGATGGCCACACGCTCTCTCATAAGCATCCCCCCTCACAACTCCACGCGAACAAACGCCCGTAATCCGGGTGCGGAAGCAGAAGACAATGACCCCAAGACCTCAAGAAGTGTAACACATTCACCGGCCAAACGTCACGCCAAGAAACCCTCAACCGAGTGGTTGAGGGTTTCATGACAGAAGACGATTGTGACTACGCCATCCTACACGTCCAGGTTGCGCACCTCCTTGGCGTGCGTCTGGATAAAACGACGTCGCGGCGGCACGCTGGCGCCCATCAGCATGTCGAAGGTGCGGTCGGCAGTCGCCGCGTCCTCGACGCTCACCTGGAGCAGCGTGCGGTTCTCAGGATTCATCGTCGTCTCCCAAAGCTGTTCCGGATTCATCTCACCAAGACCCTTATACATCTGGATCGAGACGCTTCGACTGCTCATCCCCTTGACGATCTCGCTTCGCTCCTCCTCCGAGTAAGCATAGTGCTCCTCCCGCCCCGAGTAGATGCGATAGAGCGGCGGCTGCGCGATATACAGATGCCCCGCCTCAATCAGTGGCTGCATATAGCGGAAGAAGAACGTCAAGAGCAGAGTCCGAATGTGCGCGCCGTCGATATCAGCATCCGTGAGGAGAATGACACGCCCGTAGCGCAAACCGCTCAGATCGAACTGAGCGCCGATGCCCGTACCCAAGGCCGAAATAAGCGCGCGCACCTCCTTGTTCTTGAGGATACGATCCAACCGTGCTCGCTCCGTGTTGAGGATCTTGCCACGCAACGGGAGAATGGCCTGGAAATGACGATCGCGCCCCTGCTTGGCGCTCCCACCGGCGCTGTCACCCTCCACAATGTAAATCTCTGTGCTCCCAGGATCCTTCGCAGAGCAGTCTGCCAGTTTGCCGGGCAAGGTGAGGCTTTCCAACGTGCTCTTGCGGATCACCAGATCGCGCGCCTTTCGAGCCGCTGCGCGGGCCCGGAAAGAGGTACGACACTTCCTCATAATCCGTCGTGCCGTCCGCGAGTCCCGCTCCAGAAACTCCGAAAGAGCATTCAAGACGACCGATTCAACCATCCCCCTCACCTCAGCGTTCATCAGCTTGACCTTCGTCTGACTTTCAAACTGAGGATCGGGATGCTTAACGCTGACGATCGCCGTCAGACCCTCACGGACGTCCTCCCCGGCAAAGTTGGGGTCCTTATCCCGGAGGATGCCCTCCCGGCGGGCGTAGTCGTTGATGATGCGCGTCAATCCAGAACGAAGCCCCGTGAGGTGCGTACCACCGTCGACGGTGTGAATCGTGTTGGCAAAGGCGTACATCGACTTAGCATAGCTGTCGGTGTACTGAATGGCCACCTCGATCCCCACCCCGTTGTCCCTGTGACTAGCGTACACCACCTCGTCGTGAAGCACCTTTCGATTCCGATTGAGGTAGCGGACGAAGGAACTGATCCCGCCCTCGAAGTAAAACGTCATCTCCTTATCAAATGGCTCTTGCCGCTCGTCGACCAGACGGATGGCGACGCCCCCGGCCACGAAGGCCAGTTCCCGCATACGCTGGGCCAGCGTATCGAACTCGTATACCACGTCCTCGAAGATCGTGGGGTCGAAACGGTACGTGACCCGCGTCCCCTGCCCATGGGCCTCGCCGACATCCTCCACCGGAGTGACCGGTATGCCCTGCTCGTACCGCTGTCGATAGCGCCGGCCATCGCGCGGGTTGTCCACGACCACATCCATCCACAGCGAAAGCGCGTTGACGGCCGAGACACCGACACCGTGCAGGCCGCCGGACACCTTGTAACCGTCGCCTCCAAACTTCGCGCCGGCGTGCAGCGTGGTCATCACCAACTCCAGCGTGGAGGTCTTTTTGTCTGGATGGATGGCGACGGGAATGCCGCGCCCATTGTCCTTGACGCTCACGGAGAGGTCGGGATGGATCGTTATCTCAATCCTGTCGCACGCTCCCGCCAGGACCTCATCGATCGCGTTGTCGACCACCTCGTAGACTAGGTGATGCAGCGCCCGCGTATCCGTGCCCCCGACGTACATGCCAGGCCGGCGCCGAACTGCCTCCAGGCCCTCAAGGACTTGCACATCGCTGGCCTCATAGCGGCTAATCTCTTTCAGCTTGGCTTCCACCATGTCTAAACTATAGCTCCAACACCTCTCCGTCGGGAATCCCTACGATTCCCACACATCGTCTCTTACCGCTCGTCCGAAGCGCATCACAGCTTGGGCGTCTGCCATCACTCCCAATCCAGCACATCGGCCACCACGGTCCCACCACTGCCTGTTCATTCTCCTGATCTCATTCCTGGGTCGACGCCAATCGACCGCCCACCATCACACGATCCCGATAGAACATAAAGGCCGCACCGGTCAGGCCGGTCGCAACGAAGGCATTACCCAGAATACCGATCAACATCGCCCAGGAATCGCTGCTCGGCAGCGACCACGCATACCCGAGGCCCTCGTAGATCACCACCGTCAGCAGGACAAAACCGAACACCGATGACAGGCCTACGTGGCTCATCACAACGCTCTCACTGATGGCGCGCAGGAGACCACGGTCACCAAGGAGCAAGCCCGGTATGACAAACAGCAGGTGAAGCACGGCGTAGCCCAACAACCCCAAGCCCCCCACCCAGAGGAGAATGCCCAATGGCTGCGCGATAGATGTCCCCAATGCAATCGTCAGCACCCACAGCGGGAAGACAATAGAGCCGACCACCATCAGACCGAAGGCGAAGACGAGGAAGCGAACTAGCTTCCACAGGCCGGCCCACGGGTCGACGGGCGGAACCGCCCAGGCACCTGGGCTATCCCCCTCCGGCCGATCATGTGTGCCGGCGACGGTCTCACTGTGCAAGGCATTCGCCCCTACAACCTGATGGGCGATCTCATTCAGGTAGAGAAAGCCCAACACCAGGCCGATGAAGGCAAGAGCGCCCCACCAAGGTATCAGGGCCAGGATGCTCGAGAGCGATAGAGTACGCGGCACGCCCAACGGCGAGCTGCTCACGTGCACCCGCCGGGCCAAAAGGCTCGGCACCTGGAACATAGGGACGCCGCCTAGGACTGAAAGCAGGTTGAATTGTTCGCCAAACTGCTCCAGCAGCCTCACCGCCTGCTCAACCTGGCCTGCCATCTCCGGGTCGACAGGTTGCTGGCTCCTAAGCAGCTCCACAACCTTCTGCAGCAGAGGACCTATCGAAACTCGGGGTCCCAACCAGAGAACGAGATCTAGAACCACCGGCAAGGCCACCAGCATGAGGTTCTGGCTGAGCATCTCGAACCCTCCTGTCAGGCAGCCGATCACGCCTCTTGAGGGACGCAGCTCATCCTTCTCTCTCTCCCTATCCATCACGACCTTATATTATACCAGAAATAGGCGATCACGAAACTACTATTCTGTCCACGCGCATGGCTTTATCATTCTGGGGGGCGAAGGTGACCGGCACTTCAACCCACGCGCCACGTAGATAGAAGCGACGCCATTCGCGCTGTTCACGCCCTTGGGACGCCGATTCCCAAGTGCTCAGGTGACGTAGTCAGCCATCACCTGCCGGCGTTCCGTCGGTCCTGGCCACGCTCCACGGTTTGACCCCAGGCCCTCCTTGCGCTACAATCGAGCTGCCATGAAGACAGACATCGAGATCCTGCGGCGCATCTCCCTCTTCGCCGATCTCCCGCAAGAGACACTCTCTCGCGTGGCCCGCGTCTCGATCCGCCGCGCCTACGCCCCTGAAGAGATCGTTATTCTGGAAGGCGATCCCTGCCGCGCCGCCTACTTCGTCGCCGAGGGCCACGTGCGCGTCCTGCGCACCTCACCTGACGGCCGCGAGCAGGTGCTTTCGCAGCTGGGTCCAGGCCGCAGTTTCAACACCGTGCCCCTGTTTCGGTCCCAAGGCGTCAATCACGCCACAGCCGAGGCCATCGACCAGGCCACGCTCTACGCGATTCCCAAAGAGGATTTCCGCCATTTGGTGATTGCCTCTCCAAACCTGGCGATCGCCTTGCTGAAGGACTTCGCCGACCGACTGGACCATCTCACCGACCTGGTGGAGGACCTGTCGCTGCGCACCGTGCGGGGCCGCCTGGCGCGCTTCCTGCTCCAGCAGGCAGAGGCCGACGAGGTCGCCCGCCGGTGGACGCAGGCGGAGATGGCGGCGCGGCTGGGCACCGTGCGCGAGATGATCGGCCGCACGCTGCGCTCCTTCGTCGACGCCGACTTGATCAAGATGGAGCGCCAGCGGATCGAGCTGCTCGACCGCGCGGGGCTGGAGGCGGAGGCGTACGAGTAGACAAACACGGGCGCGGAGAAGATACTGAATGGTTCAGACGCGACTTCGCACGCTTACTTGACATTGACGCGACTGGGTGTATAATCCTTATCAGGATGCGGTAAGAACAGGTGGTGGTCATAAGCTGCTCAGATGCCGTTCATCTGGGCGCTTTTTTGTAACTGCCGTTCCAGCCGCTTAGCATATTCAGTATAAGGAGAAGAGTAAGAAGTATGGACGAGAAGCAGAAGCAGACTGGTGAGGTCAAGTGGTTCAGCAACGAGAAGGGGTACGGATTCATTGCGCCCGACGAGGGTGACGACGTCTTCGTCCACCACTCGGCCATCAAGACATCGGGCTTCCGGACCCTCCGCGAGGGTCAGAAAGTCGAGTTCGGGATCGAAGAGAGCCCGAAAGGACCTAGAGCGGTCGACGTCGTTCCCCTCGGGGAGCACTACGACTTCTAGGTGGAAGCGCTGTTAGCTGCTTCTGCCGCAGTTGACAGTTGACACGAAAGCCGGGGGCGCCTGTCGGGCGCCCCCGGCTTCTTGTTTTCGTGGTGGGCGCGCAGGGACTCGAACCCCGGACCTCTACAATGTGAGTGTAGCGCTCTGACCAACTGAGCTACGCGCCCAACACAGGTACTATACCGCATTTGCCTCGATTGTCAAGCTCGAACGCGCGGCACTTGCCCCCCAGGTGCAACGCACCGCCGATGCCCCCCGCGTGGGTAACTTGCAGGAGCGAAGCAGATGGAGTAGAATCGCGCCCGTATTGTTCGAGTTGAGCAAGTCCTTCCCAGCATGAAATCAGCGCACCGTCACTCAGGCCTTGCACCTAGGACCATCGATGCAGCGTGAGCGAACCCGCGATCTGGCCTCGCTGGCGCTGCTGACGTTGGCCGTCGTGGCGTTCTTCTGGCCCCTCATCCTCACGCAGGCCTGGATACCGCGGGGGGGAGGCGACCTGGTCTCTTTTCTCTGGCCCATGTACCGTTTCGCGGCGCGCAGCTTGCGCTCAGGAGTCGTTCCCCTCTGGAACCCACACCTCCACAGCGGGACTCCCTTTGCCGCCGACAATCAGTCCGGCGCCTTCTACCCGGTCAACCTGATGGCGTTCGCCCTCTTCGGACCCCCGTCGTACGAGGTGATGGAGGCGCTGGTCGTCCTTCACATCTGGCTCGCCGCCGCGGGCACGTTTGCCCTGCTCCGCAGCCTGCGGCTGCGTCGCTCCGCAGCCGTGCTGGGCGCTCTGGCCTTCGCCCTCTCCGACCTGTTCATCACCCACATCGGCAACCTGAATCTGAACGCCACCGCCGCCTGGCTGCCCCTGATCCTGTGGGCCACCCACCGGGCACACGAGAAGAGAAGCACCGGCTGGGCCGGAGCAGCTGGCTTGATCTTGGCGGTCGCCGCGCTGGCCGGGCACGCGCAGATGCTGCTTTTCCTTGGCCTGGCCCTGGGGCTCTACGGCCTCTATCGCCTCGCAGCTGCCATCGCCGCCCACGGAGACCGCGTCTGGCGGCAGGTCCGAGAGACCCTTTGGCTTACCCTGATCACCGGCATTGTGGGTATGGGCGGCGCGGCACTGATGCTTCTGCCGGCCTGGCAGATGGCGGCCCACACGGGGCGGGGCCACCTCCCCTACCAAGAAGCGACCCGCTACTCGCTTCCGCCGCGAGCCCTGGTCGGTCTGATCGCGCCGGGGTTCTATGGCCGAGGGCAAGCCAACTTCTGGGCGCCCTGGGAGCGCGTCGAGGTAGGCTACGTCGGCGTCGCTGGCCTCGCCCTGGCGGCTCTCGGGATAGGATTCTCCGTTTCACGCCTTGTGACCTCTTCCACGCCTTCAGACGAGAAGCGGAGGACATCCTGTGATCGCTTTCCGTTCGCCTACTTCACGCTGCTGATTCCCCTCGCCTTCCTCCTGGCCATGGGACACCACACGCCTCTCTACCACCTGCTCTACCGCTTCGTGCCGACCTTCGATCAGATCCGGGCGCCGGCCAGGCTGATTCTTCTGGCCGACCTGGGGCTTGCCACGATGGCAGCCCACGGGCTCGATCAGCTGGCGAGTCGACGGGGGTCACGGAGGCCCTACCAGGCCTGGATTGGACTGACCGCTGTCGCCGCAGCCCTGCTTCTCGTGGCCCTCGGTCTGCCACAAGCTCGCTCGGTGCCGCCCCCGGACCGAGTGACACAAGCTACACGAAGTGTCGCGATCGCTGCCGCCTTGCTGGCGTTGAGCGGATTGCTGATCGCCCTTACCCGCTGGCGGTCCTGGGCGCAATGGCTGTTCCCGCTTCTCTTAGCCCTTGACTTCATCGGGCTCGGCTCAACGCTGGAGATCGAACGCCAGGACCCCACACTAGGATTTCATCGCTCGGACGTGGTCGCCTTCTTGGAGAAGGAAACGTCACACGTCCGCATTGAGAGCACCACACCGGCCTGGCAACCGGATGCAGCGCTCGTCCATGGGCTCTACGACATTGGCGGCGTCTATAACCCCCTGGGACTGGCACCCTATCAGGCCTACCGCTGGGCAGTAGGAGAGCGGGCTTCGCCTCTCTATAACCTGCTCGGCGTGAAGTACATCCTGTCCGACAAGGGCGGGCGGCCGGGAGATGAGCACCTGGTGCCGGCCCATGCCACGTCGGAGATCGACATCTATCTCAACACGGCGGCTCTGCCCAGGGCGCTCTTCGTGACCGGCCAGCAGGTGGTATCCGACCACGAAGAGGCCTGGCAGGCGATCCACGCCCCCTCCTTCAGCCCCACACGAACCGTGGTTCTGGAGCGAGAAGGAACACGGGCATCACCGCGAAGCGTGGAAACCCCGAAGGCCAGCCACATCGCCTTCGCCCGCTATGACCCGAACGGGGTCGAGCTGCGGGTGGAGAGTCCGGCGAGCGGGTGGCTGGTGCTGAGCGACGTCTACTACCCCGGCTGGCGAGCGACAGTTGACGGAAGGCCGACTCCGATCTTGCGGGCCGACTACACCTTCCGAGCGGTCAGCGTCCCCGCCGGCAAACACGTCGTCGAGATGGTCTTCGCTCCTCGGACGTGGTATATCGGCCTAGCACTGAGCGTCACGACATGGCTTGGCATAGCCACGGCAGCTGCGTTGAAGCGCATATAATCCAGCACCGCCCCTCTTGCCAAAGATGCTCATCTGTGCTAAAGTAGTGTTGGAGACCTTCGCATTCGGTTTCCACGGGAGTCATGTTGGGCAATGCCTGGAACACACTTCGAAGCACTCCTCCCATAGACATGGATAGCTTCTGGGTTGCAAGCAGCCAGGAATGGTGACCGATGACGAAGAAAATCCTAGTCGCCGACGACGATATCAAGACCGTAAAGCTGGTCGGCCTCGTTCTGGATCGCAGAGGTTACGAGATCGTCGCCGCTCGAACGGGCAAACAGGCTCTGGACAAGGCTCGATCGGAAGCCCCTGATCTGATCGTGCTCGACATCATGATGCCGGACGTCAATGGCTACGAGGTCAGCCGCCGCCTTCGGGCCGATCCTGAGACGGCCGACCTGCCGATCCTCATGTTCAGCGCCAAGGCAGAGGTTCAGGACAAGGTAGCCGGATTCGAAGCGGGTGCTGACGACTTCCTGACCAAGCCCATCCATCCCCAGGAGCTGGTCTCGCGGGTCGAAGCCCTGCTGCTGCGTACCTCCCGGGGGCAACCCAAAGAGAAGCCTAAGAGCCCAAATATCGTCGGGTTCCTGGGCTCAAAAGGCGGAGTGGGTACAACCACTCTCGCAGTTAATACAGCCGTCATCCTGGCAGGGGAGGAGATCTCCCCGGATCAAGATGACGAGTCCCAGGATAAGAGGGTCATTCTCGCAGAGATACGACCCGGCATGGCAACGGCATCCATTCAACTCGGTTTGCCCGAGCGTGACGGGCTCGGAAACGTGCAGGGAAAGCCTGTGGGTCAGATCGAAGCAGAGTTCATAGAGGCCCAACTCGACGAGCATACGTCCGGCCTCCTCGTCCTCGGCAGTCGGACCAATCCTCCTGGCGCCGGCAAATCGGTATCGCCAGAACAGGCCGAGTCCATCGTCCGCCACCTTGGAGCCGTTTCCAGTTATCTCTTGCTCGACCTGGGGGTTGGTCTGGAAGACGTCAATCGGCGTATCCTGCCACGCTGCCGTCATATCGTGGTGGTGATCGAGCCAAGTAGCATAGCTTTGACCCTGGCGGATAAGCTTCTCACCGAGATGAACCAATCGCTCAACATCGCCAGACACAGGATCAGTCTGAGTCTGATCAAGCGTAGCCGCTCCGCCACCTCTCTTACCAAGAAGACCGTTGAGGAGCAATTGAAGCATACTATCATCGGTATGATTCCTCCTGCTCCAGAGCTGGCTTTCCAGTCGGCCAACCAACAGTCACCGATGGTGATGATGCATCTTGACAGTCTTGTGGTTCGGCAATACAAGGCGTTTGTGAAAGCCCTGATAGAGGCTCTATGACGGTGAACCCCGTCAGGATGCACCCATGGCGCCTATCCCCCACGGATCTGGAGCACTGATCGATGGTCACTCAAGACACCCATCTGATCTCGCGGGCGGCTCGGCTCCTCCGTAGGTCGCGCTACCCCATCGCCCTCACCGGCGCCGGTATCAGCACCCCCTCGGGCATCCCGGACTTTCGCTCGCCCGGAACCGGCCTGTGGGAGACGACCAATCCTATGCAGGTGGCCTCTATCCACGCTTTCCGGCGCCATCCCGAGGCCTTCTATGACTGGATACGTCCGCTGGCGAAAACCTTGTCCGAAGCCAAGCCCAACCTTGGTCACGTGGCGCTGGCGAAGCTAGAGACTCAGGGCTACTTGAAGGCCATCATCACACAGAACATCGACGATCTTCACCAGCAAGCGGGGTCCACCGAGGTGCTGGAGGTCCACGGGCATCTCCGGTCCGCCACGTGCATCGATTGCTACCGGATCCAGCCTGCCGACGACCTGATAGAAGACTTCCTCGCGTCCGGCGTCATCCCCCGTTGCCCCGACTGCGGCGGCGTCATGAAGCCAAACGTGGTCCTTTTCGGAGAACAGCTCCCCGCCGAGGTGGTCAACGCTGCCATGTCACACATCCACTCCGCGGATCTGATGCTCATCGCCGGTTCATCCCTGGAGGTGGTGCCCGTGTCCCGGCTACCCATGAGGATCCGGCGGCACGGTGGACGCCTGATCGTGGTTAACCGGACGCCGACCTACGCCGATGACGCCGCCGACGTGGTCATTCACGGAGATGTCGCCGAGGTGCTTCCTCGAATCGCAAGCGCCTGCCAAAGGTGACTACAGACGCTCGTCCTGAAACGTCTCGACATCCACTGCCACGTCGCCGACGTGAATCGTGTCTACACCCTCCGAGGATGAGAGCGGTGTATGAAGCTCCACCGTATCGCTTCCTAGCTCGTAGCCCGTGACAATCCCGAGCTGCAGCACGAACCCCTCCTCGTCCTCGAGGGCGACCAGGCGGCGTTTGGTGAACGAGGGTACGGGAATCACAGCGCACCCAGTCCAACGAACAACCAGGGGTTTCGCCGTCTGAAAAGCGCGGCGATACTGCTCGGCGCGATGCTCCCGCCGCGTCTTCACGCCACGACGCTTCACCGCTTTCGCGACTTGCCGATCTACCACCCGTGTTCGCCGACTACAGCGAAGAGGAACCAAGAGATGTTCAAGCTCACTGCCCCTCTGAAGTCCGATCACGAGCTCGGGCCGGAGGAGGTTCACCAGGGCCAGCTTGAGCGCCCCACCATCTTGCGACGGGCCGACCAGGCCGGTGGTGTCGAACACAATCGCCGTGGCCCCGCCCTGCCTGGCCCGTCGCACGAGCCTATGAGCACCCACAACCAGGGGCAACATGTGCCCCGTTGGAGAGATATCACCGACAAAGACACGAAACCGCCGTCCAGAGGGCGGGAACCTATCATCATTCGGCTTGCCAAGCGCCATCGTCATCGTGGTCGGTGGACCCAGCGTGGCCTGTCCCACATCCCCGTCCACGAAAGCCAGCCGCTCGTGGCCAGCACTCAGACGCCGGTACAGGTAACGGGCGAAGGTCGTCTTGCCCGTATCCGTCGCACCGACGACCAGGATCACGCCCCTCATCGCGGAGAACGTCAAGCTCTCCCACGACGAGGGGACTTCGATCTGCCCCATACGTCTCTACTTCTCTTCAATCGTGATCGACTCGATCCCGTCCCCTCTGGCGATTGCCTCGACCACGTCCATCCCTTCCAAGACCTCCCCGAAGACTGTGTACGCCCCATCTAGATGCGGGGTTTCGGCCAGCGTGATGTAGAACTGACTCCCGCTGGAATCGCGCTCGGGATTCACCTGATCGCCCTGGCGCGCCATAGCGATCGCCCCCTTGACGTGTTCCAGCTCTATCTCTTCAGGCACAGTGTAGCCGGGGCCGCCGTTGCCCATGCCCAGCGGGTCACCCCCCTGGATGACGAAGCCGGGCTCCACACGATGGAAGTTCAGCCCGTCGTAGAAGCCCTCCCGCGCCAAGAAGACGAAGTTGTTGACCGTCTCGGGCGCCGCACCGGCGTCAAGATCGACGACGATGTCACCCTTCGGCGTCGAAATCGTAGCCTGATAGGATTTGGCGGGATCAATCTGCATCTCCGGCGGTTGACTATACATATTGTTGCGATCAGCTGGATTCTCCGGCATCGAGGAAACCTCCTCCATCGTCGATTCCGCTGTTGGTACAGCTGTGGCCGGCACCGCTGTCTCAACAGGCTCCGTAGGGGACGGGGTGGGCGTAGGAGAAGCTGCCTGACCGGGGCGAGTGATCAACCAGATGACGACTGCCCCGATCACGAGTACCGCAACAGCTCCGCCGACCCACCACCAGAACTGATTGTCCTGCGACTCTTCGGCCAAAGACTTAGGCGGTGTGCTTTTACCGAACCTCTTGCCACCTTTAGGCATAGAACCTCCTCAATGACGTATGCATCCACTTCCTCTCATATCGGTCGACATCCCGGCAAAGACCCACAGAGGGATGTCGCCCAGACGCAATGCGAGACAGGCGAGAGCGAACGAGATTCCCGCAGTTCGACGACATCGCCCGCGGCGGCACATTATACGTGAATTTGGCGAGAGGACAAAATTGGCTCTTCTGCAGTGGAACCTTTGCCCAATCTCCAACGTCTATTATAATTGGCATTGAGCAAACATAACCATTCACCTTGCAGCACCCGTGCTCGAGCCGGATTTGCAATCCGGCGACTTCGCGCCCAATGCTGCATAGCTCGTCCCGAGCCATCCGCCAGGAGCAGGAGGTGAGGAGTCACGAGCAAACTACAGCTCAAATGCAAACCAAAAATCGAGACGCTAGGAAACTGAGACCTAGATGGAGGGTCTGATATGACAAAAGAAAGGAAACGTCTAGCCGCCATTCTGACCGTCACCCTGGCAGTCATCAGTTCCGCCCTGATACCCAGTCCGGCATGCGCTCAGGGCGGCTGGTACGCCGAGTACTTCGCCAACCCCACACTGAGCGGCGGGCCGGTGCTCACTCAGTACGAGGATCAGCTCACCTTCGACTGGGGAGGGGGCAGCCCCGGTCATGGTGTGCCCGCCGACAGCTTCTCTGCCCGCTGGACCGGCAGCTTCTGGTTCGATGCCGGCACCTACCGCTTCTCGCATCGTTCCGACGATGGACTACGGCTCTGGGTCGACGGCATCTTGGCGGTAGACGACTGGCAGGATCAACAAGCGGCCTGGAGCTTCGTCGACCAGTACATCCCGCGGGGAACGCACGACATCCGCGTCGAGTACTACGAGCATGGCGGCGGAGCCAGCGTACAGGTAGCCTGGGAACGCGTGAGCGGCGGCGACGTGTGGCGAGGAGAATACTACGACAACCGCGACCTCTCAGGCCCTCCCGCACTGGTACGTTATGACCCCGCCATCGACTTCGATTGGGGCACCGGCAGCCCGGACCCGAGCGTGCCCACCGACAACTTCTCGGTGCGTTGGACGCGGACCCTGGGCTTTGAAGCCGGGACCTATCACTTCTTCTCCAGCACCGATGACGGTGTGCGAATCTTCGTCGATGGGCAGCTCATCGTGGACGCCTGGTACGATCAGAAGCTGCCCAACACGCACTCGGGTACTCTGAGCCTGAACGGTGGACAGCACACCGTCGAGGTCACCTACTACGAACATGGAGGGGATGCCAGCGTCCATGTCTGGTGGAACCGCCTGGGCACCTTCCGCGGCTGGGAGGGACGTTACTACGGAAACGATGAACTGCGCGGCAGCCCCGAGCTCATCCGTGACGACCGCTCGATAAGCTTTGACTGGGGCGAGGGCGCCCCAGTGCCGTGGATGCCCACCGACAATTTCTCCGTCGTCTGGGAACAAGACGTTACCTTCGAGCCCGGCACCTATCGCCTGAACGTCTACTCCGATGACGGAGTCCGAGTCTGGATCGATAACGGTATCGTCATGGACTACTGGAAGCCAATGGACTATGAGTATCAATACGTCGAAGGTATCGACCTGACGGGTACCCATACCATCAAGGTGGAGTACTACGAACGGGCAGGCGGCGCCCGCATCCGCTTCTGGTGGGATCGCCAAGGCCCTATCGCCACACAGCCCACGCCCATACCGCCCGAGGCACAAGAGCCTGAACCCACCGACCTGAAGCCCGGCCCTTGGCAGGGGGCGTATTTCGACAACCGTGAGCTTTCAGGCTCGCCGGTGTTGACCAGGGAAGATCACGCCATCAACTTCGACTGGGGATGGGGAACGCCAGCAGCGGAGGTGGGCCGCGACAACTTCTCCGTGCGCTGGACCGGGACGTTCTCTTTCCCGGCCGGGCGCTACTGTTTCACGACGAGGAGCGACGATGGCATTCGGGTCTACGTGGGAGGCGAGCGCGTGATCGACGCCTGGTACCCCATGCAGGGGACCCGAACCGGCTGTGTGAATCTCGCAGCGGCGGCACACGAGGTGCGCGTCGAGTACTTCGAGCGCGGCGGCATTGCCCTGGCGCACCTTGATTGGCGCCCTCGGTAGCTCGCCACCAAGGCCACTGAGGGGCCGTGCTGTGCAACACAGCCCCTCAGCAGCCATATAACGCACCTCCAGCAGAAGGGCGCGGTCGTACGGACCGCGCCCCTGGCTGCAACCGACGCCGCGCTTCAGACCTGCCTCAGCTGCGGCCCTGCACGTGCTCCCAATACCGATCCATGGCCGCTCTGATCTCCTCATAGGCGTCTTCCTGGTCGTCCCAACCGCGGGTCTCGACCTCAACCATCTCCAGGTCCTTGTAGACCTTGAAGAAATGAGCCGCCTCCTCCAGGTAGTGCTTCGGCACATCCCGGAGATCGCGGTAGTCCCCGAAGAGTGGATCGGTATGTGGGACGGCCAGGATCTTGTCATCCTGCTCCCCTTTGTCGATCAATCGGAAGATACCGAGAGGGCGCGCCTCAATCACGCAACCGGAAAACGTCGATTCGTTCGACATCACCAATACCGCGAGAGGATCCCCGTTGGCCCGCAGAGTTCGCGGGATGAAGCCGTAGTCGCCCGGATAGTGCAGTGACGAGAACAACACCCGGTCGAGCTTCATGAACCCACCCTCTCTATCGTACTCGTACTTGTTGCGTGATCCTCGCGGGATTTCTACCACCACGTAGATCACGCTGGGCCAGTCAGGCCCGGTTGGCAGCTCGTGCCATAGATTCATTGCTCACACCTCCACGTAATCGGGGCTGAACCAGTTGCTGCGTGAGACCCCCGCGTGTGAGACGCGCGGGGCGATTCTCGCGCTCCAATCCCATCGGCAGCAAGCCAGTTACTGCGACAGCTACTGCGACAGCATCTTAAGCGCCTGTGCTGCTGCGCCACTGGCGTGAGCGACCGTTTCCGGGATGTCCATCGGGCCTGTGGCAGCGCCCGCCAGGAAAATCCCGGCCCGCCGTGTCTCCACCGGGCGCACGTTCGTGTCCAGGGGCAGAAGCCAGCCATGCTCGTCGGTCGGCAGATCCAGCATCTCGGCCAACCGCCCGGTCTCCGCGTTGGGCTGAAGAGCCGGGGCGACCACCACGAGATCAGCGGCAATCTGAACCTGGCGATTGCTCAATGTGTCCGCTCCCCAGACCATCACCCGGTCCCGGTGACGGAAAAGGCGCGAGACCTTTCCACGCAGATAGACCACGTGCTCATCCTCCATCGCCCGCTGCGTGAACTCATCGTATCCCTTGCCAGCGGCCCGTATGTCGATGTAGAAGACGTAGGCCTGCCCGTCGTGCACCCGATGCCGATAGAGCGTCGCCTGCTTCGCCGTGTACATGCAACAGACCTTCGAGCAGTAGGAGAGATGGCCTTGGGGATCGCGGGACCCGGCGCATTGGATAAACACCACCTCGCGAGGCTCCCGTCCATCGGATGGACGTTGAATCTTGCCCGCGGTCGGCCCGGAGGAGGAGAGCAGACGCTCGAAGGCGAGGGCGTCGATCACGTCGGGCACTCTGCCCCCACCGTATTCGGACATGTTCTCCAGACCGTAGAGATCGTACCCTGGCGCCAGGATGATGGCCGAACAGCGCACCTCGATAACGGACGACGCTTGGTCAAAGTCGATGGCGCCCACCGGACAGAGTCTCTCACAGGCGCCGCAGCGGCCCCGCTGGAAGTGGATGCAGTGTTCGGCATCGATCACGGGCTTGTTCGGCACTGCCTGCGGAGAGAGCGTGTAGATCGCCCCGCGCTCCCCCATCCCCCGCTCGAAGTCAGAGGGAATGTGGGCCGGACATTTCTCCTGGCAGAGCCCACACCCCGTGCACACCTCCCAGTCCACGTAGGCGGCGTGGCGGCGCACACGCACGCGGAAGTCACCCACCTCCCCTTGGATGTCCTCCACCTCGGCGTAGGTGAGCAGGCGGATCTGCTCGTGATGCCCCACCTCCACGGTACGAGGCGTGAGAATGCACTGGGCGCAGTCCAGCGTGGGGAAGGTCTCCGATAGCTGCGCCATGCGCCCTCCGATGGAGGGCAGGCGCTCCACCAGAACAGCCTCGTAGCCAGCATCGGCGATGTCGAGGGCAGCCTGCATGCCAGCTATGCCGGCCCCAATGATGAGAACACGCTTGGGCGACGCCCGATCCCCTGCAGCTTCCTCTAGGTTCATGCCTGACTCGCGCTAACTAAGAAGACCAACCAGCCCTACGCCCCCAGGGTCTCCAGCTCATCCTCACGGAATGTGGCGATCACCATCTCCTCGTCTGGATCCTGACCCGGCAGATAATTGAACCGGGCTTGCACTCGCTGCCCAACGGCGCGGAAGATGTCGGCCACGGGGATACCGACCGGGCAGGCGTCGCTGCACATGCCGCACCCCACACAGGCGTGTGCCATGTGGAGCATGCGCGTCAGATGGAACAGCAGGGTATCCGACGGCAAACGCACACCCCCCTTTCGCTCGGCCCAGTCCCAATAGCGGACCGAGGGATGATCGAAGACATCGGTGCGGAAGATGCACTCCTTGCAGTAGCAGATGGGACAGACCTCCATGCAGTTGCGGCAGCCAATGCAGGTGGCAAACTCGGCCAGGAGCAACTCCGGGCCGTGCACACGCTCCCGCAGCGCCGCGAAGCGACGATCTCGCTCTGCGGTACGCACGTCTATCAGAGACGCCACCGCCTCCGCGCGCGCGGGCGGCTCCTCGGAGGCAGGCTCCAGACCGATCACCTCGGCCAGCTCCTCGTCCCCCACGGTCACCCAGAGTTGCTGATCGTTGGGCACACCCAGCAGGCCAATGGCGATGTGCGGCGCGTGCGCCGCGGACGCGTCTTCTGCGGACGCACCGGAGCCAGATCCCTGTCGCTTCCGTTCCGGTGGCACGGGCAGCACAGGCCGCTCACACATACTGCAGGCGGAGCGAAAGGCATAGGGATGCCCCCCAATCTCTCCCTCCAGCGGCTCAACCCGGCCCAGGCGCGCCCTCGAAAGCCCTGCCGCCAGCGGATCCTCCCCCTGGTCGACCATGTGAGCGTACGCTTCGACGGTGTAGGTGCCCAGACAGTCGATACCGATGAACAGAACGTCGTCGAGGACCGCCTGCTGCACCTTGGCGAGTTCAACCGCCGTGCGTAGCTCACAGGTGCGCAGCACCGCTCCCAGGCGCCCCCCCGGCCCGGTGGCGGTGATGCGTCCCATGATCTCCCCTGCGTTGCGCGGCAGCACCGGCGCCAGAGGCTCGGCCCGCTCCAACAGGGCCATATCGCGAATCAGCGTCGGAACGACGTTGCGATCGTCGAGGGTACGCAGTGGCACCAACAGCCCGTCGATCACGCCCTCCGACATCAGGCGCTCCAACAGGCGATTGACGGCCTGCCTCGTGCCATCTCGCACCTCCAGCCATCCTTGCATAGCAAAAGCCTCCTCTTGAACCGCTGAAGCGGTCACCGCGACGACGGACCCTGTCGTAAGGATTCAGCCCCTCCCCCTCATATACCCCACTGCCCGCGAAAACGGGACGGCCCCAGTTCCTTGATCGCCGCCACCATCTCCGTCACTGTATCCGCGAAATACTGCCCCTCCGAGGCGCTGATCCAGCGCAGCCAGACGCGCTCAGGTTCCAACCCCAGCGCCCCCAACACCTCCTCGATGATGGCGTAACGGCGCCGGGCCTTGTAGTTGCCGGACTGATAGTGACAATCGCCCGGGTGACAGCCTCCGATCAGCACACCATCGGCCCCCTCCACCAGCGCCTTCACCACGTAGATGGGATCGAGTTGCCCGCTGCACATAAGACGGATCACACGCACGTTGGGCGGGTACTGAATACGCGAAGTACCCGCCAGATCGGCGGCCGTGTACGTGCACCAATTGCACAGAAAAGCGACGATCCGCGGCTCGAACGTCTCGTTCATCGCGTCTCCTTCACTCAATCCAACGCCGCGTCCACCACCGCCAGCGAACGGGCCAACCCGAACGCCGGCTGACGGCTGGCCCCATTGGGACAGAGCGCCACGCAGGCACCGCACCCCTTACACAGATAGTCGATCACCTGGGCCACCCGTTCCTCATAATCCAGCACCCGAGCACCATACGGACAAGCCCTCACACAGAGGCCACAGAAGCTGCACAGCTTCGGCTCGACCGTCACGACATCGTGGCGTGGCTCCGGCGGCCGGACCACGCTCAGCGCAGCCCGCATGGCCGCGGCCCGCGCCTGGCCCACGCTCTCCGTGATGAAGCGCGGGCCGTAGGCCATCCCGCAGAGAAAGAGTCCGGGCTTCGGCAGATCCACGGGACGCAGCTTGGGGTGTACCTCGGCGAAGAAGCCATCCTCGTCCAACCCCACGCCCAGTAGTTCTGCCAGCCGCCGGTTACCGGGGGAGGCCACGATGCCCGTCGAAAGAACCAGCATGTCAGCGTCCAGCGTAAGCGTCTCATCATACAGGGTATCGTGAACCGTCACCCGTACACGGTCTCCCTGGGCCTCCACCTCCGGCCGCTGCGGAGGCTCGTAACGGAGGAATCGAACGCCAAGCCGCCGCGCCTCTCGATAATAGAGCTCGCGTGTGCCCATCGTGCGGATATCGCGGTAGAGGACACTGACCTCGATGTCGGGATCGATCTTCTTCAGGTCCAGCGCGTTCTTGATGGCGTGACCGCAACAGACCCGGGAGCAGTAGGGATGCTCATCATTGCGGGATCCCACGCACTGGATCATGACGACCGACCGCAGCTCAACGCCGTCGAGCTTGGCCGAAGCCGCGATTCGATGTTCCAGCTCCCGCTGGGTGATCACACGCGGGTGCCGACTGTAAAGGTACTCATTCGTCGTCGCCGCCTCCGCCCCGGTGGCCACGATCAGCGCGCCGTACTGCTCCTCCTGCACCTCGCCTCGCACTTGAAGCTCGGCCTGGAAATCCCCCTGCGTGCCCGACCAACCCAACAGCTGCGCCTCGGTCCAAAGACGGACGCCCTCGTTCGCCTCCACCTGCGCCACCGTCCTCCGCAGCAACGCCTGAGCGTCGAGCCCATCCAGGGTATGACGGGCCTCCTGCAGTTCCCCTCCCAGCACGGCCTCCCGCTCCACCAGATCGCAGCCCACACCGAGCTCCGCCAGGGTGAGCGCAGCGGTCATCCCCGCCAGACCACCACCCAACACCAGCACGCGCTCCACCACACCCTCCCGCTTTCCCACGCCGAAGGAGCGCCGTCGTCCCGACGGCAGGGAGGCGAACGGGTCGACGGGCGATGTGGAGCGCCGTCGTCCCGACGGCCGATATCGCCCAGGCACCTTGGCCCAGTCACCCGGGTCGGGCGTCTCACGCAGTGCAGCGACGGCCATAGCGATCTCACCGCGGGCCATGGCGGTCGCGCCGGCAGGATCCCCCTGGGGGTGCCGGGTCGACGGGCGATGTGGAGCGCCGTCGTCCCGACGGCCGATATCGCCCAGGC
>CAYQZG010000023.1:26586-36952 GCA_964421785.1 uncultured Anaerolineales bacterium
CGGGTCGACGGGCGATGTGGAGCGCCGTCGTCCCGACGGCCGATATCGCCCAGGCACCTTGGCCCAGTCACCCAAGCAGCGCCCTCCCGGATATTGGCACGGGCAAGCAGACGCTGCGGCAGCCCCAGACGCTCCATCAGGCTCTCGAAACGGTCGGCATAGAGATGGGGCGAACAGCCGGCGATCACGAAGCGGTTGAGATCATGCTCCACAGCAGCGCGCTCGATGGCCCGCAGACCCGATGGGTCGCACGCCCCCCCTATCCGGTCCACATAGCTCACGTCACGCAGCTCCTCGGCAGCGGCCGCCAGTGCGGCGAAGTCGAGCTGCTCATCCAAATCACCGTGACAGCTGCACAGAAAGAGGCCGATGCGGGGTGGCTGATGGCTCACTGAGTGAGCTTGGGAACCCTCCCCCCTCCCTCCAACCTCATCTCCTGTTCCAACCTCGGGAGTGGGGGAAGGGGACGGCGTCTCCGTCGTGGCCTCAGTATCCACCCCCGACACGTCGATACCGGGTGCGGGCGTAAGGACCCGGGCAGCCATGGCTGCTGCCGCTGTAGCGTGCGTCACCGTCTCCGGGATGTCGGCGGGGGCCGCGCCCGACCCCGGATCGACACTGTAACCCACACTGAACACCCCGGGGCGCGAGGTGCACCCCGCACCGCCCTCGCCCGTCAGGATGAATCCATACGCGTCGATGGCGACGCCAGCGGTCTCCGCCAGCTCCTTCACACCCTCTGCCGGGCCCATACCTACCGCCAGCACCAGCAGATCGACCATCTCCTCACCCTCCGGCGTGAGCAAACGCAGATCCTTGCTGCCCGGCAGTTCATGAACCGCGGCCGGCCTCCCGCGCCGGTAAGTCACCCCGGGCAGGCCGGTCACCCGCTGGAAATACCGCTCGTAACCCTTGCCCGTCGTTCGCACGTCCATGGTAAACACCGTCAGCTCCGCGTCCGGGACAACCTCCTTACTCAACCCCACCTGCTTCGCCGTGATCATACAGCAGGAGGAGGAGCAGTAGGGACGTCCCAGGGCCTCACTACGCGAGCCAACACAGTGGACGAAGGCGATCCGCTGCGGCACCCGACCATCCGAGGGGCGCAGGATCCGCCCCTTGGTGGGGCCAGAGCGGTTGAGCATGCGCTCCAGCTCAAGGCTGGTGACCACGTTCGCGCACCGACCCCAGCCGTATTCGACCGCCTGGGCAGCATCGAAAGGGGCGAACCCCGGCGCCAGCACGACAGCCCCCACGTCTATCTCCTCCACCTGGCCCGTAGCACCCAGGTCGATCGCATTCTGGGGGCAGGCAGCCACGCACGCCTGACAGCCGGGGTCGACGCCTATGCAGGCGTCCCGGTCGATGGTGTAGGTATGGGGCACAGCCTGCGGAGGAGGTGCGTAGATCGCGTGCGCAGGCGCATAGTGCCGCAGCAGATCCCCGGCTGGGTCAACACTGTTACCCGGTACATCTTGGTGGAAATCCCGGCTGCTGCTATGCAGTTCATCCGCTCGAAGGGGATCTGGCGATCCCCTTCTGAAGTTTTCACTATTGCCTAGGAAGCGCCCCCAACGGTGGTGAGCGCGTGTGACCGGGCAGACCTGAGCGCAGATGCCACAGCTATCGCAGCGCTCCGGGTCGACGTAGCGCGGCCCGCGGCGCAGCGTGGCCACGAAGCGGCCCGGCTCTCCCTCCAGGGCGGTCAAGGTGGTGCCCGGGAGCATCGTAATCTGCGGATGGCTTTCGCTGGCGAGGGTCGGGCAGGTGGACGGCTGGCGAGGGAGCGCCATGCAGAGCCCACACGTGTCGGTGGTAAAGGTATGGTCAAGGAAGAGGAAAGCGCCGCCGATGTACGGCGCGCTGTCCACCAGCGTCACCTCGGCGCCCCACTCGGCCACGTGATGCGCCGCAGTCATCCCTGCCAGTCCGGCGCCCACGACGAGCACGGTCCCAGCCCCTGCGTCGCTGGCCCTCACAGCACGGCCTCCATCATGGCGAGAACCTGCTCTGTGGTCATATTCCGCACGGTAGTCGCCTTGTTCCGGCACACCACGGCGCAGGCCCCGCAGCCCTGGCAGAGGGCCGCGTTTACCGTGGCCACCTTCCTCCACGGGTGTAGCTCGCGAGCATCGTAGGGACAGGCGGGCACGCACAGCCCGCACCCTACACAGAGCCGCTCATCCACGACGGCCACCGAGGGCTCCGATGCTAACGCCTCCTGGGCAAATAGCTTTAGCACCTTCGATGCCGCCCCCGAGGCCTGCGCCACGCTTTCGGGAACGTCCTTGGGGAACTGGCTGGCGCCAGCCAAATAGACGCCGGCTGTCAGGCTCTCCACCGGGTGAAGCTTGGGGTGCGCCTCGGCGAAAAAACCGTTCTCATCGACCCCCACGCGCAGCAGACGGCTCAGCTCCTCGCTGCCGGCGCTGGGTACCGCAGCGCTCATCAGCACCACCATGTCGCACGACATGCGCGCCGAGCGCCCGGTCAACGTGTCGACGCCCCACACCTCGAGCTGGCCGTTACTCTCCACCACCTTCGACACCTTCCCCCGCAGGTAGACGACGCCGAACTCCTCCATCGCGCGCTGGACAAACTCATCGTACCCGCGCCCCTGAGAACGGATGTCGATGTAGAAGACGTACGCCTGTCCCTCGGGCACCGCCTTTCGATAGGCCATGGTCTGCTTAGCCGCGCACATGCAGCAGATCTTGGAGCAGTACGGGCGATGACGCTCGGGCGCCCGTGAGCCCGCGCACTGGATCCAGACCACCTCCTGCGGCACCTCGCCGTCGGAGGGCCGACGAAGCGCGCCCGCCCCCAGCATTCGCTCGAACGCCAAACTGTCCACCACGTCGGCATACCGCCCGCCGCCGTACTCAGGCAGACTCTCCTTGGGATATAGGTCGAAGCCGGTAGCCAACACAACGGCGCCGACATCGCGCGTGATGGGCGACCCCGTCGTCAGCCCCCTATCCCCAGAGAGCTGATCAACGTCCCGCCCCTCCGCTCGGCCGATGCGCACCGTGAAGTTGCCCACGTACCCCTCGAAGCCCACCACCTCCTTCTCGGTCAGCACCTCAATGAGGGGATGACGTTTCACCGCCTCGATCCGCTCCTGCAGCAACGGCTCCCCCTCGCCGCCATCCAGGTAGAGCGAGGAGAGCTGCGCCACCTTCCCACCCAGATGATCCGACCGCTCAACCAACACCACCGGGTGGCCCGCATCGGCCACGTTGACCGCCGCCGTCAGCCCGGCGATGCCCCCGCCCACCACCAGGGCTCGTTTCGTGATCGGCAGCGTCAAAGGCTGCATGGACTCGTCACGACGTACCTTCTCCACCAGCGTGCGCACAATCTCCACCGCCTTCCGCGTCGCCTCCTCCGGAGCGCCCTGGTGGGGCCAGGAGACCTGCTCTCGGATGTTGGCCACCTCCACCCGATACGGGTTCAGCCCGGCCTCCCCGGCAGCCTTGCGGAAGGTCGCCTCATGCATGGATGGAGAGCAGGCGGCCACCACCACGCCATCGAGATCGTGCTCCTGGATCGCTTCCCGGATCAGTCCCTGACCGGGATCGGAGCACATATACGCGTAGTCAGCAGCGAACGCCACGCCGGGATAGTCGCCTATGGCCTCTACCACGCGCTCCACGTCGACCGTGCTGGCGATGTTGAGCCCGCAGTGACAGACGAAGACCCCCACTCGGGCCATGCCCTTATCCCTCCTCCCTGCTCTCCATGGCCTTCCAGACCAGCTCGGTCACGTCCACCACCCGCATGCGGGCCCGCCGTGCCTCCTTGTGGCGTCGCACGGCACTCATCAGCGTCCGCTCGCATTGCTGACAGCTGGAGATGATCATGTCCGCCTCCACCTCACAGGCGCGGTCGACGCGATGGTGAGCCACCTGGGAGACGGCGTCGGGATCGAAACTCTCCACGTTTCCCCCACCCCCACAGCACTCCGAGATCTGCCCCGAGCCGTTCATCTCCACCAGCGTGACGCCGGGAATGGAGCGCAGCACATGCCGCGGCGCCTCGTAGACCCCGCCCTTGCGCCCCAGATCGCATGGATCGTGATACGTGACCTGAAGGGAGAGCTCTCCCATGGGGATCCGCCCCTCGTCAACCAGCCGGGCCAGCAGCTCCGTGGCGTGCAGCACCTCCACGTCCGGCTCTCGACCTAAAAGATCGGGATAGATGTGCTTCCACATATGGTAGCAGGAGGGACACGTGGTGACGAGCTGTCCGGCCTCCAGTGCTTCCACCCGGGCGGCGTTGTGGCGCGCCAGCACCTCCGCCTGTTCGCCCTCTCCCAGGGCCAGCAGTGGATACCCGCAGCACCACTCCTCTCCCCCCAGTGTGGTGAAGTCGGCCTGCGCCGCCTCGAGGATGCGGGTCAGCGCTTGCGGCACGCTGTAGCTGCGCGGGAAGAAGGCCCCGACGCAGCCGACGAAGTAAACCAGCTCAGCTCCCTGCCGACCCGCCAGGCCCTCGGGCACATGCTCCAGGTTCCGGGTCCAGATCAGGCGCTCGCTGTTCTCGTCGCCGCTTACGTTGTGGCTGCTGGCGATGGTCTCGCTCAGGTAGTTGAGGCGCCCGATGCCCTCACAGAGCCGCTCGTCCACCGCCACGGACACAGCTTCCACTTCGGAGGGCTGCACCCGTCCCGGAGGCACATCGTCGTGCAGCTCGGCGCGAAGTCTCTCGCGAAGCTCCTCACAATCCTCGCGCCGATACCCCTCCTCGGCCGCCAGCTCCCGGAGCGCGATCATCACCTCGCCGATATCGATCGTGTTGGGGCAATGCGCGCCGCACATCTCGCAGCCCAGGCAGAGCCAGATATCGCGGCTAGAGAGGACGCGCTCCCAGCGGCCGAACTGGAGGAAGCGCAGGATGCGGTCCGGACCGTAGTCCATGGCCGATAGGACGGGGCAACCGGCCCGGCACTTGTGGCAGTGATAACACTGCTGAATAGGTTGTTCGGTTAACGCTTGAAGCCGATCGATCATTGAGACCAAAACTGTGTTGAAACATCCATGCTTGGGTCTCCTGAAAGAAGCTCGCAAACCCGTCCCCGGGAGAGCAAATCGCCCCGAAGACCAGGACATGTTTTTTCAGTAGAGCCATACTTAATGGTCATTCACTATATGATACCATAGATCTCAGAAAAGCGAGAGCAGCAGGGGGCGTCAGGGCAATCGCATATGGAAGGGAGAGAACGCTTAGAATTCCGAGGTTTGCAGGATAGCCTGCTTCTAAAGGCATCCCACCCATAATGCGCGCAACGCTCGGGACGAATGCTCGGCCGAAACTTCGGAATTCTGGTCAAATGCGATTGCCCTGCAGGGGGCGTTGAAAACGCTTGACATTGTACTCAGACGTGCTACAGTTCAACCGCTAAGTGGTCAGCTTTAGACGTAGGATCCTCTATGAACGCGAACACTCGCATCCATCCCACAGCGGACGTATCACCAAGAGCACAGATCGGCGAGGGGACTTCGATCTGGCACCAGGCACAGGTGCGCGAGGGCACCTCGATTGGTCGCAACTGCATCTTGAGCAAAGGCGTCTACGTCGACACCGGCGTCGTGCTGGGCAACAACGTCAAGGTCCAGAATTACGTCTCCATCTACCACGGTGTGACGCTGGAGGACGGCGTCTTCTGCGGTCCGCACTGCGTCTTCACCAACGACAAACGCCCCCGGGCCATCACCCCTGATGGATCGCTCAAGGCCACCGATGATTGGGAACTGGCCGAGACTCGCGTCAAGACCGGGGCCGCCATCGGCGCCAACGCCGTCATCGTCTGCGGCGTCACGGTCGGAGCCTGGGCCATGATCGGCGCCGGCTCGGTCGTCACCCAAGACGTACCGGACCACGGGCTGGTATGGGGCAACCCGGCGCGGCTACGCGGCTTCGTGTGTGCGTGTGGACATCGGCTGCAGGAAGCCATCGAGATCCCGCCGCTTTCCCAGGGCTCGCGGCCCACGCCCCCGGGGGCGCCAGCCGCGCACATACAACTGACAAGCGAAAAGAAGGAGAGTAAGACAGTGACACTGATCTGCTCGACGTGCCAGACCACGGTCGAGATAAGCACAACAGACTGGGAGCGCGTAGAATGATCCCCATTGCCAAACCACTGATGGACGAGGCCGAAAAGCAGGGCGTTCTGGAGGTGCTGGAGTCCGGCATGCTGGCCCAGGGACCGAAGGTACGAGCATTGGAGGATGCCTTCGCCGACTACTGCGGGGTCAAACACGCCATCGCCACCTCCTCCGGGACCGCCGCGCTGCACGTAGCGCTGTTGGCCCACGAGATTGGTGATGGGGGCGAGGTGATCACCTCGCCCTTCACCTTCATCTCCTCCGCCAACAGTATCCTGTTCACCGGGGCCAAGCCGGTCTTCGTGGACATCAACCCACAGACCTTCAACATCGATCCCGCGAAGATCGATCAGGCCATCACCCCCCGCACCAAGGCCGTCATGCCGATCCATCTCTTTGGGATGACGGCGGACATGGATCCCATCATGGCTATCGCCGAGGAGCATGACCTGGTCGTGATCGAGGACGCCTGTCAGGCTCACGGGGCTGAATACCACGGTAAACGAGCGGGGAGCTTCGGAACCGGATGCTTCTCCTTCTACCCCACCAAGAACATGACCACGGGCGAAGGGGGGATGATCACCACGGACGACGATGCTATCGCCGAGCAGTGCCGGGCTATTCGGCAGCATGGGATGCGCCAACGATACTACCACGAAGAGCTGGGCTACAATTTCCGCATGACGGATATCCACGCCGCCATCGGTCTGGCGCAGCTCCAGAGGCTGGAGCACTTCAACGAAACGCGCATCGCCAACGCGCAATTCCTATCCGAGAGCCTGGCGGGGGTGACGACGCCAACGGTGTCAGAAGGCTGTCGCCACGTCTTCCACCAGTATACCACCCGCGTTCCGCACGGACGGCGCGACGCGCTGGCGGAGCATCTGAAGGCCAACGACGTCGGCTACGGCATCTACTACCCCGTCCCGGTCCACCGGCAGACGCTCTACACGGAGACCTTGGGCTACGACGTCAGCCTGCCGGAGGCCGAGCGGGCTTCCCAGGAGGTACTCTCGCTGCCGGTCCACCCCGCGTTGAGCGAGGACGATCTGCACGCCATCGTAGACGCCGTGAACAGTGCACTCTGACGAACGACCGTTTCTACACAGAGAGGCTCTGTGAATCTCAGTGGGTTCTCCGTGAATCTCTGTGTAGGTTCCATCAATCTGTGAAATCTGCGGATAGGAGTACACAAACTTGACATCTTCAACAACACCTCCATTGAAAGCAGCTGTCATCGGCGTGGGCTCCATCGGCCAGCACCACGCCCGCGTCTATACCGCGCTGCCCACTACCACCCTGGTCGGTGTGGCGGATACCGACGACGAGCGCGCCGCCGAGATCGCCAGCACCTACGGCGTCCAGGCCTACACGGACCACCAGAAGATGCTTCAGGCCCAAGATCCCGACCTGGTCACCGTCGCTGTCCCCACCTCTCTGCACAGAACGGTGGCCTGCGCGGCGATGGAGAGCGGGGCTCACGTCCTGGTCGAGAAGCCCATCGCGGGGACCATCGCGGAGGGGCGAGCCATCCTCGACCGGGCCCACGAGCTGGGGCGAAAGCTGATGGTGGGCCACATCGTGCGCTTCGACCCCGCCATCCAGGCCCTGAAGCAGCATCTGGACCAAGGTGAGCTGGGCCGTATCTTCCAGATCGTCTGCCGCCGCGTGGGGCCCTTCCCGGCCCGCATCCGGGACGTCGGCGTGGTGGTCGACCTGGCACCCCACGACCTGGACGTGATGCGCTTCGTCAGCGGCGACGAACCGACGCGCATCTACGCCGAGACCCAGCAGGAGATCCACACCGACCACGAGGACCTCCTGACGGCCTTGATCCACTTCGAGGGGGGCCTGACCGGCATGCTGGAGATCAACTGGCTGACACCCACCAAGGTGCGCGACGTCACCGTGTTGGGCGAGCGTGGCATGTTCCGCGTGGACAGCCTGACCAAGGACCTTTTCTTCTACGAGAATGCCCAGGCCGGCGGCGAGATGTGGAGCGCGCTGGAGATGCTCAAGGGCGTCAGCGAGGGACGCATGGTGCGCTATCCACTCCAGCGCTATGAGCCGCTGAAGGCGGAGCTGGAGGCGTTCGCCGCCGCGGTGCTGGACGACGAGCCGGTCCCCGTCAGTGGACAGGATGGCCTGCAGGCCTTGCGACTGGCCCTCGCGCTGGTAGAATCGGGAAAGACACACCAAGTCGTCGAGATAGGCCAAGGACATGAATCGCTATAGAGACTGGCTTGAGCAGGCAGAGCGGGATCTGTCTCGAGCCAACATAGACCTGCAATACGAGTACTGGGAGTGGGCCTGCTTCACCGCACAGCAGGCCGCCGAGAAAGCGGTCAAAGCCATGTTGATGAAACATGGCTACAGCGTGTGGGGGCACGCCATTACGCCAATGCTGCGTAGCTTGGAGGAGATTCCGGTCCCCGATGAGATGGTCCAGCTGGCACAGCTGCTGGACGCTCACTACATCCCGACCCGCTATCCCAACGGATTTCCCGAGGGCAAGCCGGCCGATTATTACAACCATCAGAAAGCCGAAGAGGCGGTGAATGCTGCGTCAGACATCATCCGGTTCTGTAAAGATCATCTCCCTTGATCGGGATGAATTGCTGTCTAGGCTGCGGGAAATCGCCAGGCAGATTCGTGCCGAACACCCTGAAGTGACCGAGATACGCGTCTTCGGATCCATCGCCCGGGGTGACCATGTGGGAACCAGCGACGTGGACGTGTTGATCGTTCTCCAAGACGGCGAGTGCGGAGATCCCATCGAACAGATCCGCTCGTTCTATCCTTACTTTGATCTCCCCGTCGGGGTAGATCTGCTCGTGCTAACACGGGACCAACTGAAGCATCGCCTGGAGACAGGACAGGCGTTTACGGAACGCATGTGGCAGGAGAGCCAGGCGTTGTGACACCGATTGGTGCCAAGCGTGGCAGTCGCCATGCATATCGCAGTCGCTTTCTGTGCATCTCTATGCCCGCTTTGTGAAACGCTGTGTAAGTCGACAACAACTAAGGACCTAGATGAAACACGCCAACCTGAAGCATCGCATTCAATCGAAGGAAGCACGGGTCGTCGTCATCGGCCTGGGCTACGTCGGCCTGCCGGTGGCCTGCCTCTTCGCCGACGCCGGCTTCCCCGTCGTCGGCCTGGACGTCGATCAGACAAAAGTCGACGCGATCAACCAGGGCCGCTGTCCCATCGAGGGGAAGGAGCCCGGGCTGCCGGAACTGGTGGCCCGCGTGGTCGGGGAGGGAGGACTTCGCGCGACCACCGACTACGCCGTCTGTGACAATGCGCAGATCATCCTCATCGCCGTAGACACACCGGTCGACCCGGAGACGAAGAAGCCTCGCTACCAAGGGCTGCGCAGCGCGCTCACCGACCTCGGTCACCACCTCTCCCCCGGCACACTCGTCATCATCGAGTCCACCATCGCGCCGGGCACCATGGACCGCGTCGTGAAGCCCACCCTGGAACGCGAATCTGGCCTCAAAGCGGATTCACCTGCCGTCAACGTTCAACGTTCAACATCGAACCTGCAACGTTTCTTCTTGGTCAACTGCCCGGAGCGGGTGATGCCGGGCAAGCTTCTCCACAACCTCCGACACATGCACCGCGTGGTGGGCGGCTCCAGCCCCGAGGCAGCGCATCTGGCCGTCAACTTCTACCGCCACGTCGTCGAGGCCGACCTGGACCCCGTCGACTGCCTGACGGCAGAGCTGGTGAAGACCATGGAGAACGCCTATCGCGACGTGCAGATCGCCTTCGCCAACGAGATGGCGCTGCTCTGCGAGGACCTGGGGAGCGACGTGTGGCAGGTGCGGGAGCTGGTCAACAAATCCCCCGGCCGCCACATGCTCTACCCCGGCGCCGGGGTCGGCGGGCACTGCATCCCCAAGGACCCCTGGCTGCTGATCGCCAACGCGGGCGGCCGCTTCCCGCCGCGCCTGATCCCCACGGCGCGGGCGGTCAACGACGGCATGCCGCACCACATGGTGGAGCTGACGGTCGAGGCCCTGCAGGAGGCCGGGGTGGCGGTCGGCGAGGCCAGGGTAGCCGTGCTGGGCTACGCCTATCTGGAGAACTCCGACGACACCCGCAACAGCCCCAGCGCCGTGCTGGTGGAGGAGTTGCGCGAGCTGGGCGCCCAGGTGGCGATTCACGATCCGTACGTGCCCGAGTATCAAGGGGATCTGCTGGAGACGGTGCGGGGAAGCGACGCGCTGGTGGTGATGGTGGCCCACGA
>CAYQZG010000024.1:0-36922 GCA_964421785.1 uncultured Anaerolineales bacterium
TTCTCTCGCTCGATCAATGCTTTTCTCGTCATACTCACTCCTCTTTGCTGCGAAGGACTGATTTCGGCGGTAACGCCGCCCTCACTACAATTGGCACGCCTACTGACTTGAGCGACGGAACGGCATACCGAGCAACTCCAGCAGTCGACGCCCTTCCTCATCCGTCTCCGCCGTCGTGACCAGGGTTATCTCCATCCCTCGCACTTGATCGATCGACTCAATGTCGATCTCCGGGAAGACCAATTGCTCTGTCAATCCCACCGTGTAGTTTCCACGCCCGTCTAGCTTATCCTTCACCCCGCGGAAGTCGCGCTGGCGCGCCAATGCCACGTTGCACAAGCGGTCCACGAAAGCCCACATTCGCTCGCCTCGCAGGGTGACTTTCACACCGATCGGGTCGCCCTCGCGAATCTTGAAAGCCGAGATCGACCGCTTCGCTCGTGTAACAACCGGTCGCTGTCCCGTGATCGTCATAATGTCTTGTACAGTGTGATCCAGCGCCTTTGGATTGTCCAAACCTTCACCCACACCAACGTTGACGACAACCTTCCAGAGACGAGGCGCCTCCATGATATTGTCGTAGTCGAACTCCTCCATCAGGCCGGGCCGGACCTCATCACGATAACGCTTCTTCAATCGCTGCATCTATCCACCCCTCTAGCTCGCAATCCTCTCGCCGCATTTCTTGCAGACCCGCACCTTGCGCCCGCCTTCCCGCTCGAATCCGACGCGCGTACGCTGATTGCACCCAGGGCAAACGAGCATCACATTAGACATGTGAATTGGAGCCTCAAACTCGATAATTCCCGGTTGGACCTCGCGACGCCCAGCGCGCATCGGGCGCTGATGCTTCTTAACAATATTGACTCCAGAGACGACCAATTGATTCTCGTCAGGCTTGACCTGTTGGACTTTGCCACGAAGCCCTCGGCCATCCCCAGAGATGACTTCTACTGTATCGCCTTTCTTAATTCGGTTCACTATGACACCTCTCAACCATTCTACCTAGACCACCTCGGGGGCCAGCGAGACAATCTTCATAAACCCTTTCTCCCGTAGCTCACGGGCGACAGGGCCGAAGATGCGCGTACCAAGAGGGTTGCTGCCCCCTCCCTCCAGGATCACAGCCGCATTATCGTCGAAGCGGATGCTGGATCCGTCGGGGCGGCGATGCTCCTTGGCCGTCCGCACGATCACGGCTCGCACGATCTCACCCTTCTCCACCTGAGATCGCGCGGCAGCGGCTCTGACGCTGGCGATGACGATATCACCGACGCCACCGTACCTGCGAGCCGCTCCACCGGTGACGCGAAGAACGTTGAGCTCTCGCACCCCGGTGTTATCGGCAGCATGGATCTTGCTCTCTTGCTGGATCATCGCCCCACCTCCGGTATCTCGGATCGCTCCAAGATCTCCTCGATACGCCAGCGCTTCTCGCGGCTCAGGGGCCGAGACTCCACGATGCGGACGATGTCACCGGCGCGGCAGGCGTTCTCTTCATCGTGGGCCTTGTACTTCTTGCGCAAGCGCATCACCTTCTCATACATCGGATGGCGGGCCAAACGCTCAACCTCCACCACCGCTGTCTTGTCCATCTTCGCGCTCACAACGCTTCCGACTAGCTCTCTGCCTCGCCCTTTCACCGTGCCTCCCCGGCTGACACGTCAGCCATCATCTCCGCAATCAACTCTCGCTCTCGAAGAATCGTCTTCATGCGAGCAATATCCCGCTTAACCCGCTTGATCTGATTGAAATCCTCCAGACGTCCTAGATCCAACTGGCGACGCAGGCTGAAGAGCTCCCGATGAGCTTCGTCAAGTCGATGCTCTATCTCGTCGTTCGTCCAATCTCGAATTTCTCGCGCTTCTACCATCTATCACTCTCCACCAGGGACATCCTCGCGCTTCACAAACTGACAATCGATAGGTAGCTTATGGGAAGCCAGACGGAACGCCTCACGTGCCATCTCCTCAGATACGCCGCTGAGCTCAAACATAACCCGACCGGGACGAACCACAGCCACCCAGTGATCGACCTCGCCCTTCCCCTTGCCCATGCGCGTCTCTGCCGGCTTTGCTGTCACCGGCTTGTCGGGGAATATTCTGATCCAGTGCTTCCCTCGGCGTCGGACGTGTCGGACGACGGACGTCCGTGCAGCCTCAATCTGGCGCGCCGTGATCCAGCCTGGCTCCAGGGCCTGGAGGCCGTATTCCCCGAACGAGATTTCGTTCCCTCGCGTGGCCTTGCCCTTCATCCGGCCGCGAAATTGCTTTCGATACTTCACACGTTTTGGCATCAACATCGTCTCAACTCCCAATCCATCCCTCGCCTACTAGACGACGAAGGGCTGTTCTTCTGCCTCTTCTTCGGAAAGAATCTCACCCTTATAGATCCAAACCTTGATCCCGATGTTACCATAGGTCGTGGCGGCCTCATCTCGAGCGAAATCGATATTGGCGCGGAGGGTCTGCAGGGGTACCTGCCCCTCGTGTCGCCACTCGCGACGAGCCATCTGAGATCCAGACAGGCGCCCTTTGCATTCGACCTTTATACCCTCGGCACCGGCATCCATTGCCGAACTCACTGCCCGCTGCATCGCACGTCCGTGGTAGATTCGCCTCTCCAACTGAGAGGCGATATTGTTGGCCACCAACCTGGCATCTAGTTCAGGTTGCTCGATCTCCTGCACGTCAATCGACGTGCGCTTGCCGGTTAGATTCTCCAGCTCGCGCCGCACTTTCTTGACGTTAGACCCGCGCCGCCCGATAACAATGCCCGGCTTGGCCGTCCAAACGGTTATGGAAACCTGGTTAGGGAAACGCTCGATCTCAATCCGCGAGATGGCCGCTCGCCGCGTGGCGGTCTCCTCAATATAGTCCCGGATATCCAGATCCTCGTGCAGAAGATCCGCATACTCGTCACCTTCCGCATACCAGCGTGACTTCCAATCTCGGATGACGCCAATCCTAAACCCATAAGGATGAACCTTGTGCCCCAAATCCCTCCTCCTTACTCTCTCTCTTCCAGCACGACTGTGATATGTGAAGAACGCTTATGAATCGACTTTGCGCGGCCGCGCGCACCGTAGCGCAGCCGGCGTCCCTTTCCAGGCATCACGCCTGGCCCTTCATCGGCCACAATCTTCGCCACGTACAACTCCTCACGCGGAATGCCGAGATTTTCCTCCGCGTTCGCAATGGCGGACCTAATCACTTTTGTCACAGGGCGCGCTGCAGCATGGGGCAGAAAGTGTAATACATTCAGCGCCTCATCGACATCCAAACCCCGCACCTGATCGATCACCCGGCGGACCTTGCGCGGCGACATGTGAATATGCTTCGCACGAGCGACTACTTCCGTACCCATCGTCCTCCCTACTCCCTACGCCTCTTCATCACTCGGCCCTTCTTTTCTCGCTTCCGATGTCCTCGGAACGTGCGCGTGGGAGCAAATTCACCCAGCTTGTGTCCAACCATGTCCTCGGTAATGTAAGTCGGGACGTGTCGCCGCCCATCATGTATCGCGATAGTGTGTCCGACCATCTGAGGGTAGATTGTCGAAGACCGGGACCAGGTACGAATGACCTTCTTCTCTCCCTTTCGATTCATCTCCTCGATTTTCTTCAGGAGCTTCGCACTTATAAACGGATAACGTGCCATACCAGTTCCTCCTTACGACCTGAAGCCGAATATGCTACCGGCGTCGCTTGCCACGCCGACGCACGATATACTTATCAGACTTCTTGCTCCGCGTACGGGTCTTCTTCCCCATCGTTCTCTGCCCCCATGGCGTCTTCGGGCTTGGCATACCGATGCCCACGCGACCCTCGCCGCCGCCGTGGGGATGATCACGCGGTGACATAACGGAACCTCGCACCGTCGGGCGCCATCCTCGCCAGCGCTTACGACCGGCCTTGCCTAGCTTGATGTTGCCGTGCTCGATGTTTCCTACCTGGCCGATCGTGGCCATGCACTTACGCTGGAACTGCCGGATTTCGCCACTGGGAAGACGCAAGGTCACGTACTTCCCCTCCTTGGCGATAACCTGCGCCGAGGTACCTGCCGATCGCGCGATTTGACCACCCTTTCCGGGATTCAACTCAATGTTATGAACCATCGTACCTGTGGGGATACGCTCCAGCGGCAGCGCGTTCCCAAGGTCGATTTCAGCATCCTCACCGCTCATCACGCGATCGCCCACCTGAAGTCCTAGTGGCGCGATGATGTAGCGCTTCTCGCCGTCGCTGTAGACCAGCAATGCAATGCGAGCCGAGCGGTTGGGATCATACTCGATGCTGTCCACAACTGCAGGGATACCCACCTTGTCACGCTTGAAATCAATCAAGCGATATTTTCGCTTGTGTCCCCCGCCGCGATGGCGCACTGTGATCCGCCCGTGGACATTCCGACCAGCCTTCTTGTGCAACGGTCGCAACAGGCTACGCTCGGGCTTGGTACGCGTGATCTCCTCAAAGGTCGGATCAGTTCGCCCACGCCGACCGGGCGACGTTGGATTATAAGCTTTGACTGCCATACTATGCTACTCCCTCAAACACGTCCATGCGCTCCCCTTCGACAAGGGTGACGATAGCCTTCTTCCAGGGACCGCGATAGGCACGCCAACCCATTTTAGCCGGCATAATCAAGGTATTGACAGCGGCCACGTCGACGTCAAAAATGGCCTCGATCGCCTCCTTGATCTCCATCTTGTTGGCGCCGGGATGTACCTCGAAGGTATACTTGCCCAACTCCGACGCCTGAAAGCGGGTCTTCTCAGTATCAACCGGACGAATGATGATTTTATAGGGATTCATCGCTCACCTACCCAGAATGCGCTCGATAACTCGCAGGGAATCCATCGTCATCACGATCTTATCGTACGACAATAGATCACGGATGTTGAGATAATTGGCGTTTAGTACTTTCACGTTCGGCAAGTTACGTGCGCTCTTCTCCACGATCTCATCCCGTTCCGGCAAGAGAAGCAGAGCACTTTCATCCGCTCCCAGGCCCTCCAACGTCGAGACGATACGCTTCGTCTTGGGAACGTCCATCTCCAATGCGCTCACGATGACGATCTCTTCTTCCTTCGCCTTGGCCGAAAGCGCAGCACAGAGAGCAGCTCGCCGCATCTTACGGGGCATCTTCTTGGAGTAGTCACGCACTTTCGGCCCATGGGCGACGCCACCGCCGACGAAGAGGTTGGCGCTACGGCTGCCATGCCGCGCCCGCCCCGTTCCCTTCTGTCGATACCACTTGCGCGTCGTCCGATTCACCTCGCTGCGCGTCTGTGCCTTGTGCGTGCCCAAACGAGCATTTGCCCTCTGGCGCTCAAACGCCTGATGCATCAGCGGCACGTTGATAGGTGCCTCAAAAATGTCGGGGCTCAACTCCACATCCCCGGCCTTCTCGCCCTTCATGTCATAGATCGGTACAAGCATCATAAACCTCGCCTCTACTTGCGGGTCAGCTTGACCCGCGCACCTTGCGCAACTCAGCCGACTTACGCGCTTGCTTGATCTCCACAAGCCCACCTCTGGCACCGGGCACGCTACCGTGGACCGCCAACATATTGCGCTCAGGATCTACCATTTCAACCCGCAGGTTCTGGGCGGTGACGCGTTCATTTCCCATACGACCAGGCATGCGCTGGCCCTTCCAGACTTTGGATGTGTGGGTGGTGCCGCCGATAGAACCCGGGGCCCGGTGTCGATCCGATTGCCCGTGTGTCTTCGGACCACCGGCGAACCCGTAGCGCTTGACGCCTCCCGCAAAGCCGCGCCCCTTCGACATCCCCACAATGTCCACGTAATCTCCGACCTCGAACACGTCGACGAGGATGCGTTGCCCCTCCTCGATATCCTCATCTTCGCCAAGAGGCACCTCTCGCAGATGACGCAAGAAAGGCAGGTCATTCTGACTAAGATGACCTTTCTCGCCACCCGTCAACTTCCGAGCTTTAACCTCCTCGAAGCCCAGCTGGGCGGCTCGATACCCATCCCTCTCAAGTGTTCTCACCTGAGTCACGTAACACGGCCCCGCCTCGATAACGGTAACAGGGATGGCCTCGCCGCTCTCATTGAATATCTGCGTCATGCCAACTTTCTTACCCAGAATTGCCTTCACGATACTACCTTCCTGTCAGTCAAGTTGAAACCTGTCAGCCATTGTCGGCCCTCGGCAGGGCTCGTCGATGCCCTAACCTGCACACCGCGTATCCGGTGTGCATGAGCAGTACAACCCTGGAGGAGGGAGTAAGAACATCGCTCCCTCCTCCATTGCCTTCCGCCCCGCCCCGACCCTCTCTACAGCTTGATCTCGATATCTACGCCAGCTGGCAGATTGAGTCGCATCAACGAATCGATCGTCTTGTCATCGGGCTCGATCACGTCGATAAGCCGCTTATGTGTGCGGATCTCAAAGTGCTCGTGCGAGTCCTTGTGAACAAACGTTGATCGCCGAACGGTAAAACGCTCGATTTTCGTCGGTAGAGGAACAGGACCCGAAACCTTCGCTCCCGTCCGCTCAGCGGTCTCGACGATCCGCTTGGCGGATTCATCGAGCACGCGATGATCGTATGCTTTCAGCCGGATGCGGATTTTCTCCTGCGTCGCCATGCCTTTAACCTAGTCCAGAATCTCAGATACAGCACCAGCGCCGACGGTCAGCCCACCCTCACGGATAGCGAAGCGCATCCCCTTCTCCACGGCAACCGGTTCGATAAGCTGAACCTTCAAGTTCACCCGGTCACCGGGCATCACCATCTCAACGCCCTCCGGCAGCGTGATCTCACCGGTCACGTCCATGGTCCGAATATAGAACTGGGGACGGTAGCCGGAGAAGAACGCCTTGTGGCGCCCACCCTCGTCCTTGCGAAGCACGTAGACCTCGCTCATGAAGTGATCGTGAGGCTCGATGCTGCCCGGGGCCGCGACGACCTGACCGCGCTGCACCTCGTTCCGATCCACACCGCGCAACAACAGCCCAGCGTTATCACCGGCGATCACTCGCTTAAGCTTCTTGTGGAACATCTCCATATCGGTGACAACGGTCTCAATGGGGTCATCCTGGAGTCCGACGATCTCCACGTCGGTCATGGGCTCCATAGCACCGCGTGAGACACGCCCGGTCACAACCGTGCCGCGCCCCTTGATCGAGAAGATGTCCTCAATCGGCATCAGGAACGGCTTATCCTCGTCCCGCAACGGTGTGGGGATGTACTCGTCAATCGCGTGCATGAGCTCCCATATGGGCTGGTACTCCGGCGCCTCCGGATCCTCACTCTCGCACTCCAGCGCGTCCAGGGCGCTTCCGCGAACGATCGGGATCTCGTCGCCAGGGAAGCCGTAGCCATCAAGCAGCTCTCGCGTCTCCAGCTCGACCAACTCCAGCAGCTCCGGGTCTTCCATCAGGTCAGCCTTGTTCAAGAAGACGACGATGGCCGGTACGTCAACCTGGCGAGCCAGAAGCACGTGCTCACGCGTCTGAGGCATCGGCCCATCCGCCGCAGAGATGACGAGGATCGACCCGTCCATCTGCGCAGCCCCGGTAATCATATTCTTGATGTAGTCTCGGTGACCAGGGCAGTCGATATGAGCATAGTGGCGCTGCTCTGTCTCGTACTCAACGTGGGCAATGGCCACTGTCAAGATCTTCGTCGCGTCACGGCGGAACATCTTGGCATCGGCCTTGGCCACCTCGTCATAGGCTTGGAAACTGGCCAGATTCTTGAGACCAAGAACCTTGGTGATAGCCGCCGTGAGCGTTGTCTTCCCATGATCAATATGACCGATCGTACCCACGTTTACGTGGGGCTTCTCGCGTTCAAATACTTCCTTCGCCATGTCTCACTCCTTTATGCTAGTGGTCCTTACCAGCCTCCGCCTTCAATAAGTGCGTCCATTCGCTGCTGGTCAACTTGCGCATAACGATCAAATTCCATTGTGAACATTCCCCGTCCCTGCGTCAGGCTGCGCAACCTCGTCGCATACCCAAACATCTTCGCCAGTGGGACAAAGGCACGTATCGCCCGTACATCTCCCGCCCGTGAGGACATCTCTCTTATCTCAGCACCTCGGGCGTTCAAATCGGACATCACATCACCGGTGTATTCCTCCGGTACCACAGCCTCCAAATCCATAAGCGGCTCCAAGAGCACCGGCTCCGCTTGCTCTACCGCTTCGCTGAAGGCCTTCGTGCCAGCGACCTTGAAAGCCAACTCTGAAGCGGTCTCTTCCACTACCTTCACATCAATCAGGCGAACTTTTACATCGACCAACGTATAGCCGACCAGGACACCGCCCTCCATCGCCTCACGACAGCCCTGCCGCACAGCATCGACGAACTTCTCCGCCAAAGCCTCCTCAGGCAACACATTCTCAAAAACAAATCCGCCACCGGCGGCCACAGGCTCAACGTCCAGCCTCACGTCAGCGAAATGAGCTCGACCACCCGTCTCCCGGTCGAAGATCCCTCTCCCTCTTGCCGGCTCTGTGATGGTCTCCCGATAGCTGACCCGAGGGCGACTGATGCGCCCTTCCACGCCAAACTCTCGTTTGAGGCGGTCGGTGAGGATCTCCAGGTGCAACTCACCCATCCCCTTGATCAACGTCTGCCCCGTGTCCGGGTCCGTCGCCACCACAAATGTGGGATCCTCTTCCGCCAGGGATTGCAGCCCTTCGTTCAAACGCTCTTCGTCAGCCGCCGACCTCGGCTCAACAGCCACCGAGATGACCGGCTCCGGGAACGAAATCGACTCAAGCACAATCGGCGCGCTGGGTGCACAGAGCGTCTCCCCAGTGAACGTGTGCTTCAACCCCAGCGTGGCGCCGATGTCCCCTGCCCGCAAGACGTCGATCTCCTCGCGGCGATCGGCGAACATACGAAGCAACCTGCCGACACGCTCCTTGCGCTCCTTCACCGAGTTCGTCACGCGGGACCCCGCCTCTATCTCACCGGAATAGACACGGAAGTAGGCCAGCCGGCCCACATACGGATCGGTGGAGATCTTGAACACCAACGCTGCCAGTGGCGCATCGGAATTCGCCGACCGGGTCTCCACTTTTTGGGTGTACGGGTTGACCCCATCCACCGGCGGGATGTCCATTGGCGAGGGCAGATAGGACGCCACCGCGTCGAGCAGGGGCTGTATGCCCTTGTTCCGCAGTGCCGAGCCACACAACACCGGCTGCAGTTCCCCAGAGAGAGTCGCCCGACGCAAGGCCTGTCGCAGCTGGGCGGGCGATATCTCCTCGCCCTCCAAGTAGAGCATCATCAGTTCATCATCTGTCTCTACGATCTGCTCTACTGCCCGCTCCCGGGCCTCATAAGCCGCTTCTTCAACCTCCGGTGGAATAGCTACCTTCTCGGGCCTGGCGCCTAGTTCATCCGACCAGACGATCCCCTGCATCTCAAGAAGATCCACCACGCCGCGGAAATCCTCTTCACGGCCGATGGGCCACTGAATTGCGACAGGGTTGGCAGCTAGCCCCTCTTGGATGGTGCCGATGGCACGGGAGAAGTCAGCCCCCAATCGATCCATCTTGTTAATGAAAGCAACCAGAGGGACACCAAACTCTTGTGCCTGCCGCCACACTGTCTCGGACTGAGGTTCCACCCCAGCCATGGCGTCGAACACGACGACGCCGCCGTCCAGCACCCGCAGACTGCGCTGCACCTCCGCCGTGAAATCAATGTGCCCGGGCGTATCGACGATGTTGATCTGATGATTATGCCAGAAGCACGTCACAGCTGCTGCTGTGATGGTGATACCTCGCTCACGCTCCTGGTCCATCCAATCCGTGACCGTCGTACCCTCATCCACACTTCCCATGCGATGGGTACGACCGGTGTAGAATAGGATACGCTCGGTCGTCGTCGTCTTGCCCGCGTCAATGTGGGCGATAATCCCGATATTTCGTACGCGGTTCAGTGGATGTCGCTTCGTCATAGTCGCGCTCTCTGCTGGCAGAGTTCAAAAGCCTTCACTGACCGCACAGTCTTGTAAATGTCCTAAAGCTAACAGTAACAACTACCAGCGATAATGAGCAAAGGCACGATTGGCCTGGGCCATCCTGTGCATCTCTTCTTTCTTCCGGTACGCCACACCCGTCTCATTGGCTGCGTCCATCAGCTCCGCGGCTAACTTCTCCGCCATCGAGTGACCAGGTCGGGTCCGAGCTGCCTCCAGAAGCCACCGCATAGCCAGGCTGGCCTGTCGCCGGCGAGGTACCTCTACGGGAATCTGATACGTGGACCCACCAACACGCCGGGCCTTCACCTCAAGCGAGGGCCTCACATTGCCCACGGCCTTCTCCAAGATCTCCAATGGTGGTTTACCCGTCCGTTCGTTGATACGATCTAGCGTCTCATACATAATGCGCTGGGCAACGCTCTTCTTGCCCCCGATCATAATCCTGTTGATGAAATGAGACACCATCATACTATCAAAGCGGACATCTGGCTGAACTTGTTGTTTCGGTTGTCTATACTTTCGAGGCATAATATATCGACCTTGCTCTATCTAGTAAGCGCAGCGGCCTACTCAGGCTTCTTGGTGCCGTACTTGGACCGCTGTTGGTGACGTCCTTCCACGCCCTGGGCATCCAGAACGCCCCGCACGATATGATAGCGAACACCAGGCAGATCCTTGACACGCCCTCCACGAACCAGGACCACTGAGTGCTCCTGCAGCGAGTGACCCTCGCCCGGGATGTAGGCGGTCACCTCAATACCGTTGGTCAGCCGCACACGGGCGATCTTCCGCAATGCCGAGTTAGGCTTCTTGGGCGTCATAGTGCGAACCTGCGTGCACACACCCCTTTTTTGAGGCGCACCATCAGGCTGTTTGGTACGCTTCTGCTTGAGTGAATTGTACCGATAATGAAGTGCCGGCGCTCTCGGCTTATCTTCTTTTGCCTCTCGTCCTTTGCGAACCAACTGATTGATCGTAGGCACCACTATCCTCCATCAACTCGTCTTCACGACTCTTTTTCAACGCTTAGCAGACTCATAGAAAAGGGCCATCCACCCGTATCGATGGCCCTTTCCATAATCACAACAAAACGACTCAGGCTGTCAAAGGCAACAGGGCATTAGGCTGATGCCCATCCAGCGAGCACATATTTTACCACAAAGCAAACAGAAGTCAAATAGACAAACGACGCACTGGCTATCGAACAGGCCCTATCACGTCGCCGACGACACACGTACCTTGGATCCGCTGGCTACCCTACAATTTGCTCGCAGCACCCGTCTCGGGGGCGTCGGACGCGCTCTACTGGCTACCGCCGAAGATCGAGTAGCCCCATGCCAATCCGAGGCGGCCTCGTCTTCTCCTCATCCTTGCCAAAGCGGAGCACCTCTCCGTCTCGGGTGATCGCCTCTATGCCGAGTCCCAGACTCTGCATCTCTTTCACCAACACCTTGAACGATGCCGGAACGCCGACCTCCTTGACAGGCTCCCCCTTGACAATCGATTCGTAGACTTCCACGCGTCCCTGCACGTCGTCCGACTTGACCGTGAGCATCTCCTGGAGCGAATGAGCTGCACCGTAGGCCTCCAGAGCCCAAACCTCCATCTCACCGAAGCGCTGACCGCCGAAGCGCGCCTTGCCTCCCAACGGCTGCTGGGTCACCAGACTGTACGGTCCGGTGGATCGCGCGTGCGCCTTATCCTCAACCAAGTGATGCAACTTCATAATATGCCGATAACCCACTGTCACCGGTCGATCAAGTGGCTTGCCCGTCTTCCCATCGTAAAGCGTCATCTTCCCCAGGATAGGCAGCGGATCACCGGACTCAAGGCTGACCTGATTGGCCAGATAGTCCAACTCCTCCGCGTCCAGATCTGTGGTCTCCCGACCATGATCCTGGAGCCAGATGCTCAGGCAGACAGCTCTCACCTGGCGATCAACGTCGTCCTGATCGCTCATCAAGCGCGAGTCTCCCTCGAAAACCAGCAAGTCATCCGGGTCGTATCCTTGTTCCCGGAGCCACTCTCGGATCACCGCCCGCCGGGCGTAGGTCTGATCCCGCAGCAGCCGATCAGGGTCGTAGTCGTGACCCTCCAACCAGCCCAGGATGTACAGCAGACGAGCCTCGTCCTCAGACTCCAAGGATGCCAAAGGATACTCCTGCGCCTTCAGCCAAGCCCAAGCGCGCTCCGTAATCTCCTCCCAGGCGCGGTCGATCAGCCAAGCACGCGCCAGATCCGCCTCAATCTGAACCTCAGTCGCTCCGTCAAACGCCGGAGACACAGCATGGAAGCCAAGGCGAGAGGCTGCCCACCCAAGATGTGCCTCCAACACCTGACCGATGTTCATACGTCCCGGAACACCCAAAGGGCTGAGCAGGATATCGACCGGGGTACCGTCCACCAGGAAGGGCATATCCTCGACAGGCAAGACCTTCGAGACAACGCCCTTGTTGCCGTGACGCCCCGCCATCTTGTCCCCTTCCGTCAGCTTGCGAAGCTGCGCGACGTTGACGCGAACTCTCTCTTCCACGCCCGTCGGCAGGTCGCGGTGCTCCTCACGGTCAAAGGACTTCACGTCAACCACCGTCCCTCGCTCGCCGTGGGGCATACGCAGGCTGGAGTCCTTCACGTCCCGTGCCTTCTCGCCGAAGATCGCCCGCAACAACTTCTCCTCGGGGCTCAATTCCTTCTCGCCCTTCGGCGTGATCTTGCCGACTAGAATATCCAGCGGCCCGACCTCAGCCCCGACCCTGACGATGCCCTTTTCGTCCAGCTCTCGCAGGGCCGTGTCGCCCACGTGCGGGATATCTCGGGTGATCTCCTCCGGCCCGAGCTGCGTGTTTCGAGCCTCAACCTCATGCTCCTCAATGTGGATGGAGGTGAACTTATCGTCGTGGACCAGACGCTCACTGATCAGGATCGCGTCCTCGAAGTTGCCACCCTCCCAGGAGAGGAAGGCACACAACACGTTCTGACCCATACCCAGCTTGCCGTCCCTCGTGGACGAACTATCGGCCAGCGCGTCCCCCTTCTTGACATACTGCCCCTTGCGGACCACGGGCCTCTGATTGATGCACGAGCTCTGATTCGAACGTTCGAACTTACGGAGCACATACGTCTTCGCGCCGTCAGCGTGGCGGACGATCACCCTCCTGCCGGTGACACTGATGACTTCGCCATCGTCCTCGGCCAGCACGACCTGACCCGAGTCACGCGCCGCCGGACCCTCCACGCCTGTGCCCACAATAGGCGCCTCGGGCTCCAGAAGCGGCACTGCCTGCCGCTGCATGTTGGAGCCCATCAACGCGCGGTTAGCATCATCGTGCTCCAAGAAAGGAATCAACGCCGCCGATACACCCACAACCTGGTTGGGAGCAACGTCGATATAATCGACCCGCAGCGGGGATACCGTTAGGAAATCACCGGCATGACGCACGGTGATGCGATCTTGAAGGAAGTGCCCCTCATCGTCCAGCTCAACGTTCGACTGGGCCACCATGCAACGGTCCTCGCGGTCGGCCGATAGATACTCCACCTTATCGGTGACCATGGGCTCGACCGGGACCTGCTCCCGAAGGTCAAGCGCGGCGATTCTACCTGCTAGCTCCGCCGTCACCTTCACACCCGCCTCAGCAATCACCTCACCGTTGTCCGGGTCCACCACGTCCTCCCGCAACGTATGACCGGCAAGAGCCTCAGCCGTGGGCTCGACCAGACGGACCACCCTACGGTAGGGCGTCTCAATGAAGCCGAACGGGTTAATACGCGCATGGGTCGCCAGTCGGACGATCAGGCCAATGTTGGGGCCCTCCGGCGTTTCGACAGGGCAGACACGCCCGTAGTGCGTGTAATGCACATCGCGCACCTCAAAGCCAGCGTACTCGCGCTTGAGCCCACCGGGCCCCAGTGCCGAAAGCGTACGCTTATGCGTCAACTCCGCCAGCGGGTTCGTCTGCTCCATGAACTGCGACAATCGACTCGACCCGAAGAACTGCCGAATGGCAGCTACGAAGGGGCGAATATTGATCAAATTGACGGGCGTCATCGACTCCGAATCGCGGCTCGACATGCGGTCGACCACGATCCGCTCCATACGGCGCAGGCCGATGCGCAGCTTGTTCTGAACCAACTCCCCGACCGTCTTGATGCGCCGGTTGCCCAGGTGATCGATGTCGTCGGCATCCTCGATGCCATTGTTAATGCGAATCAGGTGCCGCACGATAGCAACCAGATCCTTCTTGGTGACCATGCGATGGTCCAGGTCGACGTCGAAGTTCAGCCGCTGATTCAGCTTATACCGCCCCACGCGCTTCAGATCGTAGCGGCGAGGATCGAACAGCTGTTCCTCCAGATACTCACGAGCGTTGTCGAGCGTGGCCGGATCGCCGGGGCGCATGCGGCGATAGAACTCCAACAGGGCCTCCTCGGCCAAGGTACGCCCATCCTTGGGGTTCCAATCCGGTTCTTGTCGGAAGGTCGCCGGGATGTACTCATGGGTGGGATTGCTATCGGAATCCTCGAATAGCGCCAGCAGCGTCTCGTCGCTGCCATCCTGCAGGATTTCTTCCCCGGTCCCGTCATCCACCGCCGCCAGGGCTCGCAATGGGATGGTGACGGGTAGAATGCGCTTTCGGTTGAAGCGAAGCGTCAAATAGCCGGTCTTGCGAGATCCAAACTCCAACCAGGCGCCACGATCAGGAATCAGCTTGGCGGTACAGAGCCTTATGCCTGTCGACCGATCCTCCTCAAGGTCGAAGTAGACACCGGGCGAGCGTATCAGCTGGCTGACGACGACACGCTCCGTGCCGTTGATGATGAACGTGCCGTTCTCGGTCATCAACGGGAAGTCGCCGAAGAAGACCTCCGACTGGATAATCTCCCCAGTCTCACGGTTGCTGAGAGCCACGTCCACGTAGAGAGGGGCAGCGAACGTGATGTCGCGAACAATGCACTGCTCCCTTGAGTAGCGAGGCTCCTGAAAACGATATTGAAGATCGAACTGGGCCTCCTGAGCCGCAGAGCTCGGCAGGTACATCTTAAGATTGCCGTTGTAACTCTCAATGGGGGAAATCTCATCGAACAGCTGAGCCAGACCCTCTTCTTGGAGCCAGTTGAAGAACTTAAACTGGATCTGAAGCAGCGGTGGCAGTGCCTTTGCGTCAGTTATCCGCGCATAGGACTTACTCGCCGTGTAGGACATTCTTTAACCTATTCCTCCCCGGAATTGCTCAAACCTAATATGCAGAATCGTCATTCTACCAAAGAACAGCGAATTGTCAAATGCCAAAAGGGAAAGGACAGCTGGGAATCCCTGCTACAGATGTCACTCTCGGGCTGCATGGCGTCGCAAATCCCTGAACAGAAGGAGTGTAAACTGTCACGTGTCAAAGGTACCATCAGTCACTAGCCTCGCTGCACCCTTACACTAACATGAGAGGTGAGGTGAGTGACTGAGACAATCAGTGCACAACACCTCTCCTCCTTTCCTTGGCGGCAGGCCCTCTGCAGAGTCAGAGGGCCTGTCTTCTTTGTTCCAAGCCGAGGGGGTCAACCCTCACCGCCCGATCATCCACGTGCCCGCTTCAGCGAGGCCAGCCTGGATGGCGTGAATAGCCCTCTCATCGACTCGTACGCACAGAGATCCTGCGCCCGAGGCTCCGCTTCATCTGAATGAGAACGCGCAGTTCCTGAAAACCCGCTTCCTTCAACGCTGCGACCGACGTATCCGTCGCCTCTGGCAGCGAAGTCTCAATCGGCTTATTCGGTGACCCCCTCAAACTGGACACCCCCCGCCTAACCAAGTCGGCCTCAAAATGAACATCGTTCCCAGGCCGAACGAGAATCTCCACCTGGTTGGGAAACGTTCCGCGCTTGTGCACCGCCCGAACGGCCCCTCTTATCTCGTCAAGCCCTGTCTCATCCCTCCCTTCAACGACCCACCAGACCTCGTCTTCACACCTCAGCCAGTGTTCAACCCTGCGCGACCAACCAGGACGGTAGTCCGTCTCTTGAACCTCAAGCAAGGGGCGCTGCTCTGCGGGGATGACGGCTTTCATAAGCCGCACCAGAGCATCGCCGTCGCGCCGCCGCCCTCGCCTCATACGAGTAGAATGAGCAGGAGAAGCAGCTGGCACCGAGCCGGCGGCGCGCAGAAAATGGTAGGTCCGCCCCACCTCCCGAAAACCCAAGCGCTCGTACAGACCCCGCGCCACATGGTTGTCGACGCGCACCTCCAGGCCCACCCAATGGGCACCTCGCCTGGAGACCGCCTTGAGGGCCCTTCTCATCAAAGCGCTGGCGATACCCCGCCCACGTCGATCTGGATGAACGACCACGTTGCCAATCAGATACCCTCCCCACCCACGGGCCCGCCGCAAGGAAACGTTCCCCACCAGGCGACCATCCACCACCCACACCAAACCAGGCGCGACGGTGGCCCTCCCCAGAAAAGCCCACGCCCACTGCAAGAACGGCCCACTCTGCGCGAAACGCCGCATACGAGCCAGCGTCGCCTTGCCCGCCGGATCCAGGCGTTCCCCAAAAGCAACGCTTATCAAGTCCACCACCGAATCTAGGTCGTGCAGGGGATCCAGGGGACGACTATGGCCCTCAGGCAGCCGCGCCTGACAAGCAGCCGTCATAGCTTTCTCACCGGCAAGTCCCTATTCTCCATTCATGGCCGCCACACAACGCTCCACAACCGCCCCGCGCCCTCTCCCGCGCTAGGTAGCGTTCAAGGACGACCCCGCAGCTTCTACGCTCGCCTGAGAGCAACTCGACGCTCCAAACACACGACCTGTTCTTGGAATCAGCCTAACACGACAACGTGACGTCCGTCCTATCAGACTTCCGAAGTCTTCGTTGGTGACTGCGTCGACCCCGTCTTAAAGGCCATCCGCCAGACTTCGGAAGTCTTTGGCCAGTTCTTGAAAGCGGCCTGAAGAGCCCACGACGAGCTGCTACGCCGCCAATTGGGGTATCGGACCGCGGGCGACCGACCAACGGAGCGTCTCGAGATCGAGTCTCAGCTCGAAGAGTCGACCGCCCAGGGCCATGACGTTGAAGCAACGCCGCCCACCCTCGGTCCAGCGCCGTCCGACGCCTTCAACGGCGAGTGATCTCCCCTGCCACTCGAAGCGCCGCGGCGTGATCTCGCCCTCCGCCGAAAAGATCGCCTCGACCGCCGTCGGTTCCCCTCTCACGACACACCCTCCAAATATCGTCGCACAAGATCGAGCGCCATATCTGCCGACCGCGCCTTGTTCTCCCAACGGTCCCCCTCGAAGACGTATCGCTCCACCCACTCGCCGTCCGGCGCGGCCAGCGCGACGTAGACCAGGCCCACCGGCTTCTCCGGTGTACCGCCAGTTGGGCCGGCGATACCCGTCACGGAGACGCCGAGGTCAGCCCTCATGGCCCGCCGCACCCCTTCTGCCATCTCCCGGGCCGTCCGCTCGCTCACAGCTCCATGCTTGGCGAGAGTCTCGCTTCGCACGCGAAGCAAGGCCTTCTTGACGTCGTTAGCATAGGCCGTGATGGAGCCCCGGTAATAGTCTGAACTGCCGGGCACGTTCGTGAGACGGTGTCCGACCAGGCCGCCGGTGCAGGATTCGGCCACAGCCAACGTCAAACCTCTCGCGTCGAGCAGACGTCCCACGACGACCTCAAGATCATGCTCAGTCGGCGGCATCGGCACCTCCCAATTGAATGACTCTGCCGTCGGGCCACACTTCCCTGCCCTGCACCAGTGGCTTTCCAAGACGCGTTGAGAACCCCACAACGCAAAACCCCACCGAGCCGGTGGGGTCATCAAACCGATGGGCCACTACTTAGGGGACAACACATGCACCCTTCAATGATTCCAACACATACCGTATCAGGTACCCCCAAGGGGATTCGAACCCCTGTCGCGGGCTTGAAAGGCCCGTGTCCTGACCAGGCTAGACGATGGGGGCGTCTGGCAGCTATTCTACCACAAAGGGAATACGCGTCAAGCGCAGACGTCGAGGGTGCAGGAACAAGGATTTTAGCACCAGAGACCTTTGAGGTTTCGATCGACACCTCGCAACGCGCTGTCTTGTGCCCGCTGGAGCTGTTTTCGGTGTCTTGACAGGCCGCGCGAAAACCTCAAAGGTCTAAAACACGTGCTCCTGGTCGAGGGTGACCGGCACTTGAGATAGTGCATGCGAAGGTCAGATTCAGCGCTTGCGTGACCCCTTCATGCTTCCGGAAAACGTCATGCAAGTGCCGGTCACCTCGGGGTGATGGTACGTTCCTGGTTCCAACGCCATGCCTCGACGAGGCTCTCGTAGAGGGTAGGGCTGAACCCAGTAACGTTCAGAAAGCGGTCCAACAAGGCATGCTCTAGCTCTGCGTCGTGGAGATCGAGACAACCGGCGTAGACAAGACCCCGGTCATACGTCATCGCTTTATTCAAGGTATGCATTGTCAAGGAGAACTCTTGAGATCGCTCACCGATCCGCCTCTGGGCCAAGGCGAACAGCTGCTGACGCGTCATCCCCTCCAGAAGAATGACATCCTCAAACGTTAGATCGACGTCCGCTAGCTTCCGACCCAGTGCTCGACGTCTCTCCGCATGACCATCGCCGTAGGGCCCCTCCACCAAGCCCGTCAACCACTCGCGAAGCACATCGTGGAGACGTTGAGCAAAGCGGGCGTTCCTCAGCAAAGGTTGCGCCCCGTTGGATTTGAACAGACGCTCCGCAAGATCCTTGATGATCTCCTCAGACTGTAGGTCAAGCCACGTTCGTAGCTCGGCAAGCCTCGCCCGATCCCCCTCGCTCCAGTCGACGCATAATCTCGCCTTGTCAGCCCAGGCCATCAGTCCTCCATCCGCCCCTGACCATTCATTGCCGTAGACACTCGCTATGCCGCAAACCGAACGCTTTGCCACAAATGGAACGGAAGCATCGGCCGGCGGAAGCTTCGCCATATAGGATACCATAGGGTAGCGATGGGTGACGTTGCAAAGAAATTACAACTCTGTTACAGGGACGCGCAGGGGCGCACAGAAGCAGACCGGCAGCAGGACAAGAGATCGCCCCCCTCAACTGGGGTGGCGCTATGGACGAGACGCCGGTCGATAGTCAGCCGAGGACGAGCAACCCTCAATCTGTGGACTGAGGTTCCGAGGTGAGCATATAACCCACTCCACGGACATTGAGCACATAGATGGGATGAGCGGAGTCCGGCTCCAGCTTCTTGCGTAGCCGGCGAATGTGAACGCGGATGATGGCTCGGGCGCCCTCTGTATCAGCTTCATATCCTCTCGCGCGTCGCACCAGCCGCTCGGGGCTCCAGACCTCATCGGGCGTCTCCATCAAGCAGGAGAGCACTGCAAACTCGGTTGGGGTTAGGTCAACAGGCTCTCCTTGGCGCATCGCGACGTGCCTCTGGCGATCGACGACGATGTCTCGAACCCGAAGAAAGCGCTCTGGCTCCTGCCTGTCGATCGCATCATCTTCCTCGCGTCCCTCCACAGTATCCAACTGGGCCACAGTCTCCTTCAACTGTTCCACCAGTTGGTGTCGCCTCCGCTTCTGACGATGCTTGATCAGGCCATCACGCACACTCTTCAGAATCTTGGGAATAGGACAGGGCTTCAACAAGTAGTCATGCGTCCCCTTCCGAACGGCCTCAATGGCGGTCTCCATCGTGCCGAAAGCCGTCAACAGAATGATCACCGTGTCGGAAGAGCTTGCGTGAATCTGCTCGACTACCTCCAACCCATCCATACCGGGCATCTTCAGATCCAAGATGACCAGATCGAACGGCCCTCGCTTATCGAGCAGGCTTACCGCTTCTTCCCCGCTGGCAGCCGTAGCGACGTCATATCCCTCCAACCGTAGGGCATCTAGGAGGGAAACGCGCGTTACAGCCTCGTCATCCACCACCAGGATGTAAGCCGCTTGGTCTTGCTTCATGATGGACCCTCCCCCCGGGATGTCATCTCACCCCCGAGCTGAATGGGAAGCCTGACGACGAACGTCGTGCCCTGACCAGATTGGCTCGACACCTCAATCGTCCCCCCATGGCGTTCGACAATGCCGTAGCTTATGGCCAGCCCCAGACCGGTTCCCTCTGACTTTGTCGTGTAGAAAGGCTCAAAGAGATTGCTCATCTGTTCGGACGGCATACCAAGCCCGTTGTCTCGGACGCTGAGCAACACTTCATCCTCCCGGTCAGACAGCTCCGTCTCCAGCCACAGATCGCCGCCATCAGGCAACGCCTCGACGGCGTTGATCACCAAGTTCAGAAGGACCTGGCTGATCTGGTCAGAGACAATCGGTATCTCCGGTAGGTCAGCCGCAAAATGGGTATGCACCTGGATATCACCATGCTGAAACCGCTTACGGGCCAGAGCGAGGACGTTGTCCACCACCTGGTTCAGGTCGGCAGACTCCACGCCGCCGCGCGAGGGGCGGTAGAAATCCAACATGCGCTGCACGATCTCAATCAGCCGCTCGACCTCGCTCTGGGCCATCCCCAGATACTGATCGCGCCTCTCCTGGGCAAGGCCCTCGTGCATGCTCAGATGGAGGCTATTATGGATCGCCTGAAGGGGATTGTTGACCTCATGAGCAAGGGAGGCGGCCAATCGCCCAATGGCAGCCATCTTCTCCGCCTGTACGAGCTTCGCCTGAGAACGCTCCAACTCCGCCGCGAAGTCAGCAAGCTCCGCATAGAGATTGGCGTTCTCCACCGCGACGGCCACGGAGGCAGCCATGGCCGTCAGCAAGTCCAGATCCTGCTCATCAAATGCACCATCCAACTTGTTGATCAACTCTATAGCACCGACGTTGCTATCACGAATGGTGAGCGGGACACAGAGAATCGTCTCAGGCACGACACCCCCCATCACCTCGACCAACTCGCCGGAGAAATGAGGATCTCGCTCGACATCATTCACCAGCTTCGCCTCGTCCGAAGCGATGACGTGCCCCACCACGCCCTTGTCGGGCTGCACAGGTTGCCCCTCAACCCAGTCGGGGGTCAAGCCCAGCGTCTTGCGATAGGTCAGCTCACCGGTCTCCTCGTCCAGCAAGACCAGAGAACCGGCCTCGACCTGCATAATCTCGCGAATTCCCTCCATCGTCGCGTCCAGGACCTCGTCGAGATCAAGGCTGGAGGTGACCACGCGGTTGATCTCGACCAGAGCAGCCAGCTCCTGATTGCGGCGTCTCAGCGCCTGCTCACTGCGCCGAATGCGCATCACCGCGTCGATCCGAGCCAGGAGTTCGCGGGGATCGAAAGGCTTGGTGAGATAGTCATCGGCGCCTATCCCGAGGCCCAACGTCTTGCTGCTGACGGAATCGAGAGCCGTGGTGACGATGAATGAGGTGCGCCGTAGGTCTGGATCGGCCTTGACGCGAGCGATAACCTCATACCCATCCATACGCGGCATCATGATATCCAGGAGGACCAGGTCGATGGCGTGTCCGGCTCTCTGCTCCCGATGCAGGACATCCAACGCCTCCTCACCAGAGTAGGCTACCAGCACGGCCTCGGCCACACTGTTCGCCTGGCTGAGCATAGCCCGTATGAGATCCAGCATCTCAGGATCGTCTTCGACGATCAGGATGCGAGGGGGCTTCCACGTCATTCTCTCACGTCTAGCCATCATGACTCAGCAACCCGGCGCAGATTCGCACGTCCCCAAAGATGTCATCCTTCACGGTGAGGCCGCTTCCCTTTTGATATCCAGAAACTCCAAGCTCCACAATTCGCTTTCGGCTGTAGCATCCATCTCGAAGCTCTCCACCAGCGGGCGAGCCAGAGCAACTCTCAGAGGCATGAACAGCGGCAAAGCGGGAAGATCCTGCGAGAAGATAATCTGCGCTTCCCTGCGATAGCGATCATACGCCGACGAACCGGGAAGCGCCTGTTGGGCCGAGCGACATGCATCATCGTAGCCGGGGCTGCGATAGCCCGTGATGTTGGCACCGCTCCACGCATCGTCCTCCGGTATCTCCGACGATAGATACCGCTCGCAGTGAAGCCGACGCTCAAACGGCCACGTGACCACTGCCAAATCAAACCGGCGACCGAAAAGAGGCCCCTCTGGGCCATCAGCGAAGAGCTCCCAACGAGGACGCGCATCAACCGTGACGCGAATACCACAATCCGCCAGCTGAGCGCGCAGGATGCGTGCCGTCTCTTGGGAGCCCTCACTGCTCGCAGAAGCCAGCAACGTCACGTCGAACGGCTCGCCATCGGAGATGCCCTCGATGTCCTGGGCCTCCCGCACCCCGTCTCCATCCGCGTCCCGCCAGCCGATCTCATCCAGCAGCGCGCGCCCGCCCGCCGGATCGTATGCCCAGCGCGTAAGCTCTCCTGCGGGATAGTTTGGATGTGCCGGCGGCAGATAGCTGTCGGGGGCGACGCTGAGACCATACGTCATCTCATCGATTAGGGCAGGGCGGTCGACACACATAGCGACCGCATGCCGCACCTGCGGATCGGTGAAGAAACCCGGACGCTCGTAGTCGTCGCTGGGTTGGATACCGAAGCTCATAAGTGCCAACCCTCCGCCGGGGGCCGAGGCCACCTCCAGCAGCCCCTGCTCCTCCAGGCGGATCAGCAGGGGCATGAGAGAGGCGAAGTCAGCATCGTGGGTACCGATGTCGCAGGATCCGGAGAGCAGAGCCGCAACTACCTCCCCCGCATCCGCCTTGACCTTGAAGACCACCTTGTCCAGATATGGCAACCCCTCGTCAGCGCGGAAATACTCGGTGTTTCGCGACAGGGTGATATGGTCTCCCCGCACCCACTCGTCGACGACGAAAGCACCCCAGCCAAGAGGCATGCGGCGCGCGACAGCGTAGCCCGGCAACGCGCTTGGTGGACGTCCCTCCAGGCTATGGCGGGGCAAAGGAGGAAAGAACCTCAGAGCATAAGAGGCGTCGACGAATCCCGGCACGCCAACCCATTTGGTATGCCATCGATCCACGGCCCTATAGCTGGCGGTCCGTTCCGTCAGATATCGATAGCCAGGCGTGGCAGGATCGGAAGCGACTTCAAAGGCGAACTCCGAGTCCTCGGCTGTGAGACGCTCGCCATCCGACCAGGTCACATCCTGGCGCAGCGCAAACGTGACCTCCAAGCGGTCCACGCCCAGAATGCCGCTCTCGAATACTACCTCACAGCCACTGGTGATGCACCCGGAGGGACGAATCCGCATGCCCTCGGCCAGCTCCACCACGTCGCCCTCGGCGTCGATCACGCGGTCACCCTGGCGCACGTATACCTTGCGTCTCACAGCGTCACCATCGGCCAGGCTGGGCACCTTCTGCAGAATAACGGGCTGGTGGGCGTAATCGCGGTGATCAATGGGGCCATCGTAGAGCGCCTCCATGACGTGACGCGTCGCCGGGAGCTGCGAATCGCCGTAAAGGTAGAGTGTATCGGGCTCCCCAACCAGGCAGACGTTGAGCACCTTCGGCCCCTTTGGCGGAGGTGACGGTGACGGTGTCGCAGTGCTCTCGGGCGTGGCGGTGACCACCACCTTCTCTGGCGGTGACGTCACCGTGACCGTGACCACGCGAGGGGCACACGCGCTCGACAGCAGAGTCAGAAGAACGAGCGCAGAAAGGGGAACGTGCCATGGTTTCATCGCAACCTCCGCCGTGAGTATATCACCACCGAGCGTCACGCGCAACTCACCATCATCACAAGGATTTTTTGGCGATCACAAGAGGCGAAGGGACAAGTGACCGGTCGGCCTGGGCGTTACAGAGCGTGCAGTATAAGGGTAGGCCCATATACCATGGACGCTCTCCACGTTCTCAAGAGGCCAAGTGACAAGCGCCGGTCACCTGATGAGCTGACGCAGCTTCGCTCGCCAAGAGAGATCGCGTATGCTGCGAGCAGCCTCTCGCGCCTCTTCCACATCACAATGACGAGGACTATAGGTGGCAGCCTGGTATTCAGCCAAAAGGAGGTACGTCGATTCCGAGACCGGAGGTAGAAGAGCGGCCAGTGACGCCGCGCGCTCTTCCGGCGTATGGGCAGGCAGAGAAGCAGACCCCAGCCGCGTCAGCGCCCGATCGATCTCACCATAGGCTCGCTCCAGTGGACTCAACCGGGCGTGGTGCGCCCAACGGCGGAGGAAGGCCGGGGGTTTCCAGCCGATGCGCCGCACGCCCATCTCCAAGAGGATCGGGAGCGGAGGGAGATCGCGCCGCCCACGGGCTCGCCAGGCCAAGATGACCAGAACCGCGCCCAGCAGAATCGGCAGCATCCAGCTAAGGGGCCGGATGCGATCCCACAGGCTGCCTGACGGGGTAGGCACCCCCCCGCCAGGGGCTAGCTCGTCGAGCCCTTCAAGCTCCGCCAGCCGCTCTCGCCAGCGATCCTCGGTATCGCCCCCCGACGGAACCCGTAAGCGCCCCTCATCCTCCGTCTCGATCTCTCCCAACGGTCGATAGATAGGATCCTGAGAGACGGTCGGTTCGAACTCGACCCAGCCGAAATCTGGGAAGTAGACCTCCGGCCAGGCGTGAGCGTTCCGCTCATAGACCAAGTTTATGTTGGTCCCCCGCTGATGCTCGCCCTCCGCAAAGCCGACGGCCAACCGTGCCGGGATGCCCAACGAACGAAGCAGAATCACCTCGGAGGAGGCATAGTAATTGCAGAAGCCGACGCGTAGGTCGAATAGAAACCAATCCAGAGGATCCTGCCCAGAAGCAGGCGTGCCTGTGATCGTCTCACTGTAGCGTATGTTGTTGCGTAGATATCGAGTGACGGATGCGACGACGTCGTATGGCGTCTCCTGCTCCTCGGCGATCTGCTCCGCCAGCTCTCGCGTACGATCCGTAATCGTGTCTGGGAGCTTCAGATACCGCTCGGTGACCCACGCCGGGTAGTTGCTGCCTGCGTCACGCAGCTGCGAAATCGTCATATCGGCGATCGACGAGCGAGCCTTGTAGCTCTCCCCGGCCCCTAATGGCGGCATAGCGTGGAAGGAGGCCACGTCCACGGTACCATCGGGGTTCTCTGCGAAATCGACCTCCACACGCCGACTCACCCAGCGAGGCTGAGACGCGACGTAGAGCGTCATCATCGGCTCTGGAGACATGAAGGTGAACGTAACGCTGCGGCGCCCCTCCAGCTCCGGGAAGTGCAACGTAGTCATACCTAGCCCAACGCGCTCCGTCATACTGAGAGTTTCCGTACTCCAACGGCCATCGGCGTAGCGATCGTAGACCCTTGCGCGCCAGTAGTAGCGCACGGAGGATGGCTCCGCAGGCACCTGGACCGAGGCGACCAGGGCGTCAGAGAGCTTACGCCCTCGTCCGAGAGCAAAATCGTCGCCGTAGTAGTCGGTCACCATGATCGTCGCGCCTTGCCTGCGAAGCGACGCGAACAGCTCGTCCATGCGCTCTTCCCACGGGCTGGTGGCACGATCCCACATCCGCCTGGCTGAAGGTATGATGTCCGCCCTTGTCGGCGCCACCCAAGCGAGTAGAATCATGACCGCCACAACCGCCACGATGGCGTAGCTCAGGTCCAGGCCGACAAGGGGCGGTATGCGGGCGTTGTCTTGAGCCCACCGCCTACGGAGCCGCAGAAACGTCAGTCGAGCCACCAGCAGAAGTGAGAAGAGGAAATAGCCCGCCAGATACCAGATCCCCCTCGGCCTGTACAGGTCGGAGGTTTGAATCAGCAGCGCTGCCAGGCCCGGAGGCAGGATGATACGCCAGGGGCTGGCGCGGCGGGTGAGGGTGTATCCCGCGTGTACACTCAGAACCCATCCGAGCACGGCCATCGCGAATAGGAAGAGTATGGGATCCTGAACGGGTTTCCGCTGGGCAAACTGGGTCGAGGCTTGGATCAAACGATTTGCCAAGACAATCAACCGGTCGCTCCACAATGCGTCGTCCGAAAGCCGACCGGCGGTCAGCCCTACCTGCCAGGGGACGGCGAACACGCCGTAGAGCACGCCGAAAAGGGTAGCTACTGCTGGAGAGAAGGCACTCTGCCCCAAGGCCAGCCCCGCCGCTATCCCCAAGAGGGCCAGCGTCTGAACTAAACTCAGATGGTCTACCCACTCGGTGGCCATCAGACGGCCGCAAGCAGTCAAAAGAGCCGCTCCGAGCAAGACTGCAGCCGGCAGGTCCCACCAGCGCGACGTTCGCATCATCGCTAGCTCCTCACCATGCGCCCTGCGACCTGCGCCTGACTGAGCCCCAAGCCTCTCCTGGAAACTGTGTCAACCTCAAGACTCAACGCCATGGCCAGGTCATCGCCATTCCGAACCCGACAGACAGGCACGCCGACGGCCCTGAGAGCATCCGCCAGAGCCGCGGTCCCCGATGGTCCACCGAAGGATGCAGCGTCTATGAGCACAACCACCGGCCGCAACCCGCGCTGGGACAGCAAGTCTGCGGCCAATGCCACCTGGTCGTCGGTGGAGGGCGTGACGACGATCACCGTGCTGCCCCGTGGCATATGCTGAGCGTGCCCCGTCATCAAGGCAGAGATGGAGAGATCGCCTCCGGTATGCAGGGGGGCGAGCGTTTCCAGGATCTTGCCCAATTGGCGCCCGCCGCGGTCGGGAGGCAACACGTCCGGCGTTCTCTGAGATGCGTGGTAGGAGCTTATCAACCCCACCGCTCGGTCACGACGAAGGAAGTGCCGTGCCAGCGAAGCCACAATACTGACCCCATACTCCTCAGTCGAAGGAGGGAGCGTCACCTCCCTCCAAGGCGACCAACTCGCCTCCACAGCTTGATCCGGGAGGGAATAGGGCTCTTTGGCCTGAACCCGGGCGTCGGCATCAAAGAACATCCATACCTCGGCCATCGGATCGAGTTCGAACTCCTTGACGATCAACCGATCCTTCCGCGCTGAGCTCAACCAATGAATCCGATTCAGCGGGTCGCCAGGGACGTATTCTCGCACACCCGAGGCATTGGGCGTCACTTGGTGGGTGCGGAGCTGAAGAGCCTCACCCCCGGGCAGCAAGCCGGGAGGACTGGGAAAAGCCTCCACGTCCACCATCATGGGATAGACCAACAGAGAGCCTTCTGAGGGCACGGTCCGGCTGACCGGGAAAAGGCCGAAGAGATCGCCGGACGCGATGTCCGTCGGACCAAGAGAGAAGATACCTCGCTGCACCAGACGGCTGCGTGCCCGGTACCTGCGATACTCACCCGCTCCTATCAAGGTGAGCACACGAGACCCTTGTGATCCTGGAAGATCGGATCGATCCCGCACCTGCACCCAGAGCCGCGGCAGGCGGCCTTCATTCTTGAGCATGAACCGCTCTTCGAAGAGCTGGCCGACATGCGCCCGCAACGTCCGTGTGGCACGCTCGGCCTTGACGCCGCGCAGGGACAGTCGCGACCAGACCCAGCTCGTCACCAGCAAGAAAGCCCATAGATAGCTCAGGCGAACATAGACCGTTAGCCCGGTCAGGGCGAGAGCCAGAAGGCTCAAGCCGAGCAAGATCAATACAATCCGCAGCGACGTGGTCACGCGTGTCTCCTTATCAAATTGTACCAGCTAAACGATGCTTTCGCTAGGTGAAAGAAGCACGTGTCGCACGGCCAAACACGACCTTATTCACCGATCAGTATTGGAGCTCTCGACCCAGTGTCATCAGAGCCAGGCTGACCACGCGACCGGCCTGCTCCAGCTTCTCCTCTGAGAGGCTGGCCACGGTGTCGTTGGGCTGGTAGGAGGTGACCTCCCAGCCGTCCCAACGGAGGCCCACCTTCGGAGCTTCCTGCCCCCGCTCATAACGGCTCTTCTCCTCGAAGACAATGCTGATATCGACCGACTCACCGCCCCGCTGCGCTTTCACGCCCATCTGCTTGGCACACTGCTCGAGAAGATCGGCCAGACGCATGCTGCCGCCCGCCGATATGACCAGGCCATCACCCTCACCCGCCCCCAGGGCCCTGAGGTCGACGACGGCCTCTACGTCGAAGTTGCTGGCGAAGCCCTTCTTTGCCTCCAGGAACCTCTCGACATCCGGCGATGTGACCCACTCGCCCCCCTCTTGCCCCTCGGCGCTGTAGGCCACGAAGAGGAACGTGCGGTACGGCTGGTAACCCGAGGCTTCCATAGCTCGGATCAGCTCCAGCATCACGGCGACACCGGAGGCGTTGTCGTTAGCACCAGCATACTGTTTGTCGTCTGGCGTCGGCGGCGGGGTGTCGTACTGCGCCATAACCACGATCATCTGGTTGTTGATCCCGCCATAGCGGCTGTCAGAGAGCCCCGTCCAGCTACCCAGGACGTGCTGCACCGGTACCCGCTCGTTGACCGTCCCCTGTACCTCCATCGATGCGCGGCTGTTGGTCGGCAGATCAAAGACCTCGTCGACATCGAGCTTCCTCTCCAGGCCTCGAAGCTCGTCGATCGTGTAGCCTGTACCTTGCAGGAGACGCCGGGCTGTCCGCTCCGAGACCCACAGTTTGGGGACGCCCTGTCCTCGGACCTCGCCGGTGCCAAACATCTGGTAATATGGGTCCCGAGATGACAGGGTGCGCCGGCGGTCCAGCTGCTGGTCGTCATCGGCAACGACAAGGATGCCTGCGCAGGGGACGCGGCGTAGGAGATCAGCGTCACCCGGGGACACAGCCAGCAGGATATCGCCGGAGAAGTCGAGCCGCTCCAACGACCCGTAGCTTCTTATCATCGTGCCGGTCCGTGCCACAGGCCCCAGGGCGACGAAGCGAACCTGGCCTTCGCCTTGTCCGCGGTTCCAGCCTGGGCTGACGTACTCCACATAGTCCTCGTGATAACTCAGAGGAGCGTCCCCGTCGTCGATCGTTAGCTTCGGCACAGCGTCCAGCTGCTCGAAGGAGCGATGGCGCTCTTGGAAGTACGTCATCCCCTCCCCTGCCGCCTGCACCTCCAGCGCTTCAAACTGCTGCGCGATGTGGTACGACGCCGCGTACATCCCCTCCGTGCCCAGCGCCCGCCCCTCGAAGACGGGCTGGGCAAGCGCCTTCGACTGCTCGAGGGCCGCTCTCCCATTGAACGCCTCGGCCTGGCGCTGATAGAAAGCCGTCGCCCCGGTGTTCGCCTGCACCCAGCTGATGCCGACAACAGCCAGGAGCGCCGCCGCTATCGTATAACGGTTGACCAGACGGTTGATCACCACTCCAACGCTCTCGACCAGCCGGCGTATACCCTCCCCCAGCAAGTTGAAGCCCAGGATGGCGAAGAAGAAGGCCAAGCTGGGATAGATCGCCATCCAGGAGTAGGAACGGGCATAGCGGCGCACGTTGCTCAGCATCGCCCCCCACTCCGGGACATCGGAGTAATGATAGGGCGCTGAGAATACCTCTAGCTCAGCAAATGCCCCGCCCCCGATGAAGATCCCTACGAAACCCAGCTCTCCCAGGAGCATAAGCACCGCGCCCATCTCGAGGGACGTGATGGAGATCAACGAGGAGAGAAGGTTCGGCAGCACGTGGCTGACGATGATGCGCGGCGCCGCGAGGCCGATGGCGACGGCCCCTTCGATGTAGAGCTTGGGGCGGATGCTCATCACCTCTCCACGCACGAACTGCATCACCTCGCCCCAGCCGACAAGACATAGGGCGATCACGAAAGGGCGGAACCCCTCACGGATGCCAAGAGCAAGAATGAACGTCATCGCCAACAACAACGTGGGGAAGGCCGCGATGGTCTCCGATAGCCCCATGAGGAAACGGTCGATCCAGCTCTCGCTCCACCAACCCGCAATGGCCCCCAGCACGAAGCCGACGGCAACACGAGCGGTGACGACCAACACGGCCAACAGCAGCGTCTGTTGGGCGCCGGCGAGGACGAGACTCATGATGTCGCGTCCCAGCACGTCGGTGCCCCAGGGATGCACCTCATCCGGTTCGAAGGGGGGGACCTCTAGCTCACCATTCTCGTAGACGAGCGACTGGGTGGTGTAGGGGCTGTGAGGCGCCATCTGCGGCCCCCAGATGTAGACCACCAGCAGCAGGCCGACCAACAAGACGCCGACGAGAAACGGCACGTTCGTCACCGTCGCCTGCAGCCAGGACCGAATCCTCTCGGCCCGGTACGTGCCGGCCGACAGATCGAGTGTCTCACCTCGCTCTTCCAGCACCGCGCGGAACGGGCTCTCAGACTCTTCTTCCTCCCCTTGCTTGAACAGCCGGGTGATGGGGTTGTCCACTGCCAGTCTCACCACCGAGCTCGCCAGAGACTGCAGTCCCTCCAACAAGCTTCCTCGCCTCCCCTCCACTCGGCGACGCGTCGACTCCCTCAGCCGCGGATCAATCACCCGGTAGAGGGCCTCCAGAATCAGGTTCACCACGATGAAGAGCACACCCAGGCAGAGAATCAAGATCACCGTCAGGTTGTCGTCCCGCTTCGAGATCGCCTTGAGGAGCGTGAAGCCCATCCCTGGCCACCCGAAGAAGAACTCCACCACCGGCAGGCTGCTCAAGGAAAAGCGCAGCGACAATCCTACTGTAGTCAGGATCGGTATCGCGGCGTTGCGCATCACGTGCCGCCCCACCACCAGCAGCTCACGCAGCCCCTTGCCCCGGGCCGTGCGCACGTAGTCCTGCTCCAGGACGTGGCTGATGGTGACGTACGTCACCCGGTAGATCTGCGCGACAGGCCGGGCCGCCAACACGAGGGCGGGAAGGATGATGTGCCGATCCCAGCCGAATCCACCCACCGGCAGCACCCGATATCCCAACAGACGCGTCAGTCGGATAGCACCCAACTGGAGAAGGAGGGCAGCGAAGAAGCTCGGCACCGACACGCCGACGATGGAGGCCAAAATGGTGACCAGTGACCAGCCTGAGCGGCGTCGCGTCGCTGCCCAGACGCCCAGCGGCACCGCCACTGCCGTCGCGAATCCCAGGGCGGCCACCAGCAGCCCCAAGCTCTTCGTCACCAGGCCGGGAAGAACGTCAGAGACGGTGACCGAGGCCTGCGTCACGCTGGCGGCCTGGGACCTCCCCAGCTCGCCGCGAGCCAAGCGAACCACGTAATCCAGTGTCTCAGACGCCGATTCAGCCAGGGCAGGATAGAACGACGTACCTCGGGCCATTCTCAAGCCCAGGTAACTGAGGAAAACGATGGCCAGCAGCACCAGAATACCAAAGGCCAATCGGCGAACGACAAAGACGCCGATGCTACTCAGCACCTCGCGATGCTCCGACAGGAAGATCTTCTGCGATGGGCGGCCGGTTTCGGCCGCCGGTGATAGTGTGTCTTCATTCATTCAGCTCACAGCCCCTAGCGCTCCCTCCGTCGTTCAAGATTCTCGAAGCCCCCACAGCGGTCGTCATCTCATGAGCTTTCCAACCCACGCCCCCACGCCGTCGTGCCACATCCGTCGACGGACGATGCCCTAACGACTCGCCTATCAAGAGATTACCCAAGGCAGACCCTGGAGGTTCACTGTTTGCCACAGGGTCCAATTGAACGAAAACAAGACATCGTGGTATAATCATAAAGCCACTTAAACTATTGCTACAGGCCAAAGACTTCCGAAGTCCGGCGGATGGCCTTTGAGACCCGGGCTCGACGGGGTCACCGGGTGTCGCTACGCTTATGGCAGTCACCAATGAAGACTTCGGAGGTCTGGCAGGACACAAGTCACGTTGTCGTGCTGGAGAAACCGCGGAATGGAGGATCATTTGAGAATCAGACGCAAACGTCACCGTGCCCTGTTTGCATATCTTGTCGTCGTCTTGCTTCTCGCCAGCGGCTGCAGCAGCGCCTACGAGCGAAGTGAGAAACCCAGCGGCGACTGGAGCCGCGGCCTGCTTCTCGGGGAAAGCAATATCAAGCAGTCCGTGGCGCTTCAGGTAGACGCCGAACAACGTGTCCACATGGTCTGGCTCGAAGCCCTCTCCGACGAAGCGGAGGGCCTTCACTACGCCCAACTCGACCAGCAGGGCCGGGTCAGCGTCGACAGAGCGTTGTCCATCGATTTCTCTCGCCCGCGCAGCCCCCAACTTCTGGCCGATGCAAGCGACCGGCTTCATCTGGCCCTGCTCTCCCGCTCGGACGGGGAACAGGCCCTCTACCACACCCGGATCGACGCTGCAGGACAGGCTACCGAGCTCACCCGTCTTTCACGAGAGGGAGAGAACGTCGACAGCTTCCAGATGGACCTCTCGCCAACGGGCAAGATCCGCTTCACCTGGGCCAGCGAACCCGATAAGGGGCAGACTGGCATCTACCAGGTCACCCTATCTGGGACAGACATCGAATCTCCCTCATTACTGGTCCCGGAGGGCATCGACCCGTTCGTCTTGGTGGACAACACCCCAACGACACACCTGGTGTGGACGTACGAAACCGGCCTCTCCAAGCGGGAGATTTACTACAGCACCCTCGAGGACGGCCGGCTGAGCCCCCCTGCGGGGCAGCACCTCACCACGTTTGGATTCACGGAGAGCGCAACGTATCAGCCCCCGGTCATCGGCCTCGATTCAGAAAGCGTGTACGTGATATGGTCGGTGCAGAACCTGGGCGGCGGCCTCACGCCGACGGCGGCCGACACCTACTTCGTGAACTTCCCGCCGGGAGAGGCCGAGTATGTCGACGCTCAGAATGTGAAGATCCCCTTGGAGCACCGCCCCGACTACGACGGGCACGCCAGCCCGTACCAGATCAGCGAGCTCAGGCCGCTTTCCCCAGACGTCCGCAGCACGGACTACATCAATGCGCCGGCCGTGGTGCAGAGCCAGGAGAGCGAGCTCCCCGTAGCGGTCAGCCTGATCATCGAGAGCGCATCCAAGCAGTTCATGCAGTTGGCCCTGACCATTCTCTCTGAGGGCGAACTGGTTGGCTATCAGCTCGCCAATGAGACCTCGAACGCCTCCGTCCTGCCGACACTTGTGGCCGATCAGGACGCCAACCTCCATCTGGCCTGGCTGGACAGCGCCGGCTTCCGACGCTACAAAGTCTACTACGCCACGACAGCCCCTCAGGCGAGAGCCTGGCTCAACCGCACCACGGTCGGGGATGTGGGCAAGCAGGTCGCCAGCCTGACTTGGGGCATCCTGTCGGCCATTGGCTTCCTCCCCCTCACCTTGATGTGGAACGCCCCGGCCCTGATCTGGTTGGTCGTGTTCTACCTCATCTCCCACCAGGAGCTTCTGGACGAGCTTGGCGCGAAGATCGCCCTCGGCGTCTCGTTCATCGTCTATCTGGCCGTCAAGATGCTCTTCCTACCCGGGCTTCTCTCGGCCGGGACGCCCTTTGTCTACCTGGTGCCGCAAGAGATTGCAATAGTGCTGGCGTCCGTCATCCCGATTGCCGTAACGCTGGTAGCACTGGGCGGGCTCGCTATCTACCTGCTGCGCTCGCGGGGCGGCCGGGCGCCGGGGCTCTTCAAAGCCTATATGATCTTCGCCCTCGTCGACAGCGCCTTGACGGCCATCCTCTACGCCCCACGCTTCTTCAATCCTCGGGGCTAGCGACAGCCTCATCGTCGACCTTACGGTCCAAGACAAGATAAAAGGCGACCCGGTGGTACCCCCGCCGGGTCGCCTCCTTTCGATGCCTCACAACCTAAATGCTGACCTTCTCTGACCTACCAAGCAAAGACCTGACGGGTTTCCAGACTGTGCCTCAAACGCAAAGCCGCTCCCTTGAAGCGAAACCACCCTGCCTCAGGTGGCGCTTCTGGAAACCTGTCAGGTCTCCCTCCCCGCTATCCGCGTCCACGCAACCGAGGATCGAAGGCGTCGCGCAGGCCATCACCGACGAAGTTGAAGGCCAGGGTCGTCACGGTGAGCGCGATGGCCGGCGGCCAGAGCACGTGCGGATGAGCGCGCATCGAGCGCTGCGCCTTGTTGACCATCATGCCCCAGCTGGGAAAAGGAGCGTTAACGCCCAGGCCAATGAAGCTGAGAAACGCCTCTGTGAAAATGTACCCAGGAATAGCCATCGTCTCGGCGATGATACACGGCCCTAGAATATTGGGCAGCAGGTGTCGGAAGATGACCCGGGTGCCAGAGGCGCCGATGCTCTCGGCCGCCATGACGAACTCCTTCTCCTTGTTCGCCAGGACCTGCCCTCGCGCGATCCGCGCGCGGCTGATCCAGTAGAAGGCGCCGATGGCGATGAAGATGAAGAACATACCCCCCATCTGCTGGTCCAACTTGACCAGAGGAGCCGCCAAGCCCCCTCCCCCGCGCGCCGCCACGGCCTTGAAGTAGACCTGGAGCAGGATCACGAAGATCAGGAACGGAAAGCCGTAGATGATGTCGACGATACGCATCATAATGCTGTCGACAATGCCCCCCAGGTAACCCGCGATCAGGCCGTAGGTCACACCGATAATCAGACTGACCGCCGCAGCGACGAAGGCAACCGACAGTGATATGCGCGCGCCGAAGATCACGCGGCTCAGGATATCCCGTCCGAACTGATCAGCGCCCAGCAAATACTTAGCCCCCGGTTCCTGGTAGTTGTCCTCCAACTTCTGCTCGTCAATGCCCTCCGGAGCAAATACCGGAGCGAAAATAGCGATGACGGTAAGCAGGATGATGAATATGCCGCTACCAACAGCCACCTTGTTCTTAAGAAACTCTCGCCAGGCATCTCCCAGAGGACTGCGGGGTTTACGCGTCAGCCCGGAGGGCGCCACTGTCCGTTTTCCGCTTGTTTCTGCCATGTTGTTCTCCCTCTATCAAGAAATCCACTGTCCAACCCGCTCGGCATAGATCGCCGGCCCGGAACCCGAGACCGCAGGATCCGACGGTGTCCAGGCAATGGGTGAACAGCCGTCAGCTATCAGAGACTAATCGTACCGGATGCGCGGATCCAGCCAGGCGTAAGTGATGTCCACCAGCAGATTGGCCGATACCAGCAACACAGCATAGGTCAGAGCCGTCCCCATCACCAGCGGGTAGTCTCGGTTGTTCACGCTGTCCACGAAGTGCCTGCCCAGGCCCGGGATGCCGAAGATCGTCTCCACCACGAACGTGCCTGTGATCAGAGCTGCCAGGACCGGCCCCAGGTAGGTGACGACCGGGATGAGAGCGTTCTTCAAAGCGTGACGCCCAACCACGATCATCTCGCGCAGCCCCTTGGCGCGGGCGGTGCGGATATAGTCCTCCCCCATCACCTCCAGGAGGCTGCCACGTGTGAGTCGCGCGATGCCGGCCGAGTAGGCCGTGCCCAGGGTGACGACGGGCAGGACCCAGTGCGCCGGGCTCTCCCAGCGTGCGACGGGGAGCCATCCCAGCCGCAAGGCAAAGAGCAGGATCAGGACCGGACCCAGCACGATATTCGGCACGGAGCGGAAGAAGATGGCTATGAACGTCGCCCCGTAGTCGATAGGTGTATTGCGATACAGCGCAGCAAGGATCCCGGTCGGGATACCAATCACCACGGCCAGGATCATGGAGAGCACGCCAAGCTGAGCCGAGACCGGCAGCGCTCCGCCGATGATGTCGTTGACCGTCTGGGTACGGAACTTGAGCGACGGCCCGAGGTCGAGTTGGAGCAGGTTCCAGAGATAGCGTAGGTACTGCTGCCATATGGGCTCGTCCAGGTTGTACTTCGCCTCCAGGTTGGCCCGAATCTCCGGTGGCAGCGTCTTGTCGCCAATGCGGTCGAAAGGGCCACCGGGGATGACCCTCACCAAGGTAAAGGTGAAGATCGTCACCGCCAGAAGCACCGGGATAAACTGCAGGATGCGTCGAATAATGTATTGGATCATTACGTCCTCCTACCCTCAAAGAGAGACCGTGCGGCCCTCTCCGGAGGGCCGCACAGCTTTCTGATGCTGGACAATACTACTCGGTGGCCGCCAGCTTGGCCTCCCAGTCGATGGTCCACTTGTCCCAGTGCTGTCCACCGAGCGCCTGGTAGGTGCGGTTCAGCCACGGCTTGTTGAGCACCACGGTGGTGTAGTAGTAGATCGGCGCGTAGGCCGCTTCCTCCTCGACGAGGATGCGCTCGGCCTCGCGGTACATCTCTGCGCGCTGCGCCTGATCGGTGAGCTTGCCGGCATCTGCCGTGAGCTGATCGAACTCGCTCGGCTCGACAGCGCTGCAGGTTGCGTCCACGCAGTTGCGGCGAAGGCGGTTCGCGCCCTCCTCGCAGTTGAAGACCTCGTGGACCCAGTTGTTCTGGTCGGCGTAGTCGGCGCACCAACCGAGGCGCCACACGTGCGGCATCTCAGCCAGCGGCGTGGTCTTCTCGATGGTGTCCAGGTAGACGCCCCACTCCTGGTTCTGAATCTCGATGTCAACGTTGAGGGTGCTGCTCCACATCGAGCCGATGGCCTCGGCGATGGCGCGGTGGCCCTCGCTGGTGTTGTGCATCAGCGTGATGGTGGGGAAGCCCTCGCCGTCCGGGTAGCCGGCCTCGGCCAGCCACTCCTGCGCCATCTCGGCGCCCATCTCGGCATCCAGTGCCCACGGGGCGATGTCAGGATCGCTCGCGGCGTTGCCGAAGATGCCCTCGGGTGCGAAGGTGTTCGCGGGCTTCTGGCCGCCCTTGGTCACATTGTCGATCAAGGACTGGCGGTTGATGGCCGCGGAGAACGCCTTGCGCACCAGCGGGTCATCAAACGGCGGCTTGTTGTTGGTGAAGCCGTAGTAGTAGGTGCAGAGATCGGGCGCGATATAGAGCTCCTCGCTCAGCACTGGATCCTCGCGGACGCGGTCCATCTCCTCCAGCGGCGGATTCGTCACATCGAGTTCGTTGTTCTCGTAGAGCGCCATGGCCGTGGAGGCCGCGGTGATCATGACCATCTCGATGCGCTCAATCTGCACGGTGTCGGCGTCGTAGAAGTGCGGGTTCTTGACCATCACCATGCTGTCCTGGTGAGCCCAGGAGTCCATGACGTAGGGACCGTTGGTGACGATGAAGCCAGGCTCGATCCAGCGGGCGCCCCACTCGTCGATGGCCGGCTGGTAGACCGGGCGGGCGACCCACATGCTGGCGATGCCGGGGAAGTAGCCGGCGGGCT
>CAYQZG010000025.1:0-33729 GCA_964421785.1 uncultured Anaerolineales bacterium
CGCCGTCGTCCCGACGGCAAGGCCCTACCTTCTGCCCCAGCCAACTCCGACGTCTAACCAGCCCATCTCGGTAAGAGCATCAGCGGATCTATCCAACACGCGCATTGGCCTTAGCAACCTGCTCAACCGAGACGACCGGTCCATATGTGGCTTTCAGTGCCTCGAGACCCTCCCGCTGCTCTGCATAGATCTCGAAAAGCCGGGGAGAAACGTCCCCCCCCTCTCTGTATGCCTCCTCCTGGAGCGCAATCCGGGCCAGGATGTTGTCCACATAGAGGGCGAACTGCTTGTCGTAGAGCTGTTTTGGATACGCTTTGTCGATCTCGGCGAATAACACCTTTAGATCCTCGTATCTCGGGATGTACCCGATAGGCGTCTCGATCGGCTCAACCTCTCCGTGAGCCATTCTCTCGAGCCATCCGAGCCAGACAGTCACATCTCGCTTCTCACCCAGCAGGTCCTTCCCCTCTCCGCCACGGGCGGCGTGGGTGAGGAAGTAGTTCAGACCGGCTATGACGGGCTCGTAGGCCAGCTTATGGGAGTTGAAGAACGCGAACTGTGCTTCCATGTAGTCGGCCAAGGGGCCTGGAATAAACGGTTCGTTGGCCCAGGGCTGGCGTCGCACGCCCTTCGCGCCGACCTCCGTCGCCGTGGCGGCCGACAGGATGGAAGCGCCAATGACGACACCGTGATCGGCGTCTTTGGCGACGCGGACGGGGGGCATGGTATCGCTGTCGCGGCCGCTGTAGGTGATCACGCGAACCTCGACCCCGCGGGGATCCTCCGCCGCCTCCTCATCGTAGTTCTTGATCTCCCGGCAGTCAACGGTGCATCGAGCGTTGGGATGGGAGAGCGGGACAGGGTTGCCTTGTTCGTCTGTCTTGTCCTCCCACCACTCGCCCTGGAAGTTGACGCCTCTCTTGGGCAGCTTCTCCCCGTTGCCTACCCAGTAGGGCACGCCGTGGACGTCGATCAGCACGTTCGTCCAGATGACCTCGGCACCCTCCTCCCGTAGAGCCTTTATCAGATACGGGTCGCTCTTGCGGTTCACGTCCCGAACAATGCCGAAGATCCCCTTCTCTGGATTGATGGCTCGGAGCGTGCCATCGTCGGCGATCCATAGTTGAGCCAGATCGTCGCCGACGAAATCCGTGCCCGTCATAGCCGTCGTGGTCTTCCCGCATCCCGATGGTGCTGCCCCGGCGAAGTACGTCGTGCGACCGTTCCGCGTCATGCCGGTGATGAACATGTGCTCGGACAGCTCCTCTTCCTTGCGGTAATAGGTGGCCAGATCGACGGCGAAACGGTGGTTACCCTTCTTCAGCAGCAGCGTGTTGCCAGCATAGGTGCAGAAGAGCGAGTAGGTGGTCAGCCAGCTTCTGTCCATGAACACACGGGCGTTGGGCAGATCCTCGGGTCTGTTCGGCCCTTCGCTGTGAACGTTGGTGAAGAACAACCCGGCCCGTTCTGCCTCCTCGTCGAAGTGACGGTAGACATGGCGGTAGAGAATATCGGCTGAGTGCATAACGTACGTCGAGGTGGTAATCTCCAGCGCCGGAATCGCGGCCTTGGCACCGATGGGGCCACGGCTGAAGAAACCGATCAGCAGTGTCTTGCCCTGACCGATCCCGGTCATGTAGGTGTTCAGGTAGTCGAGTGCCTCGTCGCGGAGGATGCTCTGGGCCAGGACGCTAGTTTTCTCCCCTTCGTTCACGATGTAGTAGGTTCTATCGATGATGCGTGCCTGTTCATGGGGAAGGTCGAAGTGAACCGTGTGGTCTTTCATAGCCACAGGGCGTTCCTCGCCCTTTGCCAGGCTCATGATCCGCACCCGGCGCCTATCCTCTGCCGAGCCGGTGTTGACGAAGACGTGATCCGGATCCGTCATTGATATCGCGTTCGCGATCTTAAGCAGAGCTTTCTCATTCTTGATCCCGTCCAACTTGCGGATCGTTTCCCGGTCACATCGGGCGCGGAACAACGCGTCTGCTTGATCCCGGGTGTTGATTCCCCCGATCTCGGTAAGAATGTCAACACCTTTTCGTAGTTCTAGCATGCCAATCTCCTTAGTAGCTGCCTGTCTCGGGCATCCACGATCCGTCTCTTAGTCCTTTCGAGAGACCCTTATCGTCTCCGACGCGGGATTTTGCGTTATGCCCAAGGCGGACTGTGGTGAGTACCTTGTTCGGCAAAACCAAAAAAGACGTGGCGTAGGTTTCACGCCACGTCTTGTGTGTTCATCGCCCAGGCAAGACCTTGCCTGGATTCAGGATGCACTGTGGATCCAGCGCCTCCTTGATACCTCGCTGGACCTCCAAGGAGAGCGAGCCCAGCGCTTGCTCCATATAGGGTCGCTTCAACGTTCCCACGCCATGTTCGCCAGAGAGGGTACCTTCGAGATCCAGCGCTACCTGGAAGATCTCTCCCACGATTCTTTCCACATTCTTCCACTGCTCCTCGTCGCGCTTGTCGAAGAGGATGTTGGGATGCAGGTTCCCGTCGCCAGCGTGTCCGAAGATGACGATAGGTATCCCGTAGTCAGCGCTGATGGCCTTGATGCGCCGGATCGCCTCGGGGATGGCGCTGCGTGGCACGGTTATATCCTCGCCTAGCTTGTTGGTAGCCTTGCGGGCCAGCGAGGGCGAGACGGAGCGCCGAGCCCTCCAAAGTTGCTCGCGTTCCTCCTCCGTCTTGGCGACGATGACCTCGCGGGCGCCGCTCTCCTGGCAGACCCGGGCCACCGTTTCGATCTCACGCAACACCGTTTCCTCGTCAGAGCCGTCCGTCTCGATGATCAACAGCGCCTCTATGTCCAATGGTAGCCCGAGTTCCATGGCCTCTTCGATGCAGGTGATGGCTGTCTCATCCATCATCTCCAACGTCGCTGGAACGATGCCGGCATCGAGAATGGCGTTGACGGTGCGCGACGCATCCTCCAGCGACGGGAAGTCGGCTCGGGCGGTGCGCACAAACGCCGGCTTGGTGACCAGTCGCAGCAACGCTTCAGTGATCACGCCCAGTGTGCCTTCGGAACCGACGAACAGCGAGGTCAGGTCATAGCCAACGACGTTCTTGATCGCCTTGCCGCCGGTCTCAAGCACCTGCCCGTCGGACATAACGACCTTGAGCCCCATCACATAGTCACCGGTGACGCCGTACTTGAGGCAGTGGGGGCCACCGCCGTTACAGGCGATGTTTCCTCCGATGGTGGATTGCTCGTTGCTGGCGGGGTCGGGTGGGTAGAATAGCCCCAGCTCTCCCACGGCCGCCTCCAAATCGGCCGTGATAATCCCTGCCTCAACCCGGACGGTATAATTCTCCTGGTCGATCTCCAGAATGTGGTTCATGCGCGTCAGCGAGAGGGCGATGCCGCCACCGAAGGGCACGGAGCCCGCCGCGAGTCCGGATGCCATACCTCGAGGGATAAGCGGAACGCCGTGCTCGGCAGCGATCTGCACGATCGCTACTACATCCTCAGTCGATTCTGGCAACACGGCCAAATCCGGCAAATCCTGCTCGAACGTGCCGTCGTAAGAGTAAGCTATGCGATCCTCCAGAGAGGTACGGACCTTCTCTGAGCCTATGGCCTCTCGAAGGTGCTGGATGATGGTGTGATCTGGCATATTATCTCCATGATGGATCATATTGCCCTATTCCGTTGCCTCTAGGACGAGTTCCACGATATCCTTCGACCGGACGCGGATACGCTCGGAGCGAGCGGCACTGAATAGCGTTCGCTCGCACTGCTGACAGGCGGAGAGCACTGTCTTGGCGCCGGTCTCTGCAGCCTGACCTATGCGCCTGGCCGCGATAGCGGCGCTCAACTCCGGGTCGAAGCTCTCTAGATTGCCGCCTCCACCGCAACAGTGCGATCCTTCTCGGTTCTCGGGCATCTCTACCAGGGTCACGCCCGGGATCCGGGCCAGAATACGTCGCGGTGCATCGAAGACGCCGCTCTTGCGGCCCAGGTCGCATGGATCATGGTAGGTTACGACTTGCTCACGCAAATCCTCACGCAATGGTAAGCGATCCGCTTCCAAGAGGTTGGCCAGGAACTCTGTAGCGTGCAGTATCTCAATACCGAGATCTTCTCCCAGAGCCACCGGGTACGTGTGCTTCCAGAAATGGTAGCAGGACGGGCAGGTGGTGACCAGCCTCTTCGCCTTCATCGCCCGCACAGCTTCCAGATTGTGCCGCATGGTCTTGCGGGCCCGATCTGGTTCGCCGCTGATGGCTTGAGGATAGCCGCAGCACCACTCTTTCTCTCCCAGCAGGCCGTAGTCGACATCGGCCTTCTCCAGAAGCTCGACAAAGGACTGTGCCACGGAGTAACTGCGGGGGAACATAGCGCTGACGCAGCCCACGAAGTAGATCACGTCCGCTTCTTCCTTGTCGATGCCTGTTGGTGGATTCGGGAGGTTGTCGGTCCACATCAGACGGTTCTCATTAGGTTCGCCCGATATGTTATGTCCCTCAGCAATCCGGTCGCCCAGCGCGACCAGAGGTTCGGGCATGAGACCTAGATCGTTCATCTCTCCACGAGTCAGCTCCAGGACGCGGTCCACCGTCACGCCGCTGGGACAGGCGAACGTGCAGGCGCCGCAGAGCAGACAGCGGAAGAAAAGAGCTGCAGTTTCGTCGCTGGGTTCCTCGACCAGCCCCTCGCGCACAGCGCGCAGCAGGGCTACGCGGGCGCGAGGTGAGTCCGTCTCGTTGAGTGTGAGGCGATAGAGAGGACAAACTGATAGACAAAGTCCACAACGGATACAATGGAGGTAGTCATCTTCCGCCGCTGCAGAAGCGGCAGATCGGGTGGGCGGATCAACTGTTTGGGGCATAAGATTCATTCTCTCTAGTCGTGTTATTCGTGGCTTGGTTGCCTAGGCTTCGTATCGGCTGATTATAGCACGGAGCCCACGAAGTGGAAAGAGGTTGGAGGAAATAGACCTGTGTGATATAATCCTCAAAAGGCTGCTTCCCCGATGGAGTGCAGAAGCTATGCATGTTGAGATTTGGAGACCCTGGGCTCGACTAGTCTTTCTCGAACCAAGTGCTTGGGAACAAGCTCTTCTTGTGCTTGAGTTGCTGCTAAGTCTGGCTATCCTTGTCGCCTCTCGCCGGGACTTTGCCAATCTAGATCGACGCCGGCTTCTCCTTCTCGTCGGCTGTCTGACGGCCCCCTTTCTCCTTGAACATCTCGTCGTGCTCGGCTTCCCTGGCCGCAACTTGCTGCCGGCTCCTGGTGTGCCATTTACCCCCTCCGAGCCTTTTGCGCCACTGTTTGGCATGCTGCCCGTCGTGGTCGCTGGTGCCTGGCTCGGCTCGGGTCCGGCGCTGCTGGTGGGATTGACCAAGGGGATTCTGCGCGCTGGCGTGACGACCGGCGGCATCGCTGCCCCTTTCTACTTTGGCCTGTTTGGCTTCTTGGTCGGGTTCCTGCTGCGACAGGACTACTGGGGGCGCTTACCTCGCTTTGCTCGTCAACCCATCGTCGCCGTTCCCTTAATGACTCCTTTTGCGGCTCTGCTGCTCTTGGTGTCGGCCTTCGCCCATGTCGCAGACTCGGGACTGTCGGGCCTCGACTATGCAGTGACCCTGACGAGCACCTACTTCGCCCCTATCCTTCTTGAGAGCCTTGTTGCCGCCCTTGCAGTTCAGGCCTTCTACTTGCTCCTTCCTCAACGTCGTCCTGTACAAGCGGCGCGCCGTTCCCCTCCCTACAGCCGCACACTAAATCGACGGTTGCTATTCCTGTTCGTCCCGGTGATTGGCTTGATAACCGTTTTGCTCGTCTATGCTGTGACGGCTACGGCGCTTCGCCTTGCCACCTCCGAAGCGGTGAATCAGATGGCGAGAGATGCCAACAGCGCTGCTGAGGGGATACCTTACTTCATCCAGACTGGTCAGGGGATGCTCACAGAGTTCGCCAATGATGAGAGATTGTGGCACCCTGACGAGGACGCGTTGGAAACCCGTCTGCGCAAGGATATGCGCATGGTCGTCTTCTTCAATCAGCTTCTTCTACTCGATTCGAGTGGGGAGCGGTTGGCCATGTATCCTCCGCAACCAACCGGCGTCCCACAACTGACGACGGAGGAGCAGACCCTGCTGGAGCGAGGGGCCGAGAGTGGAGCGCCACAGATAAGCTTGGCGCATCGCTCTAAACAGGACGAGGTCATTCTATCCTTCTTGGCTCCGATGTCGGACCCCTCACAGGCGGAGCAGGATGGCCCGGTATCCCGTATTCTGCTTGGACGAGCTCGTCTTGACGTCAATCCAATCATCGATCGCATCCTTGAGGGCTTGCAGTGGACCGACGCCCAGGGTGCCGGTTTCATCGTCGATTCGAAGGGGCGCATTGTGGCTCATCCCAGTGCTGATATGCTCCTGAGGACGTGGGAAAGGGATGAGGAGCGGCCGCGTATCGACTCCGCCCAGCGCGGTTGGGCCTACAAGAGCCGCGACCCCCAGGATAACACGCGTCAGCTGGTCTACTATCTTCCCGTGGAGGGATATCCGTGGGGGGTTGTTGTCCGCCTGCCCTACGATATGGTCCTGGAACAAGCCGGGCAGATTGCTGCTCCCTTGCTCGGTCTCCAGATTCTGTTGGGCGGCGGCTTGGTGGTTATTATCTCGCTTGTCACCAACTGGGTGACCCAGCCTCTTCAGCAGCTGGCAGCTGCAGCCGATCGGATTGCCGAAGGAGATCTGTCGCATCCGGTGGAGATCGGTGGCATGGCTGCGCATGGGGGTCAGGACGAGGTCACTCGTGTGGGCGTCGCTTTTGAGGATATGCGGCTGCGTCTCAGGGACCGCATGGAAGACCTTTCTTTGCTGCTTGAGGTCAGTCAGTCAGTGTCGGCGACGCTGGCGTTGCCCGAGGGTATGCCCTTCATTCTTGAGGGCGCGCTCAGGGCCACTGAAGCTCAGGTTGCTCGCATTGTGCTCCTTTCTGCCGACGGCGACCCTCAGGTGGTGATGTCGCGCGGTGAACCGCGGGAGGGCCTACAGAATCTCGACCAATCGTTGGCCCAGGCGACCAAGAACCTGGAGCGCCCGCTGGTCGTAGAGAACCTGAGGCGAGCGAAGACGCTGCTTGAGCACGGCGCTGCGGAGAGCGCGGTCAAGGCCGTTGTCGCATTACCGATTCACACCAAAGAGAAGGTGGCGGCTGTGATGTGGGTCGGATACGGCGCGGTGCGTCGATTCAGCGACTCCGACATCGATCTATTGACCACCTTGGCGAGCCAGACCTCTGTGTTGGTCGAGAATGCTCGTCTCTTCCAGACTGCCGAGGGCGAACGGAGGCGGCTGGCGGCGATCCTTGCCAGCACAACGGATGCCGTCGTGGTGACAGATCGCGAGAACCGTATCCTGCTGATGAATCCTGCCGCCGAACAGGTCTTCGGTGTAAGGAGTGAGCGTATCTCCGGTCAGGTCATTGATCAAACGCCGCTGCCGCAGGCGCTGGTGGATGTCTTCTGCAGGCCTCTCGATATTGACGAAGCACTGACCAAGGAGCTAGCTCTTGCCGATGGCCGAACGCTCTACGCCAATCTCTCTGCAATCTTCAGCGCTGATGGGCAACGCCTGGGTCGCGTCTCTGTGATGCGGGACATCACCCATCTAAAGGAGTTGGATGAGTTGAAATCCAATTTCGTCGCTACCGTTTCCCATGACTTGCGATCGCCGCTGACCTTCATGCGGGGATATGCCACAATGCTCCCAACGGTCGGTGAGCTAAATCGGAGTCAGCAGGAGTACGTCGAGAAGGTCCTGCGTGGCATCACCCAGATGAGCAACCTGGTCGACGACCTGCTTGACCTGGGACGTATTGAAGCGGACGTGGGCCTTGAGCGCCAGCCCTGTCATCTGGGGGCCATTCTGGCCGAGGCTGTGGATAGCAGACGGGCGCGTGCGGCGGCAAAGGGTATCACGCTCCGGTTGGGACCGGCGATTCAAGACGAGTCGGAGGCGGTCGGTGGGCATGGCAGAGCCGACATCGCCATTGTTTCTGGCGATGCAGCGTTGCTCCGCCAGGCCATCACCAATCTGGTGGATAATGCGATCAAGTTTACACCAGGCGGAGGGGAAGTCGTTGTTGGGCTGTCAATAGCCCGCGCATCAGAGGCACGGTCGGAAGAGGACGGCAGACGGGCGCTCATTCGCGTCTCCGATACGGGCATCGGCATTGCGCCGGAGGATCAGGTTCGGCTCTTTGAGCGGTTCTATCGCGTCAAGCGTCGGGATGTCCCCGGGGTGTCGGGAACGGGCTTGGGCCTCTCTATCGTCAAGTCTATCGTTGAGCGTCACGAGGGGACGGTGTGGGTGGACAGTGAGTTGAACCAGGGTAGCACCTTTACCATCAGCCTTCCCTTGATTGAAGGCCGATCTGCTTAGAGCACGAAAGCTTAAGGACTTCCGAAGTCTGGCGAATGGCCTTTGAGACCCCGGGTCGACGCGGCTGAAGCGACTGAAGCGCCGTCGTCCCGACGGCGCAGTCACCGACGAAAACTTCGGAAGTCTGACAGGACAGACGTCACGTTGTCGTGTTAGTAGAGAGATGCTCGAATTAGGAGGCGAAGCTCCATGCCATTACAGATTGGTATAGTAGGGTTGCCAAATGTAGGTAAGTCGACCCTGTTCAACGCGCTCACCAACGCGAGCGCCGATGTGGCTTCCTATCCCTTTACAACCATCGAGCCGAATCGTGGGGTGGTTCCATTGCCTGATTTGCGGTTGGAGGTCCTGGCGAGGATGGTGGACCCCGATCGTGTCACGCCGGCCACGGTCGAGTTTGTGGATATCGCGGGTCTCGTCAGAGGAGCCCATCGTGGCGAGGGGTTGGGCAATCAATTTCTGGGACACATCCGAACTGTCGACGCCATTGCCGTGGTCAGTCGTTGCTTCAGTGATCCTGATGTAGCCCACGTCGAGGGGCGCGTGGACCCGGTACGGGATGCGGAGGTGCTCGATCTGGAACTGATCCTGGCCGATCTCGAGGTCACGGAGCGTAGAATAGAGAAGGTGCGATCTGCCGCCAAGGCGAAACCTCGCGAGTATGGGGAGGAGGCAAACGCCTTGAAAGAGCTGCTTGAGCGCCTGGAAGCTGGTGAGCCGGCACGTGCTTGGGCGGAGCGCGGTGGGCTGAGAGCGCGGCTGGCGAAGAAGCTGCAGCTGCTGACTGCGAAGAAGCGTATCTATGTGGCCAATGTGGCGGAGGAGGATCTGCCCGATGGTGGCGTGCGGGCGGAGGAGGTGAAGCGCCTCGCCGAGGAGAGGGGGACGTCCCACGTCGTCCTCTGCGCCGAGCTCGAGGCGGAGCTGAGCGAATGGCCGTCGGATGAGGCGGCAGCCTATCGCGCCGAGGTTGGGCTTGAGCGTTCAGGCCTGGCGAGATTGGCAAAGGCGGGTTATCGCGTCCTCGATCTGATCACCTTCTTCACGATTACGGGCGGTGAGGAAGTGCGAGCCTGGTCGATTGAGCGGAGCACCAAGGCTCCGCAGGCCGCCGGCCAGGTTCACAGCCAGATGGAGCTTGGCTTCATTCGCGCCGAAGTGATTCCATTTGAGGAGTTGCAAGCTACAGGGAGCTGGCAGACAGCCCGCGAGCGAGGCATAGTCCGCATCAAGGGCCGTGACTACGAGGTTCAGGACGGTGACGTCTGCCTGTTCCGATTTAGCCCATCCTAGTCCTACAACCTCGTTTCCCGCCAAGAGACTTCCGAAGCCTGCACGATCATGCTAGACGGGCTGGGAATCATTCTGTGAGCGCCCCTATACCGCGTTGGTCGTGGACTCCAAGTCTTCGGAAGTCTGCTCCTTTAGCAAGTGCGGTTGTATGCTAGGAGCTGTCTGTGCGGTTGGCCGCACCATCGCGGCGAGACGCCCGAGCGAACTGATCCACCTGAGAGATCTGGCTCAGTTTGGGAAGAATGAAGGGGCGTACTGTTCGGATCATCGCCCAGGCTTCATTGGGCGTTAGACCTGTGGAGACGAGGTAGGCGGCGGCCATCGTCGGAGCCCGGCCCACCCCGGATCCGCAATGCACATAGACACTGCCCTCACGTTCTATCTCCCCCGTGATGAAGTCGACCCCTGCACGCAGATCCTCTAGCGATGGAGGCGTGTCATCAATCGTTGGGAGGTGTAGGTATCGCTGAGGCGCAATGCCGGCCGCTTCGTCGTCGAATTCAATGCGCAGGTTGACCACCGCTGTGATCCCTCGTGCCGCGAGATGTCCCCAACCACGCTGCCGGTACTGTCCCCCAACGTGTAACCGAGGTGTTATCTGGCTCACGCTTCGTAGGGGGGCGCCTGTGACGATACGCACGATATGGTCGGCGGCCCACATGGCAGTCACCCGACCCCCTTGTCCACTGAGCCGACCCCAAAGAATGCCTAAAGCTTTGACGGTTTCGTTCGACATATCTCCTTACTTATCACGACGCTAGATGGTCTATGGCCCGGCGAAGGGGTGCGGGCAGCAATGACGCGAGTCTTTCCATCTCCTCCGCTGTCAGGACGCGTAGGAGGAGCAATGACAGGACGTAGATGACCAGGCTCGATAACACCGCCAGAGGACGGCTTCCGGCTCCTATCAACCATGCCGTCGCTCCCATTGCCACGCCGGCCACGCCGGGACGTCCCACGATCTCTCCCCACGCCACGCTCCCCAGGTGATGGTGTAGATCGATGGCAAAGAGTACGTTCAGAATAAGTTCACCCCCGATGATGATCCATGCCGAGGCCACGTAGTTGAACGTTGGCACAAACAGCAGGTTTGCCGCTACAGCGAAGATCACCCGCGCAGCCGAGGCCAGAACGACGTATCGCTGACGATCGAGCGCGATGAGGACGTAGTTCGTCAGACTGTTGACCCAGCCGAAGATGATCGACCAGACCAGAAGGCGCAGCGCTATTGCCCCGTGAGGCAGGTATTGGGGCCCGCTCAACAGCCAGACCATGGGGGTAGCCATCATCGTGATCATGACGGCCGTCGGCAGTGCCACGATTGTGAGGAGCTTGGCCGAAAGCTGGTACGAGCGTCGCAGGCGGATTCTGTCTTCGGCGGCTTGCCTGGAGAGCACCGGGAAGACAGCGAAAGTGAAAAGGGAGGGGATGATGTTAAGCATGTTCATCACCCATTTGCTGGCGGCGTTGTACCACCCCACGGCGTTGTCGCCTTGGAAGTACTGAAGCAATACCACGTTCGCCCCTGTGAAGAGTGACTGCAGCAGCAGGGAGCCCATCAAGGGCCAGCTCGCGGCCAGCATGTCGCGCTGCCTGAACCAGCGATGTTGCCCCACCTGTATCGGTGCCTTTGGCAGCCTATGCCAGATTAGGCGCCAGGCTAGCAGCATCAGGATGCTCATCGTCGCCATGTTGGTCAGGATGGAGGTCCCTGCCAGGCCGACGATCCCCAACCCTCCCACCAGAGCGAGGGTGCCCAGTGTGACTCTGATGATCGTGGTCACCGTCTGAATCGCGGCCGGGTATTCGTGCTTCTCGAAAGCGCGGAAGAGCGCCGTCAGGCTGTTGGCCATCGTGCCTGGGAGCAGCCCCATATAGAGGAGGATGACTGCCCACATCGTCTCGTTGGTCAAGGGGTTCTGCAGCGCTTGCCTGCTGGCGAGGAAACCGGCCAGGATCGGTATCACAACTGCGAAGAGCTGGAGCCGTAGCAGGGTGGTGTTGACGAAGACCCGGCGAGCCCGAGTGCGATCGCGCGCCACCTCGCGTATGAGATACATGTCCAGCCCGAAGTTGGCCAGGGTGTCGAACCAGAGGTAGATGTTGGCTGCTGTGAAGTAACGCCCCATGCCGGCGGGGCCGAGGATGCGGGCCATCAAGGCGGCGAAGGCGAAATCAATGATGCGATTGAAGAAGTTCAGGATGATTGGTGCTACCGAGTTCTTCGCTATCCTTTGGACGGTATCTATGTGGTCCGCTGCTCCATAGAAGAGGCGCCAGAGATAAAGGCCGGCGAGAAATAGCAGCGTCATGCCGGCGATGAAGCTGGTGAATGCACCCACTTTCACGCTGTTCGGACTATACTTGAATCGCACCGTCCACGCTCCCGGCTCCTCCAGCTGTACGCCGCGGAAGGTCCCGTTCACCCGGTAGACCTTGAGCTCCTCCTCTGCGGGTGCCGCTTCGCCCTCCTCGACGCCTGTGGCTGACCCAGCGGCATCTTGCGGACGCACAAATGCCTTCCAGCCTGGAAAGAAAGAGTCGGCCAGGACGAGCCAGCTTGGCTCCCTGACGTCCACGTCCACGAAGACCTCGTTGATGGTGTAGGTGGCGACCGTGTGTGCCACGGGCGTCCCACGGGTCGCACGTTGCGTTTGCAGATCCGAGCGTCTGAGGGTTGAAGCGTCTCTCTCCTCTACTATCACGTACTGGCGTGGGTCGTAGGCTTGCACCGCCGAGCCGAAATCCTCGGTCACCACGGTCGCCGAGGTGGGCAGGGTGAAAGCGCGCGGCATGGCACCCAGGTTCTCGTAGACGCGCACAGCCTCATCCCGGTAGACCTGCTCGTATTTTGGATTGGGGATCTCCACCTCCGTGATGACGTACTTGACGTTGAGGAGATCGGTGAGTGGGCTGTCGAGGCTTGACCAGGTGCGGAAGGGGGCGATAAGGTTGAAGGCCACCAGATCCTGTTCCTCGATCAGTGCCATATAGTCGCGGTATTGATCGCTGAACAGAGAGTCGTATCCCGCTACGCACTGCAGGTCATAGAGCATTCCCGTGTTCGCCTTCATGGGCTCGCCGCTGCCGGGTGGCGCGAAGGTGGCGTAGCGCCAGGGCGGCCGGTCGACGGCTTGCTCAGGGCCGTTCGGCTTGGCATGTTGCTTCAGGAAGTCGACGACTGGGGGGACGTAATCCAGGAGCGCCGGGTTGATGACCGGATGGAAGCCCTTGCCGAACGAGATGAAATCGAGCACCAGCAAACCCACAGCCGCGATCTCCCAGACGGGCCTCTTGCGGACAAAGATCGGACAGCGACTCACACGCAGGACAATGCCGCTGCCGGTAAGCAGGAGGCCGAAGAGCGCGATCCATCTGGCCTCGTAGGAATAGAAAGCCCGGTGACTGTCGAACGCCGCGGGTGCCCCGGCCAGCGATAGGAAGGCGCGTTCGATCAGCGGCTCAATCTGAGCGAAGAGGACGCGGCTGAGGATCAGGCCGGCCAGTGTTGCCAGGCCGCCCCAGAAGGCGAAGCTGGCGAGAACCGAGACGAACGAGGGTGAGGTGTCCAACAGGAACACAGCACGCAGTCGCTCCTGCCAACTCCTGGGCCGAGCGACTGACGTCCTTACTGCGGCTGACGGGTTATCTCCTGAGGGACCGAAGCCCATACGACGATTGGCTTCCCTCTCTCCTGTCCTCTTGTTACCTTGCTCCTCCGCTCTAGCTGAGCGTAGCTCAGCCCTGCTCCTCTGCACCACCTCGACGCCAAACCCGGCCAACACGGCGACACATACCGTCAAGGGGAAGACCCAGCGGAAGGGCGAGTGTGACTGCTTGAGAAACGGGAGCGCATAGACCGCCGCGTACAGCGGCGTACCAAAGATGCAGCCTAGCGAGAACAGGGAAAGGAGGGTGAAGAAGGGGATGGCCTGTCGTTCTATTCCGCGTCGAGTATGGAAATCTGGCCTACGACGCCTCTCAGGGTGCTCGGCCCTTCGGCTTTGAGCTCGTGATCCAAAAGCTGAGCGCGAAAGCGTGTGAAAGGTTCCGATCCGGCGGCCAAGCCACGAAATGACCGCCAGGAGCGAGAGAAGGAGTGGCAGCAGGCCCACATACGCTCCGCCCTCAACGTAGTTCTTGACCCCCCAGTAGATGTACTGCCCGTCCCCCCGCTGGGGGGCCGGTGCCTGACGCCATGAGAAGAGATCGAAAAAGGTATGGTGGGCCGGATTGCCGAAGAAGTTGGGGATGGCGAAGGCGATCAGCCGACGGGGAGGATAGGCCCACGACAGCACCTGCTGGAGGCTCGCGGCTTCCTCGCCCCCTCGAAAGCTCGTGGAGGCCACTTCATACAGCGGTATGAGCTGGACGGCCCCCAAGGCCAGTCCCAGCGCAACCATCAGGATCAACCATAGGGCAGGCCGGGTGATGGATTTCGCTGCGTGAAACGTGGTGCGTGAAACACGATGTGCCAAACGCGAAACGTAGTCCGCGAAACGTGATGCGTGAGACGCAGAAGGGGACGAATGGGTCGGCGCGGTCGCTCTAGATAGGGCGATGCTGCCCAGGCGCCAGGCTGCGTACAGGGCCGTTACCAGCAGGACGAAGTAGGTGTTCTCGGCGTGTCCGGCCAGTACCTGGCAGCCCAGGCCCCCTGCCCCGAGGAGCGTCCAGGGAAGTGGGGCGACGCTATCACCCCTGGCACGTCGTCCGCCAAGCGCTTGCCGTCTCTGCACCACCAGCTCGACCATCGCCAGGATAAAAGGGAGCCATGAGGCGCCGGCGATGATCATGGGGTGCACGACCGAGACCACCATGAATCCGCTGAACTGGAACGTGACCCCCGCGATCAGCCCACCCAGGCGCCGGATGCCCAAGACGCGGGCGAAGAGATAGGCGAAAGCGCCGGCCAGTCCCAGCTGCAACCAGGCGAAGATACCATAAGCGCGCCACAAGGGTAGTGCGTAGAAGATGACGTTGAGCGGATAGAGCGCTGAGTGCTGACCGTTCGCCAGGAATGGATGCCCGGCGAACGTGTAAGGATCCCACAGAGGTAGCTGACGGCCGGGGGACGACTCGGTTTCGCGGAACGACTCGGTTAGGAAGCGCTTCCAGGGATAGTTCTCCAGGATCAAATCGCCCAACAAGTGGTTGTGTGGGTATGAGACGTCGAGGTCACTCGCGGCTGTGTGATAGGGCTCGAATGAGAAAAGTATGTCTGCCGGCAGCAGGGTCTTTGATCCCCAGACCACGGAGCCGAACAGCAGGAGCGGGAGCAGGAGAATAAGGGTGAGGATGCCCAGGTCGGGCAGCCACCTACGGATCATATGGGCCGCAGCGACGTCGTGAGCAGACGATCCCGGACGGTCTTGGCCGGCCGGTCGGACAGGCCCGTCGGGGCGGATCATACAGGCTGCCGGTCGCTCGGTTGTAGATGGTGATGGCGCTGCCAGATCCGCCAGACGCCCAGCGCGGCCTCTATCTTGACCGGCATGGTCATCTTGGACTCTCCAATTCGTCGGTCTTCGAAGTAGATCGGGATCTCAAGTGTGCTGTAACCTAGTCGATGCGTCACATACGCCATCTCGACCTGGAACACATAACCTTGTGAGCTGATCGTATCCAGGTCCAAGCCCAGTAGCGTCTCTCGGCGCCAGGCCTTGAAACCGGCGGTGATGTCACGGATAGGGGACCGTAGGATCAGCCTGGTGTACAAGTTGGCCCACCAGGAGAGGAAGACCCGTCCCAGCTCCCAGTTCTCGTCAGTTTGGCCGCCTTCCACATAGCGAGAGCCGATGACCACATCGTGTGCCGCCAGGTGGGCAAGGAGGCGTGGCACATCGTCGGGGGAGTGGGAGAAATCACAGTCCATCTGGACCACCGCTTCCGCTCCATGCTCCAAGGCCCAACGAAACCCATCGAGGTAGGCGCGCCCCAGGCCTCGCTGACCCGTCCGATGAAGCACGTGAACCTGACCGGGATGCTGGACTGTCAGTTGATCGGCGATGCGTCCTGTGCCGTCAGGAGATTCATCGTCGACGATCAACATGTCGACGTCCGGGAGCTCCAGCGAGAGCAGCGCCTCGGTCATTGGCCTGACGTTTTCTGCCTCGTTGTAGGTGGGGACGACAATCGTTGGATTCACGGAGAAGTCCAATCGTGGTCGAGCGTCGACACCGTAACAAGCGTGTGGATAGGCCCACAGGCCGCCAGCTTACTGCGGTCTAGACGGAGGCGTTGCTGTGGGGCGCCGCAGTCACCGGGTCGATGCTGTCAACGGTGTCGCTTGACGGTTGCTTGTCCCGATCATCTATCAGCGACGCTTTTATGTCGGCCACGCTGTCGAGCGCCTGTGCAGCGGACGTGAGTACTTTGGTTGAGATACTCAGCGGCAAGTCCGACTCTGAGCCCTGGCGGTCAGCGTAGGGATAGAAGAAAAAGAGCGCCTCGTTTAGCCGCGTTAGCAAGGCTTGCTTCAAGGTGTTCACTTGCTCCGCGTTCAAGATGATCAGGAAATTGGTAGCATCCAGATGGCCGACAAAGGCCCCTGGTGCTAAATCGTCCCTGACGTGGGTCAATATGGCCGCCACACTACGTACCACGTCATCTCGCGCGACGAAACCGTAATCCTCTGAGAACTGCCTTAGGCCCTCCAGACCCACAGAAAGCACCGCCCAGCCCGAGCGTCCTATCAGTTGATGGAGTTCCTCGTCGACCAGAGCGGCCATGGGAAGATCTGTGATAAGATGGTGCGGGTGCTCGTCCTGTGAGCGCTTTAGCGCGTTGCGCACTCGCAGCCGGAGTTCTTGGATATCGAACGGCTTGGTGATGTAGTCTACGGCTCCCAGTTCCAGTCCCTTGAGCTTGGCACTCAGCTTCCGCTTCTTGGTCAAGAAAATGACCGGGACGTGCTTCGTTCGCTCGTGGGTTCGAAGGTGGCGACAAATCTCGTAGCCGTTGAGATCTGGAAGGTGAATATCCAGCACCACCAGATCGGGAACTGTCTCCTTGACGAAAGCAAGAGCATCCCTACCCCAGAGGACGGTATCGACCCGATAGCCTTGCGTCTCGAAGTAAGACTTCAGCATATCGGCTGTGGCAGGTTGGTCCTCCACGACGAGGATACGGGGTCTCCCCGCCTTTGCTCTGCTGGCGTCGTCGGCGTTGCTTGACATGGGTTGCCTATCCTATCGGCTCCTTATAGATCGCGAACGTGCAGTTCGCGTCTCCCATAGCTATACACTCGATCTCATCCACGCGGAACTTGCGCCCCCCACTGACCCACTGCAGCCCTTCCTCCAGGAGCCCCTTGGCGGCGAAGCAAATGGGGCGATCAGCACTGCGCCCCCAGCAGACGGGGCAGGGGTTGATGTGGTAGACGTAGATGTCGCCCTGGTCCTCCACCCAGCTTCGCTGATCGCTGAATTGCGTGAACACCTTCGCCATCGCGGGAAGGCCTGCTTTGAGTTTGGCGTTCAGGGGAAGAATCTTGAATGCCAGATCGCCCACGCCGACCAGAGCGCCCATCTTCCTTCCACCGCGGTTGAAGCCCACGCGACCGGCGCGCAATTGGAGCCCGCGTCCCCCCCGCCGCCCGTACATCTCGTCCAACGCACCCATCAGCGTGGAGAAGTAGGCGAAGTCGAACTCCTTCTTCAGGTTTGCCGGCGGATAGTTGTCGATCAGATGGGATAAGCCAGCCAGATTGAGAATGGCGTTTATTCCATTCTTACCCATGATCTCCTCCATAGCCTCCAGGGTGAAGCGGACGATCATGTTTGTATAGTAGAGCCCACTCGGTTCAATTCTCTGCACGTTACTTGCTCCCTCCGTGCTTCTTGTCCGTCAGGCTTCTGGAATGGCGGTCAGGTCTTCTGATCCAGCAAGATCCGTACGCCACAGGAAAGTGAAAGGTATAGCCCATGGACTCGATAAGCTTACCATAGGTTGATCGCTGGTACGCTTGGGAAGCACTGAGGAAATACGTCGCACCGAGGCGATCCTGCTTCCCGCCGACAATCCTGTTTTTGAAAGCGACCTTAATGGCTTTGGGAGGATACCACAGCTCATGGGCGTTGTCAAGCTTTGCGATCTTTCCAACTGATGGTATAATCGCACGCCGTTCGAAGATGGGAACGGCATATCGCTCCTCACAAAGGGGCTAGTTGATCTTAGCCGAATCCGAGCCTGTCTCTTCGAAATATCTACTGAATCTGAAGCTAGATAAGAACACTGGGGAATGCGATACCAATGGGACTAGGGGAGATTATCGACACAGTTGTGACCTGGGCACAATCCGTTGTGAGCACGATGGGATACCCTGGGCTCGTCCTGGTGATGTTCTTGGAAAACGTCTTCCCGCCCATTCCGTCCGAGGTCATCCTCCCCTTGGCCGGCAGTCTGGCCCTCGAAGGGCGCTTCACCCTTCTTGGTGTGACAATTATGGGTAGCCTCGGCTCCATGGCCGGGGCCCTGGTCTTCTACGCCCTTGGCTACTTGTTCGGCGAAGGCCGGGTCCGGGTGCTGATGCGACGCTATGGACGGTGGATGATGCTGTCGGAGGAGGACTTCGACAGAGCGCTGGAGTGGTTCGACCGTTACGGCGAGAAGGTCATCTTCTTCGGGCGTATGGTGCCCATTGTTCGTAGTCTGATCTCGATCCCGGCTGGCATCGCTGAGATGAATCTGGGATACTTCGGGGCCTACACAGCCGTCGGCACAGCCCTGTGGAGTTTTCTGCTGGCTTTCGCCGGCTATCTCCTGGGCAGGAGCTGGGCCTTGGTCAGCAAATGGGTGAGTCGTTATGAAAAGGCGGCGTTGATCATCGGGATACTGGTTGTCGTCATCTTCTTCACCAGGCGCTTCCTTCAGCGTCGACGGGTCAGCCCTTCTCTGGACCCATGAGGCGTTGAAAGGCTCCTGCTGCTGTACTGACCGATGGCGTACGACCGCCCTTCAATCGATGCCGATCAATCAAGGAGTGTGCTGATCGATGGAGACCCTTCTGGAGAACATTCCTACCTATTTGACCATCCTATCCACAGTCTGTGGTGGGATCATTGTAGCCATATTGGGCGGGATGGCGATCTGGACGTTCCGCGATATCCGGGCTCGCTCTCGCGATATCCTGGCTCAGATCCTGGCCACGCTTCTGGTGCTTGTGCTGCCCGTTATCGGCCTGGTTGTCTACCTCATGCTTCGCCCCCGTGAGACCCTTGAGGAGGCTTACGAGCACTCCCTTGAGCAGGAGGCTCTGCTGCAGGCGATCGAAGAGCCGGAGGAGTGCCCCGGTTGTGGTCAGCGCGTGAACGGCAATTTCCTCTACTGCCCCGACTGTCACACACGCCTCAAGAAAGCGTGTCCCGAGTGTGCAGAGCCGCTTCAGCTCCACTGGTCCCTTTGCCCTTACTGTGGCGCGAGTGTCACCTCCCAAGTCCTTGAGCCCGTCTCCTCCTCGACGGAAGAGGCACCTGTCGAGGACGTCGCCCCGGTAGAGACCTCCTAGGCCCGGCACCATAGAGCCTCTTCCCGGGAAGCCGCTCTGGTAACTGTTCACCTTGTGGCCCTCCACGCTCCGGCCGGATCTGGGTTTGGGTCGTCTGTGGCCAAAGACTTCGGAAGTCTGACAGGACTCAAGTCGCGTTGTCTTAATAGTCACCCGCTCTGAATCTGGTTGGAGAGGTCTGACCTTGCGGTTGAGGCAGGAGCACAGGGCCTCTCAGAGATGCAGGCTTGCGGCTCCTAGATCTCCTCGCTCTCGCCTATCACGTGGACCTTGAGCATGTTGGTCTTTTTGCCCTGGCCAAAGGGGATGCCCGCGGTAAGCACAGCGCGATCACCCCAGGACACCAACCCTTCTTGGTGAGCGGCTCGGATCATCATCTCCACCATCTCGTCCGTGGTCTTGAACTCGCCGACCTTCACCGGTGTCACACCCCATACCAATGCTAGTCGATAGAGCGTCCTCTCGCTAGGTGTCACAGCAATCACAGGGACTGCCGGTCGATGACGGGCCACCATTCTCGCTGTCTTGCCTGACATCGTCGCGGTGATGATGGCTCTGGCGTGTACCTCGCTTGCGATAGCGACGGCGCTTGAGCTGATTGCCTCCGTGATCACCTCACTGCAGTCATCGGCACACTCCACCAGACGACTGTTGGGCAGATGAGCCTCTGCATTGGCGCAGATCGTTGCCATGGTCTCCGTCGACCTGACCGGATAGTTCCCCACCGCGGTCTCGCCTGAGAGCATCACCGCATCGGTACCGTCGAGAATAGCATTGGCGACGTCCGAGGCCTCTGCCCGCGTCGGGCGGGGATGATCCATCATCGACTGAAGCATCTGAGTCGCCGTGATAACCGGTTTCCCGGTGCGGTTGCAGCTGCGAATGAGATGCTTCTGGTGAAACGGAACCTCCTCGGCCGGGGTCTCCACGCCGAGATCACCCCGGGCGACCATAATGCCGTCGGCATGGGCCAGAATAGCCTCGAAGTCCGACAGCGCTTCTGGCTTCTCGATCTTGGCGATGATCGAAGGTGTGTCGGCCCCTTGCGTCTCCAGGTAGTGGCGCAGTTCGCGCACGTCGGCCCCACGGCGGACGAACGAAAGGGCGAAGTGGTCCACGCCCTGCTCCATGGCGAACTTAGCATCCGCCCTATCCTTGTCGGTCAGGGAGGAGAAACTCAGCTTCGCTCCTGGTACGTTGATTCCCTTGTGAGAGGTGAGTTTCCCTCCTGTCATGACGCGCGCCTCCAGGCTTTCTCCGCTTCGGCGCCTTTCAACGGCCAAGGCTAGGTTCCCGTCATCCAAGAGGATGGTCTGGCCCGCGTGTAGATCTCGGAGCAGCTCCGGATGAGGCACCGGTATCTCCGTCCCGGCGCCTGAGTGGGGCGCTGTGGACAGCGTGACCATCTCCCCCGTGTGCAGCTCAATCGGTTCGTCCTTGATGTCCCCAACGCGTAGCTTCGGCCCCTGGAGGTCGGCGATGATGCCGATCAAGCATCTCTCCTCTTCTGCCACAGCCCTTAATCTGGTGATGGTCTCCCTGTGAGTGGCCTGATCGCCGTGGGAGAAGTTGATGCGGGCGACATTCATCCCCGCCTGCATCAAGGCCCGCATCGTCTCGGGGCTCTCGGTGGCTGGTCCGATAGTGCATACGATCTTTGTGCGTGGCATAGCTCCCCCTTTCAAAGGACCGACGTCCTTGCTGCGAGACTACATAAAGGTCGCCCCGCAGCGAGTGGCAAGCTGCGGGGCCAACAGCGGTCTGTGGCTCTGCTCTGCGACGGCAGGTGATCAGCTCACAAGGTGCCCAGGGGCCAGAACGTCGGCGAGGCCTTCAAGCGAGCCCCCGTCGAGCTAGCTCCGCCGTGGCCGGCTCCACCTAGCGTAGGTTGGTGAAGGCCTTCATGCCGGCGTAGTCCGCGGCGTCGCCCAGCTCCTGTTCAATACGTAGCAGTTGATTGTACTTGGCCACCCGTTCCGAGCGACAAGGCGCCCCGGTCTTGATCTGGCCTGTATTGAGCGCCACGGCCAGATCGGCGATTGTCGCATCCTCCGTCTCGCCCGAACGGTGCGACACCACGACGGTCCAGCCCGATCGTTGGGCCAACTGCACGGCGTCTATGGCCTCGCTCAGCGAACCGATCTGGTTGACCTTGCACAGAAGGGAATTACACGCTTCGAGCTCAATGGCCTTCTGAACGCGTTCTGTATTCGTCACCAGCAGGTCGTCGCCCACGATCTGGATCTCATCCCCCAGGCGCTCCATCATCAGCACCCAGCTGTCCCAGTCATCCTCGTCCAGGCCGTCTTCGATACTGATGATGGGGTATTTCTCCACCCAATCGACGTAGAAATCCACCATCTCAGCCCCCGTCAGGTCACGGCCCTCCTTCTTCAGCACGTACTTGCCATCCTCGAAGAACTCGCTGGCGGCAGGATCAAGGGCGATGCAGATCTCCTCCTCGGACCTGTAGCCTGCCTTTTCGATGGCTTCAAGGATCACCTCAATGGCGTCTTCGTTCGCCTTGAGGCTTGGGGCAAAGCCACCCTCGTCTCCGACGCTGGTCGACTTCCCTTGTCCTTTCAGCACCGCTTTCAGCGCGCTGTAGACCTCGCTCCCCCAGCGCAGGGCTTCTGCAAAGGTCGGTGCGCCGACCGGCATGATCATGAACTCCTGGAGATCGGGGCCGTCCATGGCGTGTTTGCCGCCGTTGAGGATGTTCATCATCGGCACGGGCAGCACGTGCGCGTGTACGCCCCCGATGTAGCGATAAAGCGGCAACTGCAGCACGTTGGCTGCCGCCGTCGCGATGGCCAATGAGACCCCTAGAATAGCGTTCGCCCCTAAGCGCTCCTTGTGGACCGTCCCATCCAGCTCAAGCATGTGAGCGTCGATACCGGCCTGGTCGGTCGCCGGCCATCCGATCAACTCCGGCGCGATAACGTCGTTGACGTTGGACACCGCCTGTTGCACACCCTTGCCGCCATAGCGATCCTCGTCCTTATCGCGGAGCTCCAGTGCCTCGTGGACACCCGTTGACGCGCCGGAGGGCACGGCGGCCCGCCCCCAGGTCCCATCGGCCAGAATCACCTCTACCTCTACCGTGGGGTTTCCTCGGGAGTCCAGAATCTCGCGCGCGAGGACATTGCCTATCTCGGTCGTAATCATTCTTCCTCCTCGTCTATTCATCGATGTCCACTAACAAACCCAACGTGCGTTCACATCACGCATCACGACGCGAGCCCCATCAGCTCATACAGGCGACCGATGTCAAAGTGCTCCGCAAAGAGGTCTTCGAACTGCCGCAACTTCGATTCCTGCCCCAGGCGCGTCTTGCCGAAAACCGCCTCAATCGCCTCGACCGTCTCCAGCGTGTTCTGACGGACCAGCAGAACGGGCGCGCCGATCTCCTCGGCCCGGCGCAGAACCTCCGGCATCGGTCTTAGGTTGCCGGTCAGGATCAGACAGCGCGTCGCTGCTTCCAGCCCGATCAGCTGCATATCTGAGCGGTCGCCGCCGGTGATCAAAGCCTTCGCCCCGGGGACACGACGGATGCGTGGCAGCGCTTGATCCACGCCCATCGCCCCGACGACCAGGCGCTCGATGAGCACGTCCCGTTTTTCGGGCAGGGCCAGGAACTGAGCGTTAAGCACCTCCGCCAGCTCATCCACGCTGATCGCCTGGAGCTCCTCCTGGAAGGGAATCGTGCCCAGAACGCGAATGTCCTGCTTCTCCAGACAAGGGGTGCAGATCTTCTCGGACAGCTTCTGCTCGCTCTTGGGCACGGCGTTGATCATCGTACCCAGGAGCTGATCGTACAGCTGTCGATACGCAGTGATGCAGTCGTCGCCCTGGTTGACGCGATTGTGATAGCGGATGATCGCCAGCGTCTCCAGGTCCAGGGCCTTCGTGACCGACTTGGGATCCAGTCCCAGGCTGACACCCTCTCGCAGGGAGCCCCCGCCCTCGATCAGCAGGATATCCTTGTCCTTGAACTGTTCGTACTTCGCCCTCACCTCAATCATCAGATCGCGGTCGGTGCAGCCACAGCGCATCTCCCGGGCGAGCGATGGCGTGAGCAGGACGCCGATCAGATCCTTCGTCGCTTCCGGTAGCTCTAGCGTCCGTCTGACGAAATCGGCATCCTCGTCCACGGCCCGACCGGGCACCGGCTCCCACGGCTGAGTTGATAGCGGCTTGAAATAGCCCACCTCGTAGCCCTCTCGCTTGAAATGCCGCCCAAGCGCCAGGCAGACCGCCGTCTTTCCGGAGAAGGGCTCGATCGATGTGATGTACAAAGCCTTCATGACTTGCTCCTTTTCCTCATACGGGTAGATAGTGGCCTCTTTGGCCTAACTCATTTACGAAGACAGTACTAAGCGCATGTCAATTGCCATAGCTCCACGGCCTTCCTCAAAGACCGTCAGTGGGTTGATATCCAGCTCCACGATCTCCGGGAAATCCGTCACCAACTGGCTGATTCGCATCAATGCATCGATCATCGCCTCGTGATCCGCCGGCGCCTCACCGCGCACCCCTGCCAGGAGCGGATAGGAGCGAATCTCGTGGATCATCTCCTCAGCTTCCTTGCGGCTGAAGGGAGCCACGCGGAAAGCAACGTCCTTCAGCGCTTCCACGTAGATGCCTCCCAGGCCGAAAGCAACCAGGGGGCCAAACTGAGGATCGCGATTCATACCCACCAATATCTCGCGACCGCTCGTCACCATCTCCTGGACCAGACAGCCCCACACCCGCGCATCGGGCATGTAGCGACTGGCCCGGTAGATGATCAGATCAAATGCGTCCCTCACGTCGGTCGGCGAATCCAGGCCGAGCTTGACGCCGCCGACGTCCGTCTTGTGCAGGATGTCTGGCGAGGCCACCTTCAGCACCACCGGGTAACCTATCTCCTCTGCCTTCTCTACGGCCTCCTCCGGCGTCTCCGCTAGATAGGACTGGGGCACGGAGAAGCCGTAGGCGTCCAGGACCTCGCGTGCCTCGGCGTCGCCGATGGAGGCACGACCCTCCTCGCGCACCCGCTCAAACAGCTTCTCCACGGGCGGCTTGCACACATCGCAGCTCTCCGGCTCGGAAATAGGACGGTCCTTTTCCACCCGGTAGGCGTACATCGCTTTCAGGGTCGCAGCAACGCGCTCGGGGAAGGGATAGTTGGGCACACCGTACTCCCGCAGCACGCGCACCCCAGCGTCGACCCGCGCCTCACCCATGAAGCAGGCCAGGATCGGCTTCTCGGCCTCTTGTGACATATGCCCCACGGCGTGGGCCGTCTTCTCGATCTCCGTCATCGCCTGCGGCGTGACGATCACGATCAGACCGTCCACCTTCGGGTCGTCCAAGACCAGCTTAATGGCGTGCTCATACCGATCGGCGAGCGCGTCTCCCAGGACGTCCACCGGATTGGCCGCACTGGCCGCGCCGGGCAGGTAATCGTGGAGGGCCCTGACCGTCTCCCGGCTCAGCCGGGGGATCTCCAGGCCGGCGTGCTCCACCGCGTCCGTGGCCAGGATGCCCGGCCCACCGGCGTTGGTGACGATGCCGATGCGATTTCCCTGCAAAGGCGGCTGATAGGCAAAACCTAACGCATAATCGAACAACTGCTCCATCGATTGGGCTCGGGTGACCCCGATCTGCTTGAAGGCGGCCTTATAGGCCGCTTCGGACCCGGCCAGGCTCCCCGTGTGGGAGGAGACAGCGCGTGAGCCCGACTTTGTCACACCGGATTTGATCGCCACGACGGGTTTGTCTCGCGTCACCTCCCGTGCCACGTCCATGAACTCCTGACCGTCGGGCAGCCCCTCGACGTAGATCAGGATGACGCGGGAGTTTGGATCGGCTCCCCAGGCTCTCAAAAGGTCGGTCTCGCTGACGTCGGCCTTGTTCCCCAGGCTGGCGAACTTGGAGAAACCGATCCGCCCCGCCATCGCCAGATCCAGCACCGCTGTGCCCAGCGCGCCCGACTGAGACATAAAGGCGATAGGGCCGCCGGGTGGCATGCCGGCGGCGAATGTGGCATTGAGCGGTGTCTCCGTATCGATCACACCCAGGCAGTTCGGGCCAATCAGGCGTAGGTCGTATTCCTCCGCGATGTCGATCAGTTCCCGCTCTCGCTCCAGCCCCTCTCGCCCTGCCTCTCGGAAGCCGGCCGTGATGATCACCACAGCGGAGGTGCCCTTCTCGCCACACTCCTTCAGCACGTGCGGCACGATCTTCGACGGAACGACGATAACGGCCATGCCCACCGGACCTGGGACGTCCAGCACCGAAGCGTACGCTTCCAGCCCCAGAATCTCGTCGGCCTTGGGGTTAATCGGATAGAGGCGCCCCTCGTAACCCCCCTTCTGGAGGTTGTCCAGGACGGCATAGCCTAGCTTCTCAGGGTCACGTGAAGCACCGATGACGGCGACGGATTTGGGTTGAAAGAAGGTGTCTAGCATCATAGCATCCTCGTAGTCTCCTAATGCACTGCGCCATCTGTTTGCGGCGGCGTAGATTCTTCCCATCGAGCCGCTCTCATCATAGTACAAGTGAGGCGATTTGGCAAACGCGCAGCGGCCGCAACAGGGTCTTGTCATGCTCTAGCGGATGCTTGCGAAGGCTTGACAGTAGATCCCTTTTCTTTCAGTAGACCGAAGTATGTGATACAATACGCCTGGAGGTTACCTGATGCCCATTCGCGTGTTGCCGGACCACGTCGTCTCAAAGATCGCCGCCGGAGAGGTCGTCGAGCGACCTGCGTCCGTTGTCAAGGAATTGATCGAGAACGCCATCGACGCCGGTGCCGACACCATCCAGGTGGAAGCGCGAAACGGAGGGAAGAGCTTCATCCGCGTCGTGGATGACGGCTACGGTGTCCCCCGTGATGAGGTGGAGCTTGCCTTCCACCGCCATGCAACCAGCAAGCTCACCACGGCGGATGACCTGGAGCGCATCACCACCCTCGGCTTCCGCGGCGAGGCTCTGGCCTCCATAGCTGCCGTCAGCCGAATGACCTTCGCTACGCGAGCTGACGACGAAACCGTGGGGACGCTCCTGCGCCTGGAGGGCGGTGAGATGATCACCTCTCGCCAGGTCGGACGACCCCCTGGAACCGCCGTGACCGTCGAGAATCTCTTCTTCAACGTCCCCGCTCGACGCAAATTCCTTCGCACCGATCGGACCGAGCGCCGGCACATCGATCGCTGGGTGACCCGCTATGCGATGGCCTACCCGAAGCTTCGTTTCACGTTGAATCACAGCGGCCGGAGCGCGCTTCAATCGCCGGGTAGCGGCCGGTTGCGGGACGTGCTGGTTGCTGTCTACGGCCTCGATGTCGGCGAGAAAGCCCTGGAGATCGTCCCCGAGGGCCGGTCGAGCTCCGGTGAGGACGCCGGTCCTTCCTACGACGGCGTTCACGTCTCCGGTTTGGTTGCCCCCCCCTCCTTTCATCGCGCCAATCGGACGTACATCACCGTCTTCGTGAACGGACGCTGGGTGAGGGATACCAGCCTGACCTACGCCATCACCCAGGCCTACCACCGGCTTCTTCCCCATGGGCGCTATCCGCTGGCCGTGGTGATGGTCGACCTGCCTCCTTCGGACGTGGACGTCAACGTCCATCCCACCAAGGCCGAGGTCCGCTTTCGCGATGGGGACGTTGTCTTCCGCGCCATGCAGAAAGCCGTGCGGCGCACGCTGCTCGAGCGGGCGCCTATGCCCCAGATGGACCGTCCAGGCAGTCGGCCTGGCGCTGAGGGCCGGGGGCGCGATGGGGAGGCCCGTCGCCGCCGGTTGGCCGGTCTGGGGCAGCGTAGGACGGGAGCCGCCGAGCGTCTGGAGGGGCAGCTGCAGCTCGAAGGGGGGCTCTCAGCTCACTCTGATGGCGGCTCGATCCCCCCGCTGCGCGTGATCGGACAGCTTGGCACCACCTATATCGTCGCCGAAGGGCCGCGGGGCATGGTCCTGCTGGATCAGCACGCCGCGCACGAGCGCGTGCTCTTCGAGCAGTTCCTCGTCGCCCGGGAGCAGGACGAGATCGCGTCGCAAGCCCTCTTGGAGCCGGCGCTGGTGGAGCTGGGGCGGGAGGCCGCGGATCTGCTGGCGGAGCACGTGGAGACGCTGGATCGACTCGGCTTCGACGTGGAGTCCTTTGGCGGCTCGACGATGCTGGTGCGGTCGTTGCCCACTATCGTAGCGGAGGACCAGCCCGGTCAGGTGCTGGAGGACGTGGCAGCGGCCCTCCTGACGGGCGATCGGCCGCTGGCGGTTACCGTCGAGGAGGCCGTCGCGCGCCGGGTCTGCAAACGGGCCGCGGTCAAGGCCGGTCAGGTGCTGGACCGCTCGGAGATGCAGGCGTTGATCCGAGCGCTAGAGCAGTGCGAGAATCCCCGCACGTGCCCTCACGGGCGACCGACCATGATTCACCTCACGGTGGAGCAGCTCGCCCGTGAGTTCGGCCGCTCGTAGCGCTCGATCCTGACGATGTTGCTTGTCGATCCGATGACGGCTCGCGTGGTGGATCTGGCTCTGCAGGGCGGGCGCCCGCCGTCGGACACGAGGCCGGTCGCCATTCGACAGGTTGGAGAGGAGCGATGAGATGACCACATACGTGTTACTCTTGAAGGTGCCGCCGCGCACCTCCGGCGCGGTTAGATCGCTTGGCGAGCGGATGCAGGCGTTCGAGCAGGAGCTGGCGGAGCAGTATCCGGAGGTCAAAAGCCTGGTCAGTTACGCCCTCCTGGGTCCCTACGACTTCTTGCACATCTTCGAGGCGCCCGACGCCAACACGGCGACCAAGGTGGCTCTCGTGGCCCAGGCCTTCGGCGCGGGCACCACCGAGACCCTGACAGCCATACCCTTCGACGAGTTCAGCGCTATCGTGGAGGACGTTTAGCGGAGCATCATCGGTGTTTCTGCACCCGGAGCCCTTCCCAGTTACAGTCTTCGTTCTTGCAGCGAAAACGTCCCACCGGCACCAGTATTGACAGCACGCGGTCCCACCACCGGCGATGGCGGCGGCGCAGATCACTTCCGCACACCGGGCAAGTCCGCCCGGCGAGGTGCTGCGATAGCCGTACCCGCACCCGCCAGAGGATAACCGCGACGGCCAGAGCGATCAGAAGCAACCCGAGAAAATCTGATGTGGTGATGCCCGAGATGCGGGAGATCACGGCCTCGACGGAGCGGCCTGTTGTTCTCCTGATGGCACGCCAGGCCAAACGGAGCAGGCGAATGATGGTGATGCGGATCTCCATCTGCTCCACGAGCAAGAAGACACCCAGAAGAGCCAAGAAACCAGCGACCAACTCCACCGTATACTCGCGTACGAGTTTGCGGATATCCATAACCTCCCTTTGCCCTACGTATCTCCGGCCTCAAACGCCTGGCGGTGCCCCCCTCGTGAGCAGAAACAGACCCACTGCCAAATCATTGTACTATGCAGGGAAAACGGGGGCAATCCCGTCAGACCACGACGGACCTCACGACCCCAGCAGGTCGTCGATGAAGCTGTAGTCAGCCTCATCTGCACGCCCGCGGTCGCGCCCTGGAGCATCACGGATAGCCGCCAGCTCGCCGTAGTCCAGCCAGATCACGCCGCATCCCGCGCAGTTATCGACCACCACGTTCCCCGGCCCATAGTACGGGTGCGTGTCCATCGTCCGCCCGCAGCAGGGGCACGCGATCTCCCGCTCTAGCTCCTCTCGATCTACAGGCCGCACAGGGTCGGGCTCGCCCGACGCCCGAGCGCGGAGGAGCTTGACGATCGTCGAGAACACCTCCTGCTCCGCCAGAACGCCCCGACACGTGGCGCAGTGAAAGACCCTCACGTCGGCGACGGAGGCCTTCGAGAGCATCGTGGAACAGATCGGGCAGGCGACGTCGCCTGCCTCCCCCAGCACCACCACGCCGTCGACCGACGGCGCAGGAAACGCGAAGGAGCCGCAGTACTCGCAGTAGAGGTAGTCCCGACCCGGCACCGGCGCCATCGGGGCTCCACAGTTCTCGCAGCTGATGAAGTCCACGCTCCTCTCGTCCATCGTCCCTATCCCGCCAGCGCCAGCGCGCTGCGCATCGCCTTGAAGGCCGTGACCACGTCCGCCGCGCTGTAGCTGACCCGTCGCCCCTCGCGTTCCACGCCGGGAAGGAGCGCGGCCCGATCCGCCATGTCCGACAGCGGAAACTCGATGGTCAAGATCACGGGCGGCGTGCAGCGCAGGACCTGTGGACCCTCCCCCTCGTTGAGGCGTGTCACCGCGCGGCGTGCTGCTTCGTAGATCCTCTCTTCCGCGACCTCCGGCGGCAGACAGCTTGCGGCCGACCGGCCCGTCGCCTCTTTCACCGCCACAACCTCGATATCACCCAGCAGATCGCGGGCCTCCTCGCACACGGCTCGGTCTCCGGAGACCATCAGCACCGGCACGTCGAAGTGCCCGCACAGCGCGGCGTTCAGGCCCGTCTCGCCGATCAGATCGCCGTTGAGCCACAGGTTCGCCACCCGCTGGCTCGACCAGGTGTGATCCAGAATCGCCATCTCGGTGCCCGCCCGCGCGTGATAGCCGATGAAGATGGCGCCATCCACATCGCCCTCCACGCCCGAGACCATCCCCAGCGGCGACGGCGAGCCCGAGTGAAGCCGGGCTCGTGGATCCAGCTCCTCGATCAGGACGTTGCGCCCGTGAGCGTGGCCGTCCGCCACGATCACCGACTCCGCGCCACCGTCGCAGGCACCGCGAATCGCGGCGTTCACCTCGGCCGTCATCAACGTACGAAAACGACCGTACTCCTTGTGCTCTGGGTTCACGTGATCCCAATCGACCACGCCGGAGACACCCTCCATATCCGCTGCTATCAGTATGCTCATCGACGATCTCCTTGTCGTTCTGGTGCACCTCGCTTGCCCATGCCGTGCCCGGTGATGGTATTGTATCATCGGCTTGCCGGACGTCAACCACAACCGCCCGATCCGGTTGAGCATGATACCACTTGGCAAGACGGCCAATCCGATGTAAACTCCGCTGTCGGTTGCGTATCCTGCTCCTTGACGCCCTCCGCCGGAGAGCGGCGATGGCCCCGCCGGGGTGGACGTCGGGACATTGCCGGTACTATGCACGCGATTGCAGGAGCCGCTTGATGAGCCACTGTCCTAGCTGCGGCCGTTACGTTGGCCCCCACGACGCCTGTCCCACCTGCGGCGCTCGCATGACGGGCCGTGTGCCGATCCGCCTCGTCAAGCGCCTCGCTTTGCTGCTCGCCACGGTGGGGTTGATCGCCCTCTGGTTCGTCGCCACCCGGGCCGAGGTCCCCACCGTCGCCATCGGTCAGGTCGATGCCGCCATGAACCTGGCCTACGTCCGCGTCGAAGGTCGTTGCCCTCGCGTCCCTTCCTACGATCCGCAGACCGGATACCTGGGTTTCTGGGTCGCGGACGAGACCGGCGAGCTCTACGTCGCGTCTTACCGGGCCGAGACCCGGGCCTTGATCGAGGAGGGACACGTGCCCGCCCTGGGGGATCAAGTCGCCGTGGCGGGCACGCTGCGCATCCGGGAGGATTTCCGCTCGCTGACCGTCAACGCGCCGGGAGAGGTGACCGTTGCGCGCGCCGATCCGGAGGTCTGTCCCATCGGTCACATCGCGCCGGAGCAGGCGTATCAACGTGTGCGGGTGCGCGGTCAGGTGCGCCACGTGGTCGAGCCTTACGCCGGGCTCACGTTGATCACGCTCCGCGACGAGACGGGCACCATCGACGTCGCCTTGAGCGATGACCTGATCGCCCTCAGCGGCGTCACCCCCACCGTGAAGGTCGGCCAACCGGTTGAGGTCGTGGCGGCGGTCTCGCAGTATGAGGGCACGGCTCAGCTCGTGCCTGCTTCCGTTGCAGACATCGTTTCGTTGGACGCGGAAGTGCCCATCGCTGCCAGGCGCTTCGTCCTGGAGCTGTCCCGGCAGGACGCGGGAAGGTGGGTTGCCGTGCGCGGCACCGTCGTCGGTGTCGATCCTTTCTCAAAAGGCGTCAAGCTCAAGCTGGACGATGGAAGCGCTGCCATCGCCGTGCTCCTCTGGCAGGACGTCTATGAAGCCCTGGGGGACGAGCTGCGTGACGTCTCGGAGCTGGCGCCCGGCGCTGAGATCGAGGCGCAGGGTGAGCTCGCCGAGTACCGGGGCCAGTTGGAGGTGATACCGGAGCTGGCGGCCGACGTGCGCATGCTCCTGCCCTCAAGCGCCGCTGCCGCGGCCGCTGTGGCCGAGGCGACGCCCACACCTCGACCGACGACGGCCCCGAGGCCGACAAGCACACCTGAGCCCGCAGCGACGCCCACGCCGAAGCCGACAGCCACACCTGAGCCCACAGCGACGCCCGTGCCCACCCCAGAGGCCACGGCGACACCGGCGGTCGCGCTGACCTCCATCGACTCGATCACGGCCGATCGCGTCGGCGAGGCGTTGACGGTGGAGGGAACCGTCGTCGACGCCGCCAGCTTCTCCCATGGGTTCAAGTTCACGCTGGACGACGGCCGGGGCCAGATCGTGCTCCTGATGTGGCACGACGTCTACGATGAGTGCCGGGACAGGGCGAACATCAACGTGGGCGCCGGCGTGCGGGCCGGCGGCGAGGTCAGCCAGCACGAAGGCATGCTGCAGATCGAACCGCGCTTCGGCGACGACGTCAAGGCGATCCAGCCCGCGGTCGCCCAGGCACCACGGCGGGAGATCGGCTCGATCAGCGCTGAGGACCAGGGCCGGCGGGTGACGGTCGAGGGAGAGGTGCTGCGCACCGAGGAGCTGCCGAGCGCGGTCAAGGTCTTTCTCAGGGACGCCGACGCTGCAGCCCCGGGCGAGATCCTGGTCTTCATCTGGCGCAACGTGCTCGATCGCGTTGTCGAAAGCGCCGGACTGACCACCGCGGGCAGCCGGGTGCGCGTTGTCGGCCGCGTCCAGGTCTACCAGGGCGACCTCGAGATCGTGCCGGCGCTCCCGAACGACGCGACGGTGCTGGAGACGCCGTAGCCGGCGGGCGCGAAGGAGCGAGGGGAAGGCGAGAGATGGTCACGTCACTGCTGATCGCCGCAGCCGGTGTGTTGCTCGCCGCTGTGCTGTCGTTGATACCGGCCCTCCACATCTACAACGTAGCCGGATTCGTCATCCTCGTCACCACCGCGCTGGGCGACCTCGTGCCCCCGGAACACCTGGCGATGCTCTTTCTGGGGATGATCACAGGCTACGCCATGCTGAACACCATCCCGAGCGTCTTTCTCTCTGTGCCCGACGACTCCACCGTGTTCCTCGTGCTGCCGGGGCAGACGTACCTCCGCCAGCGGCGCGGATACGAGGCGGTGGTGCTGTCTGGGGTCGGGGGCCTGGGAGGTATCACGGTGCTGGCGCTGCTGACGCCGGTCGCCTCCCGTCTCTTCCCCACGATGCGGGCCATCCTTCACCCCCACTTGCACTGGATACTGTGGACCATCATCGCCTACGTGCTCCTCTCCGAATGGCCCAAGGGCTCCCACCGCGAGCCGGCCGGTTGGCGCCGCTGGTGGGACGGCTGGAGAAGCCTGACGGCCGGCCTGATCACCTTTCTCCTTTCTGGCGTGCTCGGGTTCATGCTGCTCTATCGAAGCCTGGTACCTGTGAGCACCGCTTATCAAAACCTGCTGCCCGCCTTCATCGGCCTCTTCGCTGTTCCGTGGATCCTTCAGAATCTCATCTCTCGGGTCAAACTGCCGAAGCAGCACATCGCCCGCACGCTGGACGCGACGCCGGGGTTGATCGTTCGAGGGACGTTGGCCGGTGCATTGGGCGGTCTCTTCGCTGCTTTCTTCCCCGTGGTGACAGGTGGCATCGGCGGGCTTCTCGCCGGTCACGCCACCGCGCAGCGCGATGATCGCCTGTTTCTCATCTCACAGGGCACGTCGAAGGTCATCTACTACGTAGGAGCGTTTCTCCTCTTCTTCGTGCCCCGGCTCCATCTGACGCGCGGCGGCATGGCGTGGATGCTGAGCAGCCGTTGGAGCGCATACACCCCCCGGTCCTACTACCTCGCCGTGGCTGCTGTGGTTCTTAGCGGTCTCCTTTCGTTCCTCTCCCTTCTCGTGATGACGCGTGTGGCGATTTGGCTGGTCGGTGCCGTGGACTACCACTGGATCAGCCTGGGCACGCTGGCCCTGTTGCTCATCATCGTGATCGGGATGACGGGGTGGGGCGGCCTGCTGATCTGCTTCGTCGCCACCGGCATCGGCCTCATCCCGGTGCTCTGGGGCTCTCGTCGCGTCAACTGCATGGGCGTCCTTCTCCTGCCGCTCGCCTTGAATATGAGCGGCGTGGGAGGCGCCATTGCAGGCTGGCTGCGATTGCTTCGATGAGCAGATGAAAGAAGCAATATTTCAGTCTTGTGAGCAAGCTCGGAGCCCCGGGGACGGGGGCCGCCGTGGAGCGCCGTCGTCCCGACGGCAGGATCTCAGTCTTGTGAGCAAGCTCGGAACCCCGGGGACGGGGGCCGCCGTGGAGCGCCGTCGTCCCGACGGCAGGATCTCAGT
>CAYQZG010000026.1:0-33126 GCA_964421785.1 uncultured Anaerolineales bacterium
GCGGCCCCCACTAAGCGATGGCTGAGGATCCCCCCGTGACGAACGCCCCCACGAGGGCACCGTCTTCCTCAATGCCCGAGGTCGGCGTGCAGCTCCGCGTGCAGCGGCCCTGGCAGCCAATCCTGGGGTTAGTTCTAGGCCTGATCCTGCTGGCGCTGGTCGTTCATGGCGTCGACCTGGAGGAGGTGTGGCAAGGGATGCGGCAGGCCGACCCGCTCTGGGTCGCGCTGGCCCTTCTGGCCGTCCTTCTCACCACAGCGGCGAAGGTGGGCCGCTGGCGCGGGCTCTTCCCGCGATCGGAGAGCCGTGGAAGCGAAGCGCCTTTGTGCTACCTCGGGCTGGCGCGGGCGCTGGTGGTGGGGCAGCTGGTTAACGCCTTGCTCCCGGCGCGGCTAGGGGAGGTGGCGCGCTTCTACACCCTGAGCCGTGACGAGGGAGTGAGCAGAGCCACCGTCCTGGGCACCATCGCTGCGGAGAAGGCCTTCGACGTGATGTTTCTCCTGATCGCCGCCGGGCTGACGGCGGCGCTGGCCTCGCTCCCGACCTGGCTCCACGGATCGCTGGCCGGCTTGGCGGGGCTGGGTGGGGCTGTGCTGGTGGCCGCAGTGGCCGTGCCGCGGCCTCGGATCGTGGCTGCCGGCAAGCGCTGCGCCCTATGGCTGTGCGGCGGCCTCGCGAACCGTCTGGCGCGTCTGCTGGAGCGAGGCCTGGTTGGGCTGGAGGCGCTGCGGCGCCCTCGTCTGGCTGCCGCGGCGTGCGGCTGGTCCCTCATCATCTGGGCCCTGGCGGCAGGGACGAACTTGGCGCTCTTCTGGGCGTTCGATCTGCATCTCTCCATCGGTGCAGCGATGCTCCTTCTGACCCTGCTTCACGTGGGGATGGCTCCCCCATCGTCGCCGGGGCGGCTGGGCGTCTTCCATGCCATCACGATTGTCGGCTTGCGCACGTTTGGTGTCGACCGGAACACTGGCCTGGCCTACGCCACGGTGCTGCACGCCGTGGTCTACGGCCCGCAGATTCTGCTGGGTGCCTTGGCGCTGAGCATGCGCCCGTCCCCGGGCCGCGCAGCGGCTGACTAGGCGGCCTCCGGAAGCGAATAGGCGGCCCTTCAAACCTTTTCAAACCTTCCCATGAGGAGCTGACGCCGTGATCTCTGTGGTGGTGCCGGCCTACAACGCCGAGCAAACGCTGGGAGAGTGCCTGGATGCTCTGGCAGCGCAGACCGTGGCGTGCGAGCAGTACGAGGTGATCGTGGTGGACGATGGTTCGACCGATAGGACGGCGGAGATCGCTCGATCCCCCCGTGAGCGGCCCAGGGACGCGCCGCTGCGCGGCCCGTCCCGGGCTTGGCGGAACCGCCGAAGCGGCTCCCCCGCCGTGCGACTGGTTCAGCAGGCCAATGCCGGGCCGGCCGCGGCTCGCAATCGTGGCGCGGTGGAGGCGCGGGGCGATCTGCTCCTCTTCACGGACGCTGATTGTGCACCAGCCCCCGATTGGATCGCGCATCTGTCGCAGCCTTTCTCCGACCGAGACGTGGTGGGGGCCAAAGGCGTCTACCGGACGCGACAGCGGTCATTGGTGTCTCGCTTTGTCCAGCTGGAGTATGAGAGGAAGTACGAGCGTATGGAGCGCGAGGAGCAGATTGACTTCGTCGACACGTACTCCGCCGCCTACCGACGTGAGGTCTTCCTCGCGAACGGTGGCTTCGAGACGCTCTTTCCCACCTCATCGGTGGAGGATCAAGAGCTCTCCTTTCGCCTGGCGCGCAAGGGCTATCGGCTGGTTTTCGTGCCCACGGCAGTCGTCTACCACGTGCACGACGTCACACCGCTCGACTACCTCCGACGCAAGCTGAACATCGGTATGTGGAAAGCCCTCTTGCTGCGCTGGCATCCCCAGCGCGCGGTGCGAGATTCGCATACCCCCCAAGTGCTCAAGCTCCAGCTGGGCCTGATGGCGCTGATCTGCCTGTCGCTGCTGACGGGTCTATTCTGGTCACCGACCCTGTGGGGCGCCGCTGCTGCACTATTGTTATTCTTCGCGTCGGCCCTGCCCTTCGTGATCCAGATCGTGCGCAAGGATCCGCCGGTGACTCTGGTGACGCCGTTCCTGCTTCTGGTGCGAGCACTGGCGCTGGGCTCTGGTCTGGTCGTCGGATTCCTGCGCTTTTGGAGGGGCGAGACCGAGCGCCGGGCGCCGATCAGCGGTCTGAACCGATTGATCAAGCGGGCGATGGACGTGGTGGGCAGTCTGGTTGGACTGATCCTGGCGGCACCGCTCTTGGCAGTGCTGGCAGTGGCGATCAAGCTTGACTCGGATGGGCCGGTTTTCTTTGTCCAGAAGCGCGCCGGAGAGAACGGGCGGCCCTTCAGCATGCTGAAACTCCGCACTATGGTGGAGGGGGCCAACGGGATGCTGACCGAGATGGTCGCCCCCTGCGGAAGCGAAGCGACCTCCCGTGGAGCGCCGTCGTCCCGACGGCAGGGAAGCGAAGCCGCCGCGTCGCTGCCCTCGCCGGCGTTCAAGCGCCACGACGACCCCCGTGTCACCCGAGTGGGACGTCTCCTGCGGCGTGCCAGCTTGGATGAGTTGCCGCAGCTGTGGAACGTGCTGAAAGGGGAGATGAGCCTGGTCGGCCCGCGGCCGGAGGAACTGCGCGTGGTACGTCACTATAGCGACTGGCATCGCCAGCGGCTGGCCGTGAAGCCCGGGCTGACAGGACCAATGCAGGTCAACGGGCGGGCGGACCTCAGCCTGGACGAGCGGATGGAGCTCGAGCTCGACTACATCCGTGACTACACGCTCTGGCGCGATCTGGGGCTCCTGACGCGCACGATCGCGGCTGTGATCTCCGGGAAGGGCGCCCGCTGAGAGCGCGTGGCCACGGAAGCGAAGCGACTTGGTCGGCAGCGTCGAGCTATGGCGAGACGATCCTCCACGCGGCTAGCGCTGCTCGCGGTGCTGCTGGCAGCAGCCGCCTTTCGCTTCCACGGCCTCAACTGGGACCATCAGATCGGCGCTCATCCGGACGAGCGATACATCGTGGACGTCGCAAGTCGCTTGTCCTTCCCCAGTCGTCTAGACCCCTTCGAGGCCGATCCTTACTTCGCCTATGGGCATCTACCGCTCTACCTGCTGGCTCTCGTCCGCACGGCCGTATCAGACGTCGACCCGTTGCTCCTGGGAAGAGCTCTGTCGGCATCATTCGACCTGGGGACAGTGGCCTTGACGTTCGCCCTGGGACGGCGGTTGTACGGTGTGAAAGAGGGCCTGCTCGCTGCCGCGTTTGTCGGCTTAGCCGTAGTCCACGTGCAGCAGGCACACTTCTACACAGCCGACGCCCTGCTCGCTTGCTTGGTCGTCAGCGCTTTGCTATTCGCTGTTCGCTTCGTGCAGGACGGACGCACCCTGGACTCGTGGCTTGCAGGGAGCCTGGCCGGGCTAGCCCTGGGGACGAAGGCGACAGCCGGGATCCTGGTGGTCCCGCTGGGTCTTGCATCCTCGTCCGCATCGGATTCGCGATGGCGTGCCTTCTGGCGCTTCGGGGTGGCGACTGTGCTCTCCTTTCTCGTCGTTGATCCATTCGCGTTGATCCATCTTCCCATCTTCGTGCGGAATCTGGCCAGGCAGGCGGCTATAATGCGTGGGGCGTTCGATGTGCCCTACACGCGCCAGTATCACAGGACGGTGGCCTACGTCTACCCGCTGGCGCAACAGTTGCGCTGGGGCCTCGGATGGCTCATGGGCTCAGGCGCCCTCGCCGGTCTGGCCTACGAAGTCGTGCGAGTTGTGAGCCATCCGCCACGTTTGGAGCGATGGATCACGCTCGCCTGGGTGATCCCCTTCTCCTGCTTCGTCGCTGGGCTCTACGCCAAGTTCCCTCGTTACCTGTTGCCCATTATCCCGCTGCTGGCCACCTACGCCGCTCATCTGGTCACCGATTTGGCGCGTTGGCGCCGTCTTCTGACTCCCATCCTCTCTGCAGCCGTTCTTGGCTCCCTGCTGCTCCGCTGTCTGGCTCTTGCAACTATGTATCGTACGCCGCATCCGTGGGTGAGTGCATCCGAATGGCTCTATGACCACGTGGAGCGGGGATCGACCATCGCCGTCGAGGCGTGGGACCATCCGCTGCCCTTGGATGCAACGGACTATGTGCTCCTAGAGCTGCCCATCTTCGAGGAGGAGACGCCGAAGAAGTGGGAGGCCATAGACAGTGCCCTAGAGGAGGCCGACTACGTGATCGTCGCCAGTCGACGGGGGTACGCATCTCTGTCGCGCTGGTCGGTCCGCTATGGACGGACGTCGTGTTACTATCAGCGTCTGTTCGAAGGAGACCTGGACTTCAAACCGGTTGCCTGCTTCAGTCGGTATCCTCGCCTTGGGGCCTTGGTGATGATGGATGACCCGACTGCCGGGCTGGCATTCTCACTCCCTGAGCAGTGTCAGCCTGGGGCGGGCCGAATCATCCGTGTGGGCCGACTGGATGAGAGCTTTGTCGTCTATGACCACCCGCAGGTGATTGTCTTCAAAGCCTCCTGATGACGGCTCAGGGTGCCTTGCACTTTCAGAGTGCGAGGCACCTCCGGCGTAGCGACACCCTCGCACTTAGGCCGACGCTTTGGGAAGCGAAAGCCAATGCCTTTCGACATCGGTTCGGGCTGTCGATGGCGTGCTTGTAAGTCCCTGTCACCTCAACGGCGAAGATGGCAGAACCTTAGCCGAATGAAGCTGTTATTGCGGCAGTTGTCTCCTGGTGGTATAATCAGCTCCCGTGCGAAACTGGAAGGTAGCGGTCGGCGTTGTCGTCAGTTTGATCTGCCTTGGTTTGGCCCTCGCTGGCATCGAGTGGATCCGGGCGAGGGAAGCCCTGCAGCGCGCCGATTGGCGCTATTTTCTTCCGGCCGGGATATCTCTGTTGGGAAACCTATTGGCGCGTTCGGCACGCTGGCGCGTGCTCCTGGGCTCGCGAGTGGGCTTGGGCAAAGCTTTCTCAGTGACCAACATTGGGTACCTGATCAGCAACGTGCTGCCCTTTCGATTGGGTGACCCTGCCCGTGCGGTGGCAATTGGGCTAGACGGTAGCGCGAAGATCAGCACCGCGCTCTCTACCGTTCTCGTTGAACGCGTCCTTGATATGCTGACGGTCGTCGTTTTGCTGGCCTTGACCGTTCCTTTCGTAGGAGATACTGGTTGGACACAGGAAGCGGGCCTGCTTGGAGCGGCGATGGGCTTGGTGGCGATGGGACTGCTGATCCTGTTGGCGACTCGGCCGCGCTGGGGGCGGGGTTGGCTTGATCGAGTTCTCATGTGTTTGCCGTGGATTGACCGAGACCGTTGGCGCGAATCGTTTGACGGCTTGCTGGAGGGGCTTGCTGTGCTTCGTTCGCCCGGTCGTACCGTTGCTGTTATCGGCTGGTCTGCTATCACGTGGAGCCTGACGGTGGGGTACTACCTCGCAACCCTACGAGCCTTCATCGAGCGGCCATCCTTGGTGGAGGCGAGTTTCCTCACATGTGCGACCGCGTTGGGCGTCGCCTTGCCGTCGTCGCCCGGTGCGATGGGTGTCTTCCACTCCGTGGCGCGATATGCCCTGGAGCTTCCTTTTGGCTTGAAGGCGGAGACGGCGGTGGCTATCGCATTTGCCTCTCATGCTCTCCAGTATGTGGTGATGTGTCTGTTGGGCTTGGTGGGTCTGGTGCATCAGAACCTATCTTTCGCCCAGTTGCGTGATGAAGCCAGCGAGGCGGCAACAGCCGTAGAGGACCGCGTCGGCCCCGGCGACCGAGTTGCCTCGCACGCACGGAACGTGCAAAGCACCGGGGCTTCAGTTGAGCTGTCCTTGCTGCGGAAGGAGTCGAAAGAGCCCTAATGTCTACCTATCTTATCACCGGCGGGGCCGGTTTCATCGGTTGTAACTACGTCCATCGGCTGCTTTGTCGAGGCCATGACGTGATCGTCTACGACAACCTATCACGGCGGGGGGCTGATGCAAACGTGACCTGGCTGCGCGAGGAACACGAGGATGCCTATCAAGGGACTTTCCAGTTGGTGGTCAGAGATGTATGCGACGAGGGAGCGCTGCTTGAGGCCATGGATGGCGTGGACGTCGTGGTGCACCTGGCCGGACAGACGGCGGTGACGACCTCCGTGCAGGATCCACGCTCCGATTTCCAAGACAACGCGCTGGGCACATTCAACGTTCTGGAAGCTGCAAGGAGAGCAGAGACGAAACCCATCCTCCTCTACGCATCGACGAACAAGGTTTACGGGGAGATGCGGCAGACGGCCGTGGTGGAGGAGGAGACCTGCTATCGATACAGGGACCGTCCCCGTGGTATCTCAGAGGCACAGCCTCTCGATTTCCACTCTCCTTACGGCTGCTCCAAGGGTGCTGGCGATCAGTACGTGCGCGACTACGCGCGTATCTATGGCCTGCCGACCGTGGTCTTCCGTCAATCGTGTATTTATGGCCCACGGCAGATGGGCGTGGAGGATCAGGGTTGGGTGGCATGGTTCGTCATCGCCGCTGCCCAACAGAGGCCGATCACGATCTACGGTGATGGCAAGCAGGTGCGGGACGTCCTCTACATAGATGACCTACTGGACGCGTACGACGCGGCTGTTGAGCGGATCGGTACGGCAGCGGGGGAGGTCTACAACATCGGTGGTGGCCCGGCGCATACGATGTCCATCTGGGTGGAGTTTCAGCCATTGTTGGAGAGGCTGGTGGGGCGATCGATCGATGTGTCGTACGATGACTGGCGGCCGGGTGACCAGCGCATCTATGTATCCGATGTTCGAAAGGCCCGGCAGGAGCTGGAATGGCACCCCCGTGTTGGTGTTGAAGAAGGTGTTCAGCGTCTGTACGAATGGGTGATTTCCAACAAGGAGCTTTTCACCTCGTAAGCGTCTTGGACGCGGCTAGTCTTTCGAGCTCAGGACAAGCTGAGGAGAAACACAAAACGAGTACAGCTGTAAGCGAAGCGGCCTGATGAAGGTCCCCTCACCCCCGCGGGGGAGGGCCAGGGTGGGGGCTATACAGGAAAAGGAAGCGAAGCGGCACCCGCCTCAAGAAAAGGAAGCGAAGCGGCGAGATACTATGAAGGTACTTATTGTTCTCACCTATTATCGTCCCCACACCAGTGGTTTGACCATCTATGCAGAGCGGCTGGCCAAGGGGCTGGTCGCACGGGGTCACGAGGTTACTGTGATGACGTCCCACACGCACGTCTCTCGCTCTCACCCTGTGGATACGATGGAGGACGGTGTTCGGGTCGTACGTGTGCCCGTGCTCTTCCGCATCAGCAAAGGCGTCATTATGCCCACCTTTGGCTTATGGGCGACACGGTTGGTTCTAGAGCACGATGTCGTCTGTCTCCACCTGCCGCAGTTCGACGCTGCAGGCGTTGCGGCGCGTGGTCGCCTCTTTGGAAAGCCAACGACACTGACGTACCACTGTGACTTGAAGCTTCCACCGGGCTTGTTTAACCGTGTGGTCAATCATGTGGTGCACGTGATGAATCGCCTGGCGGGTCATCTGACCGATCGTGTGGTCGCCTACACCCAGGATTTCGCTGACCACTCCCCCTTCCTCCGTCAATTCAGCGACAAGATCGAGATCATCCCGCCGCCGGTGGAGCTCCCAGAGATAGGGGATGGAGCGGTGGCGGCTTTTCGCAAGATGCATCATCTGGATGAGGGGGGGCCCATCATCGGCATGGCCGCACGTCTGGCGGCGGAGAAAGGCGTAGAGGTGCTGTTGAAGGCGCTGCCGCACGTGCTGGAGGTCTACCCTGACGCGCGTGTCCTCTTCGCCGGGCAGTATCGGGATGTGATGGGTGAGGAGGCCTATGCTCAACGGCTGGCCCCCATGTTCCGCAAGTATGAGGAGCACTGGAGCTTCCTGGGAGTTCTCAGGCCGGTGCAGATGGCGGCGTTCTACCCAAACCTGGACGTGATCGTTGTGCCCAGCCTCAACTCGACCGAGTCGTTTGGGTTGGTGCAGGTGGAGGCGATGCTTTGTGGCACACCGTCGATTGCCAGCAACCTGCCGGGCGTGCGCCAGCCTGTGAAGCAGTCTGGTATGGGAGAGGTAGTGCCGATCGGCGACAGTGAAGCGCTGGCGGAAGCGATCCTTGACGTCATAAGCCATCAAGAGGACTACTTGAGGCCTCGAGAGGAGATCAGTGAACGCTGGTCGACCGAGCGCACAGCCAGGGCATATGAGTCGCTATTCGAGAGGTTGAGCCTTGAGGACCACTAGCGTACTGTGTCCCAAAGTGACCGGCTTTTCATTGTGGCTCTTGCGGGCTAGATGGAGCGCCAGCATCCTGCTGGCTACTTGACATCGGGAGACTGGATCCCTATGACCGGGCACAATCGGACGAAGGAAGCGAAGCGGCTAGGTGCTGTGTTGCTGATCATCGGCCTGATCCTGGCGACTGTGGGCCAGTTCTACTTCACGTATCAGCGTGAGTACGTCTGGGATGGCGTCGCCTTCTGGGTGGCCGGTATTCTCTCCCTGAGCCTCATGGTGCGGCGCTTCATGCGGAGTCAGCGAGGGCTTGCCAGTGGGCGCGAGGCTAGGCCACGCTGGCTCTCCTCGTTGCAGGAGCATCCAATTCGCTCGTTGATGGCGGTCGGAGGGCTCTGCTTCTCCTTTACTGCTGGCTGGCTGGCTTCTGGGCGGTCTCCGGGCGCTGACTTCACGGACCTGTTTGTGCTTTGGGTGGTGGGCGTGGTGAGCTTCCTGCTGGCCCAATGGTCGAAAGGGAAGCGGCCCGCGGACAGGCTTGGCGACTCCTTCTCCCTGTCGTCTCCAATCGCCGCAGGACAGGGACTGACGTCCCCACTGCGGGAGGTTTGGCAGCGATCCATGAAGCTTGGAGACCTGCTTAGAGACCTACTTCGCGACCTAGGAAAGCGGCCCGGACACGGGCTTGGCGGCAGGGTGGTGGCGCTGGCCATCGTCGCGCTGCTGGCGCTGGTCGTGCGTGTCTACGATCTGGAGCACATACCCGCCAACCTGGGCGGTGACGAGGGGACATGGGCCATCGAAGGTTTGGCCATGTTAGATGGGCGTCTGGCCAATCCGTTTGCCACGCGATGGTTCGCCTTTCCCAGCATGTCATTCCTAGTCTGGGGCGTGTCCATGCGCGTATTCGGGGAAACCGTGGCCGGCGTTCGTGCCATCTCAGCTCTCATTGGCACTGCCAGTGTCTTGACCACGTTTCTCTTGGCCCGGAAGATCTGGGGAAGGCTTGGCGACCGCATCGCCTGGCTTGCGGCACTTGTTCTTGCGGTTGGACACTACCATCTGCACTTCAGTCGCCTGGCGGTCAACAATATCGCCGACAGTCTCTTGGTGACTGTTGCGTTATGGCTGCTGATCGATGGTCTGCGATCCAGTAGTATGATGTCTTTCGCTCTGGCAGGCGTGGTGATCGGGGCGGGTTGGTATGGCTACTTTGGAGCGCGTCTTGTGGGGATCATCGTCGCGTCGTACCTGGGCTGGCGGATGGTAACCGAGCATCGCTTTCTGGCGCGCTATGGGCATCACCTACTGGTGCTTCTAGGGGGTGCTTTAGTAGTCACTGGGCCGCTCTTGATCCACTACGCTGCGCACCCTACGGCTCTCACGGAAGGATTTGACCGGGTCAGCATCTTTGCCTCCGGTTGGCTCGCTCGAGAACAAGAGATCACTGGGCGCAGCGCACTAGATCTTCTGGCGCAGCAATTCTGGAAGTCGATTTCAGCCTTCAACTACACCTTGGACCCCACGTTCTGGTATCGGCCTGGCGTCCCCTTGCTCGACTTTGTGAGCGGTGTTTTATTTATCTTCGGTTTGATCTGGTCCATTGCGCACTGGCGCTGGTCGTCCAGTGCATTGCTTCTGATCTGGTTCTGGTCGGCCCTGGTCACGGGATGGGTCACAACAGAGAACCCACCCAGCAGCCAGCGGATGGTGATCTTGACGCCGGCGCTCGCCCTTTTCGTCGCTCTGGGGCTGGAGCGTCTGCTACAACTCTGTCGGCGGCTTCTGGGCGCTTCGCAGGCTCTCGTCCGCGGCATCGCCGTGGTGGCGCTCTTGGCTATCGTGGCGCTTAATCTGAACCACTACTTCCTGGTCTACACGCCCTCCCGTGTCTACGGGAATCCAACGGCTGAGCTTACGACGCATCTGGCACGCCGGCTAGCGCGTCAAGATGAGGAGATCGTGGTCTATCTTCACGGACCGCCCTTCGTCTACTGGGACTTCGGAACGCTGCGGTTCATGGCGCGAGGGGTGGCCGGGATCGATGTACCGCCGCCGGGGGAGATACAGCCTCCCAAGCCGGATCTCAGCAGAGAAGCCTGGTTTGTCTTCCATCCTGCGCGTCTGGATGAACTAGAGAGCGTTCGTGGGCGCTATCCTGGAGGTGGTGAGAAGCGCTTTCGCTCAAGCGCCGATGGGAAGCTGCTCTATGCGGTGTACGAGGTGAGTCGCTAGCGACTGGTGGGCTATGGGTTCAAGCGAGATCTCGATGCTTTCAAGAAGCGATGCGCAGGTCACAGAGGGGATGAACGCCTCGCGACCATCGGAAAGCCTGTCACCTGTCTTGATACTGCTTATCCTCGGTGCTATCCTCCTTGTGGCCGGCTATCTGCGTTTCACCGGTCTGAACTGGGGTGAGGGGCAGTACATCCACCCCGATGAGGGACATATGCGAAACACCCTGTCGCTCATCACGTGGCCGGACGATCTTTCTCTCTACTTCGATACCCATCACTCGCCTCTCAACGTGCGCAACGAGGGCCGCCAGTACAGCTACGGCACACTGCCCCTATTCTTGGTTCGAGCTGTGGCGGAGTGGCTAGATCGTGCCTGTGCGAGCGGCCCGGCGCCGGTGAGCCGGGCTGCGGCAACTGTTCTGATCGGCCCCGATGTGAATACCTGTAGGCCTGGGACGTTTACGGGCGCCTACAACGCCGTTGTGGGTCGCACACTATCAGCCTTTTCGGACCTGGGCACGCTGATTCTGATTTATCTTATCGGGCGGCGGTTGTATGGGGAGGTGACGGGGTTGGTCGCCGCGGGCTTGGGAGCGGTGACCGCTTTCTTGATTCAGCAGGCGCACTTCTTCACTGTCGACAGCATGGCGTGCTTCTTTCTCACTTCGGTGGTCTACTTCTCGGTTCGTGCCGCCCAAGCGGGACGGAGCGCTGCCGTCCCGGCGGCCAAAGGGCTCGTACCCTCACCAGAGATCAACAGAGCTGGTGATGCGCGCTTAGGCTCAGGGCGGGCCAGTGTACTCCATGGAGCGCCGTCGTCCCGACGGCGAGGAAGCAGTGACGCGCGGTTGGGCTCAGGGCGGGCCGGTTTACGTACGGAAGCTAAGCTGAGGGTGCGCTGGGTCGACTTCGCGCTGGCCGGTATCGGCTTGGGGCTGGCAGCTGCCTGCAAGGTCAGTGCTGCGACCGCGGCCCTTCTGGTCGTGCTGGCCGCCGTGCAGGTCGCCCTGCGCTATGTACGGGGCGGTGTTCGACGTTCAAACACAGACTTCGAGCTCTCGAAACTCTGGCCTCTGCTGATTGCTCTCTCTGTTGCTGGCACGCTCTCCTTGATCGCCTTCCGGATTGCCCAGCCATATGCTTTCGAGGGGCCGGGCTTCTTCGGTGTGAGACCGAGCCCAGAGTGGTTTGGCCGGCTTCACGAGATCCGTGTGGAGCAGGCGGGGGAGGTCGACCTGCCCTCGGGGCGACAGTGGGCCAATCGATCGCCGATTCTCTTCCCCTGGCTAAACATCGTCGTGTGGGGCATGGGGCTGCCGCTTGGTCTCGCGGGTTGGATCGGGTGGGGTGTGGCGGGGTTTGAGCTGCTTGGCGGCACCCGTCGGGGTCAGAGACACTTGGCGCTGTGGGGATGGTCCACGGTCCTCTTTCTCTACCATGCGACCCGATGGGTGAAGTCTATGCGCTACTTCTTACCACTCTACCCGATCCTGTTGATCTTCGCCGCTGCCTGGCTGGTGCGGCTATGCTCACCACAGGAAGATCGACTTCTGCACCCTGGGACCGCGAGGATAGGAGTGAGGTCCTCATTGCGGCGGAGACGTTGGGCGGGGGTCGCGCTTTCTGTCGTGGTCGTTCTCGGTGCCATTTTCTGGGGCTTCGCATGCTTCGCGATCTATCGGCAGCCTCATCCGCGCGTGGCCGCCTCGCGCTGGATATATGAGCACGTGCCGGAGGGGGTAACAGTTGCCAACGAACATTGGGACTGGGGCCTGCCGCTGCGAGTCGATGGCCATGATCCCTTCGGTGGTATGTACACTGGGATCGAGATGCAGAACTACAACGAGGACACGGTTCAGAAGCGCCAGCAGCTCTACGAATGGCTCGACAAGGCTGATTGGATCTTTCTGGCCAGTAATCGGCTCTACGCATCGATTCCAAGGCTGCCCTCTCGTTATCCTTTGACGACTGAATACTACCGCGCCCTGTTTGCCGGCGAGCTGGGCTTCGAGCTAGAGGCCGATTTCACCTCCTATCCAGCCCTTGGCCCGTTCATATTCCCCGATCAAGAGAACCCTTTCCCCCTAGCCCGGGACAGGCCGCGAAGCGGCCTCCGCTATGAGAAAGAGAAGCGAAGCGGCCTCCGCTATGAGAAAGAGAAGCGAAGCGACCTGATGGAGGCGGACTATGTGAGTCAGATGAGGCCGATTGAGGTTCGTCTGCCGCCGGCTGAGGAGGCATTCAGCGTCTATGACCATCCGCGCGTCTTGATCTTCCGCAAGACAGAGGCCTATTCGAGTCAGATGGTGAAGCGGGTCTTAGGGGACGTTGAGCTAGACAGGGTGCAACTCGGTCGTACACCACGGGAGGCCACGAAGGCCCCCAACATGCTCAGGTTTGACGACGCCGTTTGGGCGGAGCAGCAGGCTGGAGGCACGTGGTCGGAGATGTTCAACCGAGATAGTCTGCTCAATCGTCATCCGGGACTGGCTGCGCTGGCCTGGTGGGCATCCGTGACGATCTTGGGTTGGCTGACATTCCCCCTGCTCTTTGCCTCACTACCATGGCTTCGCGATCGGGGATATGGATTTGCACGTCTGTTGGGGTTGCTGCTCATCGCCTATCTCACCTGGCTTGCGGCAAGCATCCGTCTGTTTCCGAATAGTCGGCCTACGATCGTGCGGATGATCGCGCTGCTGGGGCTGACAGGCGTCGGCGTCGGATGGCTGAGGTGGCATGACATGAAGGCCTTTTTGCGACGACGCTGGCGGGTCGTCTTGGCCGCTGAGGGGCTCTTCGCGCTCCTGTTCTTCCTCTGGATTGGGGTACGGATGCTGCAGCCGGACCTTTGGCATCCGGTGGTGGGCGGGGAGAAGCCGATGGACTTCGCCTATCTGAACGCGGTGATGAAGTCGACCTGGTTCCCGCCGTACAATCCCTGGCTGTCCGGCACATGGATCAACTATTACTACTTCGGGTTTGTCATCGTCGGCACGTTGATCAAGCTCGTCGGCACAGTGCCGCCCATCGCCTACAACCTGACGGTGCCCCTCATTTTCGCCCTGACCGGCCTTGGAGCTTTCTCTATTGCCTACGATCTATCTGGCCCGCGTCCCCATATGGGAAAGGGAGGCGAAGGAAGCGAAGCGGCCCCCCGTGGAGCGCCGTCGTCCCGACGGCAGGGAAGCGAAGCGACTCCCGCCCGGGTTCGAGCACGTCGTCGCGACGGCGATCATCAACGCGCCCTGTTTGCGGGCCTTGCAGCGCTCGTCTTTACCGTGCTGATGGGCAACTTGGGCGTTGTGCACCTGATCCGTAACAAGCTGATTGCCCTGGGAAATATCTCGTTCCCGAGCACGATACCGGGGCTTCCCAGCACTGTCTCCTTCTTGCAGGGCCTCTGGCGCGTGATCTTGGGCCAGGCGCATCTGGTGATGCGGCCGGAGACGTGGTATTGGCATCCGACGCGCATCATCCCGGCTGAGGCAGGCAATCCAATTGCCGAATTCCCGGCTTTCACGTTTCTATATGGCGACCTGCACGCGCATATGATCGCCTTCCCCTTGACGCTGTTTGCCATGGCATTGGCGCTTGCCTGGGCACGGGCATCGCAGCCACGCTGGGGAAGTTTGCTCCTTGGTGGCCTGGTCATCGGTGCACTCCGACCCACGAACACCTGGGATTATCCGACCTATTTGCTGCTCGGGGTGCTAGCCCTGGGCTTGGGGGCTTGGCGCGCGCGAGGCGGGCAGTCAGGTGGGCACGCCTCGGGACCGTCAGGATCTCCCCCCTGCTGGGGGGGATTAAGGGGGGGCGGGAATCGTAGCGACTCCCTCGTCTCGCATATGGGGGCGTTCGTTCGGCGTGTCGCCTGGCGGATCCCGGCCCTGGTCGGCCTGACCGTGTTGCTCTACCTGCCCTATATTCGTACCTACGTGACAGGCTATGACTCCTTTAAGCTTTGGGAAGGAGAGGGCACACCGGTTGCGATCTACCTTTGGATCTATGGCATGTTGCTCTTCCCGCTGGTGACATGGCTAGTCGTGAACGTAGCAGAGCGCGTAAGGCATGAGAGGATACCTTGGGTGATCACTGTGGCCGTGATCGGAGCGATGGTGATCGGAGGTGTGGCGCTGTGGATGCTGGGGGTCGCCGTAGGCTTGGTCGCGGTGCCGATCATTGTGCTTGCGGGGGTATTGTTCTTCCTAGGTGACCAGGCGGTCCCGCCCGGCGACCCCCCGGTCTGCACAGGTATGGAAGACACGGCTCCGGGACGGGGTCGGGGTGACCAACTACTCTGGCTCGTGGTCTCGGCAGCGATGATGCTCTCCATAGCTGTCGAGGTCCTCGTGCTAGAAGGTGATATCGGACGGATGAACACTGTCTTCAAGTTCTATCTTCAGGTCTGGGTCTTGCTATCTATCGCGGCAGCGGTCAGCCTAGCCTGGATTTGGAGACGATCTCGACAGTGGGAGACCAGCCGGCATCGGCTGTGGTGGGGGGTGATGGCCGCGCTCACCTTTGGAGGATCCCTGTTCCTGCCGTTCGGCGTCCGCGCCCGTGCTATCGATCGCATGGCACCGGAGACCGGCCTGACACTGAATGGCATGGCCTTTATGGAAGATGCCCTTATCGACGATGGCCCTGAAGGCGACCTGGAGCAGATCGCCTTGTCCGGGGACTACCACGCCATCCGCTGGATGCAGGAGAACGTCGAGGGATCACCAGTTATTCTGGAGGGTCTGGGGCGCCGTGAGTACCTGTGGGCGAACCGCGTTTCTATCTACACCGGGCTTCCGGCCGTGGTAGGTTGGCGCTGGCATCAGGTGCAGCAACGAGCGGGCGTCGGAGGGGAGATGGTGAACTGGCGCCGCGACGACGTGAACGCTTGCTATGAGACAGCCAACGTCGCCAGGGCTATGGAAATTATGGAGCGCTATGGTGTGCGCTATGTCTACGTTGGCGCGTACGAGCGCGCCTATTATAGTTCGGCCGGGTTGGACGCATTTGATCGGATGGTTGAGCGGGGGCTTTTACGGGTGGTCTATGACGCTGCCGGAGTGAAGATCTATGAGATGGTTGTATAGCAGCGACGAGATTCATGTCATATGTCTTACCGTCTGAGAGACCCGCAGGTCTAACACATGCCCCTCTACTCGTGTATATGTATGTAGAGCTATGATCAAAGGGATGCCGGAGACGGATTGTTTGGCGCTCGCCATTGATGAGGACCCTAGAGCGCAGCGGATGCTCTACGAGCGATACCACGATGCAGGCTTTCGCCTGTCCTACTTGCTGCTGCGTGACCGGTTGGACGCGGAGAAGGTTGTGCAGGATGCTTTCGTTTACGCCTTGGGGAACCTGGATCGCTATGATCCTGACCGAGGTTCCTTCTGGACCTGGTTGCGCGTGATACTCGCCAGCCGTTGCCGCAACAAGCGTCGACGGAAGCGGCTTGCCCAGGTCTCTCTGGATGTGCTCGAGGCGGTCGGTCGGTGTCTCTACCTTTCGTGCCCCCTCCGGAACCTCCAGATCCCGAAGCCTGAGCTTATGTAGAAACCAGGGTGTTGGCTCATCTCCAAAGTGACTGACAAGAAACGTATGGAACCTAGATCTGATCGTACAGTCGGCTTGACCTACGAACACGTGTTGTGGGCTCTCATCGTCCTGGTTGCCCTGGCGATGCGAGTGGCACGTCTGGGTGCCGCACCTCTCACCGCCGGAGAGGCCAGGGAAGCCCTTCTCGCCTGGCGGGCTGCGACGGGACAGGGCATGCCGCTCGCGACCTACAATCCCATGCTTTTCGCGGCGAACAGTCTGCTCTTCACTCTCTTTGGTACGAGCGACGCACTGGCGCGCTTGATGCCGATGTTGTTCGGGGTGTGCCTGGTGCTTGTCCCGATCCTTTTCAGGCGTCACCTGGGCCGCGTTGGTGCCCTGGCATCTGGGCTCTACCTTGCCGTCTCGCCGACTGCGCTGATTGCCTCCCGGCAGCTCGATGGAACGGTCATCGGAGGCGCTGCGACGATGGCTTTCTTGGGGGGCATGTTACGCCTCTTGGAGACAGGGAGGCGTCACTGGCTCACGTTCGCAGCCGTTGGACTGGGGCTTGCTGTGACGGCCGGGACGACTGTCTACGGCGTGTTGCTGCCCCTGGCTTTGGCCTATGCCATCCTCTCTCAGTTGGGGCTCGATAGGCGGGCACTGGTTTCTGCCCACGCTCCCTCACAAGTCACTCGTTATGCAACACAGTTCTCTCTCACATTCGCCGTCACCGTATTTCTTTTTGCCACCGGTATTGGCTGGAACCTGCCCGGTCTTGGAGCGAGCGGTGGCCTTCTGGCGGATTGGTTGAAGCGTTTCCGACCAACTCCAGATCCCACAGCATCACCGCTGACCCTTCTCACTGTCTATGACGTATGGGTCTTGGTGTTTGGAGTCGGTGGTGCGATTTGGGGGGTCCGGCAACGAAACCCGGTGGCTTCGCTGCTGGGATTGTGGGCCGCTCTGGAGATGCTGCTCTTGACCCTCATGCCAGGCCGTGCACCGACCGACTTAATCTGGGCTGTCCTGCCTCTGGCGATGCTGGCGGGCTTGGCCGTAGAGGCGCTCGCCTCCAATCGCTCGTTACCTGGTGGTCATGGGAAGCGAAGCGGCGAGCTGCGTGTGGTGCACTTCGCTATTGCGCTGGTTCTGTGGGTGCACGCCTATCTTATGCTCGCTCGCTATGCCGCATTCGGCGACCGAGTGGATCTGGTATTGGGGTTTGTTGCGGTAGTTCTCCAAGGCCTTGTGGGGCTAAGCTTTGGTCTGGTTCTGGGTGAGGGTGCGGCTTTTCGGACTGCAGCAGTAGGAGCTTCCGTGGCCTTGCTTGCGTTTACACTGGGTGCGGGGTGGGGAGTGGCCTACAGGCGTCCGGCAGATCCTCGCGAGGCCCTGTTGCGTGAACCGACGGCTATGAACGTTCGTGATCTAACACAGACGCTGGAGGACCTCTCTTGGCAAGAGACAGGTATGCCGACAACGTTGGCATTTCCCTTTGAAGCGCCACAGGACTCGGTCTTGGTGTGGTATTTGAGAGGGTTCGATAGGGCGCGTCACGTCGGTCGATTACAGGATCTACCGGCAGATGAGATCGGGTCGATTGCAGTGACGGCCGGTCGAGACGATATGATAACGCCGGCCGACGAAGAGTACGCGGGGCAGGACTTCCCTCTGCGGCGTACGTGGACGCCAGGGGATTTGCGCTGCCGTTTCTGGGAATCAGACTGTGCTGCTGTTGACTGGTTCTTGTTTCGAGACGGGGTTCCCTTACCGGAGGCTGATCGATGGGCGACGCTGTGGCGGATTGGTGAGGCCTCCCCTACTAAATGAGTTTGGTGAATCCTTCAGATTCGCTGTCATATGAGGGTGGGTACCGACAAGCCATTGGGCCAACCGGAACCGAAGGTGCCTGACTTGGTGAATCCTTCAGATTCGCTGTCATATGTCAGCAACACCAGAAAGGATAGACGTGAGATCATCATTCAGTAAACTGTTGGATCGACCGGTCAGTCGTTGGATAAGATTGGATTGGGAAAAGGCGCTCTACCTGACGCTCATTGTGTTGGCGATTGCCACACGACTTTGGGGGCTGGGCGTGCGGGTGCAGAGTCATGACGAGAGCTTGCACACCAAGTACTCATGGAACCTGTATGCCGGGCAGGGGTTTCAACACACGCCCCTGATGCATGGTCCTTTTCTATTCCACGCCACCGCCCTTTCTTACTTCCTATTTGGAGACAGTGACTTCACCGCCCGCCTTGTTGTTGCGCTGATCGGCGTGGCAGTGGTGGCCTTCCCCTACCTGCTCCGGCGGTGGTTAGGGCGGGCGGGAGCGCTCTTCGCTTCATTCTTCTTGCTGATCTCTCCATCGATTGCCTATTACTCCCGTTACATCCGTCACGACCTTCCAGCCATCCTGTGGGCGTTGGTCGTGATCGTCGCAGTCCTATCCTACCTGGAGGATGGACGCGAGCGATGGCTGTACCTGATGGCAGCGGGAATCTCACTCTCGTTCGCCACCAAAGAGGTCGCCTTCATCTACAACGCCATCATAGGCTTCTTTCTGGTTGGCGTGTTTGCCCGACGAAGTCTGTCACAGGATTGGGGTGAGAATGAGCGTCTCAAGTCCTGGCTTGGTGTGGGTTTGGTTGTGGTCGTCATTGGATTGCTCATTCTTGCTCTGGGCTTGCTTTCCCAGGGTATCATGGCCGAGGGCGAAGGTCTACCGTGGTGGGCACTGGTCGGTGGTTCACTGGCCATGGGGGCTCTGTTGGCCGGTGCCGCGATCTTGATCATCGGCACGTGGGAGGAACTGCGCGATTATCGATCCTTCGATTTGATCATTGTGCTGGGCACCTTGTGTCTGCCCTTCTTATCTCCTATCCTGATTGAGCTTATGGGAGGGGATCCGGTGGACTATACCACGCCAGCGATTTACCTCTCGGGCGCTATTGCCGGCATTGTACTGGCGATAGCGGCCATCATCGGGTTGGTGTGGAGCTGGCGCCGATGGAGCATTGCAGCGATGATCCATTACGCCATCTTCCTCGTCCTCTTCACGACCTTCTTCACCAACGGGAGCGGCATCGCCAGCGGCATGGTGGGATCGATGGGATACTGGTTGGCGCAGCAGGGTGTGAAGCGAGGTGATCAGCCATGGTACTACTATGGCATTATCGTCCCGCTTTACGAGTACCTGCCGCTGATGCTTACAATCGTCACGGGAGGTACCTTGGCTTTCCGCGGCTTGCACCGGGCGAGTCGAGGTTCCGGTTCGGATGTCGCTGTGCCCAAGGAGACCCAACTCACATCTCCCTCCCTCGCACGGGCAGAGGAGGGTGCACTGGGCGTCGGTCTGAGCGTTCGCAGCCTCTTTGTGGCCTTTCTTGTGTGGTGGATTGCCTCGGCTTGGATCCTCTACTCATACGCCGGCGAGAAGATGCCGTGGCTGACCGTACATCTGGCGCTGCCCATGATTCTCTTCGGCGCCTGGGGTATGGGGCAGTTCATCGAGAGAATTGATTGGCAATGGGTGTTGCGCAGGAAGGTTTGGATGGTGGGGCTTCTGGCACCAGCGTTTGCGATGGCGCTCATCATGCTCGTCTATGCAACCGTATCCGGTCCCTTCCAAGGATCCAGCCTAGCGGAGCTGACCGTAACAGGTCAGTTTCTGGGTGGCCTCATCGCCACGCTGGCCTTCGGTGTGGGATTGGTCTATGTCGTTCGACGAGCTCAGGACGCGTCCATTCGGCAAGGCGACCGGGACCCATCTGAAGGGCTGAAGTTCTTAACACGAACTTTGCGTGTTTTGCTGCTGGTCGCTTGGGTGATTCCGGTGCTCCTGACGATCCGCCACGCCTGGCATTTCTGCTACATCAATTACGGTTACCCAATTGAACACCTTGTCTACGCTCATGCCGCTCCTGCAGTCAAGGAGACGATGCGCCAGCTTGAGGAGCTCTCAAGACGTGTGGTCGGTGGTCCAGGGCTGATCAGAGTTGCCTATGGAGCTGACGGATCCTGGCCCTTCCACTGGTACCTGCGCGACTACGAGAACGCTGTCTTTTACGGTGAGGAGCCCTCCAGGGAGCAGATGGACGCTCCAGTGGTCATCGCAGGGCGGGAGCAATGGGATGCTGTGGCACCCTATATGGCCAGTGACTACATTGTCAACACGTACACCTACTTGTGGTGGCCAATGGAGGATTACAAAGGCCTGACCTGGCAGCGGATAAGGGATACCATCAAAGATCCCAAGATGCGGGCGGCCCTCTGGCGGATCTGGTATGATCGTGATTACCGTCTCTATGATGAAGCGACAGGAAAGACACATACGCTCGACGAATGGCCATTGCGCAGCGAATACCGCCTTTATGTACGTCGAGATACGATCGCCAAGATGTGGGATCGGGGTACGCTGGGCCCTCAGGTTCTGGCCGATATCGAGCCCTACGCTGACAATCGACTGACTCTGACGGCCAGGAAGGTCTTCGGCAGTCAAGGCTCCGGGCGAGGAGAGCTCCAGAGCCCACGGGGTATCGCAATTGGAGATGATGGCTCTGTCTACGTCGCGGACGCAGGCAATCACCGCATCCAGGTATTCTCGGCTGAGGGCGAGTTTGTGGATAGCTGGGGGGCGAGGTCTCTCGCTGAGGAAGAATTGGGCGCAGCCCGGGGGTTCAACGAGCCATGGGACGTCGCCATTGGCCCTGATGGCAGTTTCTACGTGGCGGACACGTGGAATCACCGTATCCAGAGGCTTGATGGGGAGGGACGTTCGGTCACAGCATGGGGCTTCTTTGGTGAGTTCGGACCGGACGATGGTGAGGCTGGGCAGCGTGCTTTCTACGGTCCGCGCGGCGTGGTTGTGGAACCGACATCGCTGAAAGAGACTGAAGCCCTCACGGAAGGCGTGAAACCACCTTTTGTTTACGTGGCAGACACCGGCAACAAGCGGGTCCAGGTTTTCCATGCAAGTGGTGAGTTCGCTTTCCAATGGGGAGGGGGAGGTGCAGCGGAGGGTTACTTGGACGAGCCAGTGGGAATCGCCTTTGGTCCGGAAGGGGATGTGTACGTCGCTGACACGTGGAACCGACGCATCCAGGTCTTTGACCGCGCCGGTGCTTTCTTGCGTCAGTGGCCGATTCATGGTTGGGATTCGGGCATCCCCGAGGAGAAACCTTACCTGGCGGTGGATGATGAAGGGCACGTCTACGTCACTGACCCGGGCTACTATCGGGTGCTGGTTTTCGACCGCGAAGGCAACTATCTGCTTTCTTTCGGGGACTACGGAACAGACAGTCAGTCCTTCACTCTTCCGCAAGGTATCGCAGTAGCGCCAGACGGCTCGGTGTATGTGACCGATGCTCACGGTCACCGTGTGCTGATCTTTGACCCGATTGATTTTGGGGGGAGGGACTGACGTCTCCACCACAGCCGCCATTGCAGAGGCTGACGTCTGTAATGCGCCTTGTGGATCGCCGTCGTCCCGACGGCAGTGACTGCGTACAGTCGCCATTGCGGAGGCTGACGTCTGTATTACGGCGGCCTCGTACTATCGGAGTAATCTGCGGATTGGCTGCTATCACTCTGACGGATGATCAGGAGGTGTATGGAAGCTTGTACTCGACGGACGGAAGCACCTACAGGAGGACGGGGGAAGGCACTGCTGGACGGTTCGCGTCTCATCGCCGAGAGTTTCGCTCAGGCCGGGGCAGATGCGTACATCGGCTACCCTATCACGCCGGCCAGCTTGATCTACTCCTATGCCAGCCGACGCTTCCCCGCCACGCTTCCGGCCCCAGACGAGATAACAGCGCTACAGTGGATGGCAGGGCTTTCGGCCGCGGGCAAGTTGCCGGTCAGTGCCACCTCATTTCCCGGCCTGGCGTTGATGGTGGAATCGATCAACATGGTCACCATGATGGAGTTACCGATGGTCATTGTGCTGGTCCAGCGGCTGGGGCCCTCCACCGGTACGGCCACTGCAGGGGCTCAGGATGACCTGCGCTTCTTGCGGGGCATTATCTCGGGCGGCTATCCGATACCGGTCTTCTGTATCGCGGATATCGACGATTGCTGGATTCTACCGCCAATAGCCTTGCAGACAGCGGTTGATCTGCGCACTCCGGTCGTGCTGCTTACCTCGAAGGAGATGGTCATGACCCAGCGGAGCTTCGACCTGAACCGACTGGGGGAGATCCGCCCTGTCGACCACAAGTTTTACGATGGGGCCACGCCCTATCGCCCGTATGAAGCAGAGACGGAGGCGCCGCCATTCCTTCCCATCGGCGACAGTCGCCACCAGGTTCGAATGACCGCTTCCACGCATGACCAAGACGGACTCCTGCAGCATTCCACCGACGACGCGCTGGACAACACCCGACGGCTGCCGACGAAGATCGAGGCGGGTACACCGTCACTCTATTACCTGGAGGAGAGAGGAAGAACCGCTAGTTCGACTAAGTCCAACATTGGGCCGCCCACCGCAGACGCCCTGATTGTGACATACGGCATTACCTCGGGCGCGGCCAGAGAGGCGGTGCATATTCTGGATCGGGAGGGCTTGGCCGTCTCCTTGTTGATATCCAGGACCCTTCTCCCTATTCCTGCCGCCTACTACACGATCCTGGACCGATACCGGGGATTGAGCGGGTCGACGCAGGCTCCTATACCGGTGATCTTCGTCGAGGAGAACCTTCAAGGTCAGTTCGCCTCGATGCTATTCGGGGAACGGCTTCCTGAAGATGTGCACGTGGTTGGAGACATCGGACATATGGTCAGTCCAGAAGAGATCGTCCGAATGGTTCGGCTAAGCCCAGCGTTGGGCCGCTCAGCGGGGAGATCCGCCAATGCGTGAATTTCTTACCACGCCGGATTTCCCTTACTGCAAAGGCTGTGGTCACCATCTGATCGCTCGGAATACCGTCAGCGCTCTGAGGATGCTGGATCTCGACCCCTTGGATGTTATACTGGTGACGGATATCGGCTGTCACGGCATCGTAGACCGGAATTTCGCCACGCACACAATCCATGGGCTTCACGGTAGGTCTGTTGCGCTGGGCAGTGGGCTCGCCATGAGCGTGGGTGATCGAGGAGATGGGCGTCATAAGCAGGTTGTGGTCTTCATCGGCGATGGCGGCGCGACGATTGGACTCCAGCACCTTCTCGAGGCAGCACGTCTCAATGTCGATCTGACGGTGGTTGTCCACAACAATATGCTCTATGGGATGACGGGTGGACAGCCGAGTGGGTTGACGCCCTGCGGCTTTCGCACTGTGATCACCGACCAGGGAAGCCCGTATCCACATCATGATCTGTGTCATCTGGTGCACGATGCCGGCGCTCCTCACGCGCGACGTGTGCTGGGTCTGGGAGATTTCTCCGACGAGCTTCGAGAGGCGTTTGAGGTTGAGGGGTTTGCGCTGGTGGAGGTGCTGGAACTCTGCACAAGTCACGCGCTGAAAATGAATCCAGGCCTCCGGCTGCGTGAGCTCGCCCAGGAGGCCGGCTACGAGCCCGGTCTCTGGACAGGCGAGGCACGTGCTGCTTTCCGGCTTGAGTCACAGGCTTCGCGTCCCTCGCTGTTGGGTGCCGGGCAGATCAGGGAGACGGATGTACGGTTCCGGTCGCCATTGGAAGGCCAGCTGAGCTTGGTGCTCGGTGGCTCGGCAGGAGAGGGAGCGCAACGAGCGGCCGAGCTATTTGCTCAGGCGGCCGTTGCCTCGGGACTGCATGCCACAAAGAAGGGCAGCTATCCCGTAACTGTGGGGGTGGGCTTTTCCACGGCCGAGGTGATCGTCTCCCACGATCCGATTCTCTATCACGGCATCTCTCAGCCCGATGCTGTGGTCGTTACCTCCGCCGATGGGCTGGCGCACAACAGGAAGCGCGTCGAGGGGATGGTCGAGGGAACTGTCTGGATTGATGAGAGTCTCGATATGCCGCAGACAAGGGCCGACGTCCGGGTACGCAACTTCCGAGAGCGCGCAGGGGCTCGCAACGCCGCTGTCTATGGCCTGTTGTGCTTTGTGGAAGAGTCCGGGGTCATTCCGATGGAGGCCATGGTAGAGACCGTGAAGACGAGCTCCATTGGGGAGTATGTGCCTGACGAGCTGCTGGGCGTGTCTTGTGACGATTGACGAAGCAATTGAACGGTATTTGGACTATCTGAGAGCCTCGCGTTCGGTGGCGACGGCCGATACCTATGCCACCGGTCTGAATCACCTATGGGCTTACCTGGATGAGAGAGGATTGTCGCCGGATCAGACTGGCGTCGAGGTGTTGGCTCCTGGACTTGTCACCGATTTCATCACTTGGCTTTATGACTATTTGGTGGACGAAGTGGCCGATGGTGACGAACGACGTGTTTCCGAATCGACCAAGGCAACGTATTTTGCGGCGGTCTCGGGTTTTCTTGACTATTTGGTGGTGGAGACGGAAAAGCTAGCGCTGGATGGAACTGCCCACGACGCCTTACGCCGAACCCTCGCTCGCGCCAGTCGTCCCAGAGATCAGGATAGGCTTTCTCCGGACAAGCTGCCCTCGCACGAGGTCGTGGCGATGTTGTTGGAGGAGGTCTATGCTCCCCCTGATCTCCCGGAGGGTCTCGCCGAGGGAACGAAGCGACGGAAGAGGTTGATCCGGTTGCGTAACATCGCCATCGTCGAGGCACTGCTGAGTTCGGGGATGCGGGTTGGGGAACTGGTGCGGCTGGAGCGCGGTCATCTACTCTATGACATGAAAGGGGCCCTGGTCAAGTATGGAAAGGGGAAAAGGGACCGCGAGGTGCTCTTCTCCGATCGGGCTTGGGAGGCGATTCAGGTGTATTTGAGAGCCCGAAGGGACGGTGGTCAGAAGCGCCCACTGTCCAGCCTACCTGTCTTCTCGCGCCACGATCGTGGGGCGGGCGGGAGGGCGCTGCCGCTTTCGACGCGAAGCGTGCAGCATATGTTTGTCGAGCTGGCGTCACGCGCTGGAATTGCGGAGCGTTTTCATCTGACACCACACACGCTCCGTCACTACTTCGCCACAGAGTTCCTGAGCCAGACGGGGGATCTGGCGCTAACTCAGTATGCACTGGGCCATGCCTCGCCAGCGACGACGCGCATCTACGCCAAGACGAAATGGGAGGACTACCGCCGGGCTCATGAGCGTGTCTTTCAGTCCGATGAGAAAGAGGATGGTAGACGAGGTTGCCTGTAAGGCCGGTTTCTGGTATCATCTTGTCCGTTGGGCCCGACACCATCGAAAAGGACTGAGGTCCTTACCGCAATGGCCCCACCGGCTAGGAGGACATCCGTGCTCATCGGGTTGATCAAGACTATGCGGCCCAGGCAATGGTTCAAGAACGTATTCATTTTTGCCCCCCTGATCTTCGACGAAAAGCTCTTTATGCTGCACTATCTGGCCCGGACAGTCGCCGGATTCGTGTTGCTGTGCCTGACGTCGGGAACAGTCTACATCATCAACGATCTGGCCGACATTGAAAAGGATCGCAATCATCCCAAGAAGCGTCATCGGCCGTTGGCCTCCGGGCAGCTCGGCGTTGGCACGGCAAGGATCGCGGCCCTCGTCATCCCACTGATCGGGTTGCCGCTCGGGTTTATACTCGACCTCGGTCTGGGCGGAATTCTCACTGGTTACTTGATGGTCCAGATCGCCTACTCGTTCTGGCTAAAGGACCTTGTCATCATTGACGTGATGATCGTAGCCAGCGGTTTCCTGCTGCGTGTCGCAGCCGGTGTGCCTCTCGTTGAAGCAGAACGGTTTTCACCCTGGCTCTACGTCTGTATGACGCTTCTTGCACTTCTGATCGGTTTTGGCAAGCGTCGTCACGAACTGGTGCTGTTGAAGGAGAACGCCGCCGGGCATCGCCAGGCTTTGCAGCATTACAACTTGTCGCTCCTGGATCACATCATCAGCATCGTGACGGCATCAACGCTTCTGGCTTATGCGCTTTACACCTTCTCGGCCCCGAACCTACCGCGCAACCACACGATGATGCTGACCATTCCCTTCGTCCTTTACGGCATCTTTCGCTACCTCTATTTGATCCACGTCAGAGAACTGGGAGGAGCGCCTGAGGAGATCGTGCTTTCCGACAGAGCGCTGCAGGTTGCCATCTTGCTCTGGGGTGTGAGTGTCGTGATCGTCATGTACATCATCGGAGGTTCTACATAGGAGGCCAGTACCCATGACGCGCCCACCAATTCAACACCAGACAACGTTTCTTTATACCCATGACCTGTCAGCGACAGCTCACTTCTACGAGGAGGTGATGGGGCTACAACTGGCGCTCGATCAGGGGGACTGTCGTATCTACCGCGTTGCCCAAGATGCTTTTCTCGGCTTCTGTGAGCGTGAGAGTGCCGGAGGTCACGCTGACGGCATCATTCTGACCATCATCACCAAGGAGGTCGATCGCTGGTACCTCTACCTTCGCGATCGGGGTGTGGTCTTCGAGAAGGAGCCCACATTCAACCCTCATTACGAGATCTATCACTGTTTTCTTCGCGATCCTAACGGCTACTTGGTCGAGATTCAGCGCTTCGAGGATCCCGCCTGGCGTGAGGTGGTTTAGGCGAAACCCAGTACAGCGACCAAATTGAGGATGATATAGGGAGCAAACGAATGGCCTGCAAAGACCCTCTTTCCGATCTATCGGACGTCGTGCTCGCGGCGCGGGACGCTGTCATCCAAGCGATGGAGCTTGGAGTCATCGTATTGGACAGCCAAGACTGCGTCATAGATATGAACCCGGCGGCTCAGGGGATCGTCGATCAGGCCGCTAGGGCCCATGTCGGGCAACCGATCTCTGTGTTGCTCTCTAAATGGTCGGACCTGGCCGGCCTGCTGGAGGACACGAGCGAGGGCCAGGCGGAGATAAGCATCGAGGAGGACGCTGGAGAGCGTTTTTTCGAGGTCCGTTTGTCTATGCTTCACGACCGGCATGGGGGGGAGCTGGGACGTCTTGTTCTTCTGCGGGATGTCACTGAGCGGAAACGGGTGGAAATGGCATTGCGCGAGGCCAAGATAGCTGCGGAGGCCTCCGATCAAGCGAAAAGCGAGTTCATGTCCGTAGCCTCCCACGAGATGCGAACGCCTATCACGTCCATCAAGGGCTACACGGATCTGTTGGCGAGAAGCACGGTGGGGCCGATCAATGACACTCAGGCCGACTTCTTGGCCACCATTCGCACCAACGCTGATCGCATCGCGCTCCTGGTCTCGGATCTATCTGATATCGCGCGTATTGAGTCGGGACGACTGAACCTGGAACTGAGCATGGTGACCATCCCGGGTGTCATCAGGGATGCCGTCGAGGGCATGCGAACACAGGTTGAAGAGAAGAACCAGGTGTTGAGCGTAGACGTGCCTGACGACTTGCCGCCGGTGCGAGCTGATCACGAGCGATTGGTGCAAGTGGTATCGAACCTGGTCAGCAATGCTCACAAGTTCACCCCGGAGGGCGGACGGATTGCCGTGCGTGCGGGTCGCGAGTCACGACCGGGGTGCCGGGGTGATGAGATGAAGGAGCCAGGGATCTTCGTCGCGGTTGAGGACAACGGCATTGGCATAAGGGTTGAGGAGCAAGACAAGGTCTTCGAGAAGTTCTACCGTTCGGAAGATCGAAAGGCGAGCGAAATACCGGGAAGCGGCTTGGGGTTGAGCATCGCCGCGAACCTGATTGAGATGCAGGGAGGGGAGATCCAGCTGGAGAGTGTGTTCAGGGAGGGGACGACCGTACGCTTCACGCTGCCCGTGACGCCATCATCCTGAAGCCTTGCAACTTTTGGCTCTCAGAGACGTAGAACAGGGTAAGTAGGTCGATGGGCGGATGCCGCCCAGGCACCAGGAGGCGATACTATGGAACTAGTGGTTCGTTGGGCTATCACTGGCCTGGCCCTGTTTGCAGCGGCTTGGCTAGTGCCGGGTATTGTGGTCGAAGGGGATGGCTGGACCATTTACGCGGCGATGGCCGTCATCCTCGGGTTGATCAACGCGATTGTGCGTCCTTTCCTTAAGCTTCTGACCTGCCCCCTGATCATCCTCACGTTGGGGGTCTTCGTATTGGTCATCAACGGCTTCACCCTATGGCTGGCATCACAGATCGCCCAGAGCTGGTTCGGCGTGGGCTACTACGTGGACGGCTTCGGGGCTGCTTTCCTCGGAGGACTGATCGTCAGCGTGGTCTCTGTGATCCTGTCGGCTCTGGTGCGGGAGGAGGAGGAGAAGGAAGCGGATTGGTAGCCAGCGAGTGACGCTGGTGGAGGCCCGGGAAGACGGACTCGGCCACCTCCATCCTTCTTGAGCGGCGCGGTCTGAGACAAGCTTTCGGGATTCTTGGAGAAAGCGCTCTTCTGCCTACGGTCGGAGCTGCTCCACCCTGAGTTCATCCGGCAGGGTGGCCTGTAGGTTGTCGTACACCTCTTCGCTGACCTGGGTCCCCAGGCTTTCCAAGGCCAGGAGGACCGCGCCTACCACCGGCTCAAACGCGGGGCGCACGATGGTGGCACGAGGGGCTGTCTTGTGTACCACCTGAGTAACCGTGTCCAGCAGCAGCGGGCCCTTGCCTTTGAAGACACTGCCCGCCAGGACCACCTCCACGTCGGTGCTTTTCACTCCCAACCGCTTGATGATGGCGCTGGCCGTCGTTCCCACCTCGGTGCCCAGCCGCGCCACGAGCCCCTGTGCTACCTGGTCCCCTGCGTAGGCCGCCTCGAACACCAGAGGCACCAGATCGAGCAGCCCTTGCTGGTCGAACCCGCCGGCATAGGTCTCGAGCTGGCCCCGGTATAGCTGCGCGATCAACTGCTCGACCGAGGGCATCCCCAGGGTGTCGAGGGCCATCTCCGTCAGCGCCGTGGGCCGGCCCCGTCCATCCCAGGCCCGGCAGATGAGAAAGATCACCTCCTGTACGATGTCGCCCCCCCCGCCCCAGTCGCCGGACAGCGGCCCCAAGCCCGGCAGTTGGATCTCCTGTCCGTCAGGCCCGATGCCGCCCGCATTGATGCCGGTGCCGCAGATGACGGCCACTCCCCAACGGCGCGTGAGGCCAGCTCGGAGGGCGACCATCGTGTCGTTCTTGACACGAACCTGGTGGGCTAGGTCCATCTCCTCGATGGCAGGGGTGAGGAGGGCGAAGTCCATGGGCAGATCAGCACCGGCTAGACCGAACAGGCCGAATCTCACAGGAGAAGCGGCGTCCGCCCGAGCCAGTGCTTCTTCTACAGAGTGCCTGATCGCGGCCAGCGCTGGCTCAGGGCCGGCCACCTGGTGATTGCCCGGCCCAGCCTGGCCGAAGCCTAGGCTGTGGCCGTCTTCGTCGGCGACCAGGGCGAAGGTCTTGCTTGCCCCGGCATCTACGCCTAGCACGAGCGTCACGGATTCCTCCGTCTGGGTGCCATGGTAACCATTTGCCTGCGGCACCTTGGCTGGAGCGCCGCTCAATCCAAGTCGAACTGGGGCAGGTAGGCCCGGTTCGCTCTCTTGATGGCAGACCAGAGCCCCTGGGCCGCGGCAAAGGAGGGTACCAACGGATGGACCAGCAGGGCCTGTAGGGCCGCCTGCTCGTCCCCCTCCACACCAGCCTGGATGGTCAGCTGTTCATAGGCCTTGACGGCCTGGGTGAGGCCGCGGATGGTCGGTGGCATAGGGGCGACCGGGAGCGCTCGGGCGCCGCTGCTGTCGATGCGCGAGCGCAGCTCCACCACGGAGTCGGAGGGCAGGTCAGGCAGTGCGCCGTCGCTACGGGTGTTGACGATCTGCACCTCTCCCGTGTCTTGGTGGACGGCTCGTATCACGGCCAGAGCCGCGGTGGAATAGTGGGCACCGCCGCGCTTCTCCAGCAGTTTGGGCTTGCTCCTCACGTCCGGGTCGGCGTAGAGCGCCAGCAAACGGGCCTCGATGTCCTGGACTACCTGTCCACGCGTCTTTTCGGCTTGGCGTTGCTTGGCCAGCACCTGATCGTGGTCGTAGTAGTATCTAAGGTAGTAGCTGGGAAGCATCTCCAGGGCCTCGAGGAGCTCCGGAGAGAACGAGGAATCTCCGGCTCGGGCCAGGGCAATGGCTCCTGCTAACACCTGGTCGAAGACGTCTTCACCGTCCAGCCTCACGCCGCGGATCCAGCTCAGGTGATTCAACCCGACGTAGTCCAACTGAACGCGCTCCGGAGCCACGTTCAAGCGCCCCGCGATGTCCCGCTGGAAACCGACGGGCGAGTTGCAGAGGCCGATGGTGGGGATGGCGGTGTGCTGTAGCAGGGCCTCGGTGATGATGCCGGAGGGGTTGGTGAAGTTGATGAGGCGGGCTCGCGGGGCCAGCTCGGACACATCGCGGGCGATGTCCAAGACCACAGCAATGGTGCGCAAGGCCTTGGCGAAGCCGCCAGGGCCTGTGGTCTCCTGACCCACGACGCCAAACTGGAGGGGGAGCTTCTCATCCTGGATGCGGCAGTCTAGCCCCCCGACGCGGATCTGGGTGATGACGTAGTCGGCGTCTTCGATGGCCTCCCTCCGGTTGGTGGTTAGCTGAAGCCTGACGTCAGCCGCGGCCGCACGCAGCATGCGCTCGGCCAGCCCACCCACCACGCCCAACCTCTCCTCACTGATGTCCATGAGGGTGACGTTGCCAATGGGCAATTCGTCCTGGCTGTGGATCAAACCCTCGATGAGCTCAGGCGTGTAGGTACTGCCGCCGCCGATGACGCAAATCTTCAGGTCGCCCATGTCGGAGAGTGTTCTCCTTCAGGTAATGACCGGGGCATCATTACGCCTGGCCGTGAACCTGCGCCAGCAGCCCATCCACAATATCCTCGGGGTGCACGGGGAGCGCGCTCTGCTGCCACATCAGCACGCTCACCAGCGGCATATCGCCCATCATGTCCATAATGTCTACACCGATGGTGGTCTCTGCTTCGTCGTCGCCACCGAACATCTCGCGTACCCCTTCCTCCATCTGGGCGTAGAAGGGCCCGAAGACCGCTCTCCCGCGAGGGTCAGCCATCCACTCGCGGATGGTGGACTCCCTGTCGAGAAGGCAGGGCAGGTCTAGGGTCGATTCGAGCATCACCGTCAGGGTGTGGCGAATATCGGCGGCGGATGACGCGATCAAGATGTCAAACTCACCATCCTCGGTGATCCATCGTTCGTATGCGGGATGGTAGTAGGCAAAGGCCCGGACGTCCAGGTTGATGACCACCGACTTGGTCTCACCCGGCTGGAGTGCCACCTTGGCGAACCCTTTCAGCTCCTTGTCGGGCCGCACAAGATCCGAGGCGCGGTCGTGGACGTAGACCTGGACGATCTCCTTGCCCGCCATTTGGCCCGTGTTGGTGACATCCACGCTCACGGTCAGTCCGTCTCCGCTATGAGAAAGAGAAGCGAAGCGGCCTACGTCCCGGAAGGTCTCGGCCGACACCTGGGGGTTGCTGTAGGCGAAGGTTGTGTAGCTCAAGCCGTGACCAAAGGGAAAGAGCACCGGCATCTTTTTGGCGTCGTAGTAGCGGTAACCGATGAACAGCCCTTCGCCGTACCGCACCTTGCCCGCGCCGCCCGGCCAGTTGAGGTGCGACGGGGTGTCGGCGAGCTTGAGGGGGAAGGTCTCGGTCAGCTTGCCGCAGGGGTTGACCCGGCCAAAGAGGACGTCGGCCAACGCCCCACCGCCGGCCTGGCCCATCATCCAGCCTTCGAGAACGGCCGGGACGGCGTCGATCCAGGCGCTCATGACCACCGGCGCGCCGTTGTTGAGCACTACCACGGTCTTGGGCTGAGCTTGAGCTACCGCCTGGATCAGCGCCACCTGTTGCGCGGTCAAGTCGAGGTCGGCGCGATCGTTGCCTTCGGACTCTGGGGGCAGCGCGATGATCAGCAGCGCAACGTCCGCCGATCGCGCCAGGTCCACGGCTTGGTCGATCAGATCCCGGCGGAAGGCGTCGTCCGCAGGATAGCCTTCGGCGTAGGCCAGCTCGACGCCATTGGCGCGAGACTGAAGCTCCTGGAAAGGCACATCCACGCGGGTTGGGTTCATGTGTGAACTGCCGCCACCCTGGATATGAGCGGCCTGGGCGGCACGACCGATGACGGCGATCCGATCGTGGTCTTTCAGGGGCAACAGGCAACCCTGCTTCGGCAGGGGGTCATTCTTGAGCAGGACCATGCCCTCCGCGGCGATCCTGCGCGCCAGTGCGTGATGCACGTCCACATCGAAGGTGCCATCTTTGGGCGTTTCTTTTGCCTTGAAGACGACGCGCAGGATGCGACGCACCGACTCGTCGAGCAATGCCTCGTCCAGTTCGCCGGCGTGCACGGCTTCGATGACTTCCTGCACGCGCCGGTCCTGAGGTCCGGGCATCTCCAGATCCAGCCCGGCTCGGAGCGAGGCCACACGGTCGCGCACAGCGCCCCAATCAGAGACCACCAGCCCCTCGAAACCCCACTCCTCCTTGAGGATCTCCGTCAGGAGGGTGTGGTGCTCGGAGGCCAACACGCCGTTCACCTTGTTGTACGAGCACATCACCGTCCAGGGTTGGGCTTCCTTGACGGCTTTTTCGAAGGCGGGCAGGTAGATTTCGTGCAGGGTGCGTTTGTCTATCTCGGCGCTGATGACGAAGCGCTGGAACTCCTGGTTGTTGGCAGCATAGTGCTTCAGGGAGGTACCAACCCCTTTCGATTGAATGCCGCTGATCAGGTGGACCGCCAGCTCGCCGGCCAGGTAGGGATCTTCGGAGAAGTACTCGAAATTACGCCCACACAGCGGCGAACGTTTCATGTTGGCGCCGGGGCCGAGCAGCACGTCCACATTCAGGGCGATGCATTCCTCGGCCAGCGCCTCGCCCATCTGGTGGATCAGATCCACGTTCCAGGTGGACGCGCTGCAGGAGGCGGTGGGGAAGCAGGTGGCGGGCAAGCTCGGTTGGCCCATTGCGTGCATGTCGGGTACGCGCCGTACGCCGTGCGGGCCATCCGCCACGATCATCTCCGGCACGCCCAGACGTTCCATCGGCGTCGTCGTCCACGCACTGGCGCCGGTACACAGGGCGGCCTTCTCCTCGAGCGTCATGCTGTCTATGATGGACTGCATGCTTTCCAT
>CAYQZG010000027.1:0-20681 GCA_964421785.1 uncultured Anaerolineales bacterium
TCCCACTTCAGGTTGCTGGCTCCACCCCAGGCCCCATCATTATTGTAAACTACAGAATGATCTGAACCAGGCGGTGACATACCAGTGACAGCCAACTTAGAAATGGCCCGCTTTCCAATGTGACTACGAGTAGACTCTGCATAAATTTCACCATCGCGTTCCTCCAGGGACACGCGATCACCAACTCGTACATCGTCAGTACCACCTACAATGGGAATACCACGATATACCGAGGAACGACCGCCAACTATAACGTCAACATGGTTAGCATGTACCGCAACAACAGTGGCTGTTTCGTGAAAAGCCTGTCTCATGAAATATATCTCCTTAAACTTGCAATGCCATCAAATGAATCCTGCGTAAACTTGAAAATCACCTGGTCCACAATGTATGCGACCTCTTCTACGGCTGGGCGATCATCAATTGGGTCCCAGTCCACTGTCACCTTGTCTTCGGGCTCCCAGTGTACCTGTGCGGCTGTTGTGACACGCCGACTGTTAGCATATGCATAATGCTGCTTGCTCATATTCTGAGCCTCGGTATAGCAGGAATGCTCGTCCAACGAGGGGGTGCTATAGGACTTGTAGGACCAGCCCCACTCTTGAGCAGCGTCATGATCGATATAGTCTACAATCTCGGTCCCAACTACAGAGATCACCGAGGGGATTTGGCCAGTCGGGTTGTATTCGTCTCCGAAAACACTGGCGTGTTGGGCTCCAGCCGGGAAGTCTCCATCTCCAGCTTCATAGTCAGTAATGGTACCAATGTCATCACGGTCGGCATTCTGGAAATGCCCGAAACGAACCATTGGCTGTGCCGTCCCGGTACTGCTCTCTACTGTACCCAGGAATTTGATGTGGGCATCTTGGACAATGCGTCGCAGAATAGCACGCCCACCTGAGCGGGCATCACCAATGAGATTGGGCGGTATCTGTGAGAGCTCAGAGATTCTCCAGTCGCCACCGTGCATGAAGGCACCATTGCCATAATTGTGCTGAATGCATAGATAGCCTGGGTCCCCGGCGTTACCTGGATACATATAGTCATTACTTCCGACAGGATCGACCAAGGGTAAAACACCAAACACCTGATCGTTAATGTAGACAGTCAAGAAATCGCCCTGACGAACATAACGGAATGTGACCGAGCCACCAATAGGATACTTGGGAGCCGAATCCCCAATAGAATCATTATTACGATCTACTTCCCAAAGCCTGGTCCATTCATCATTGTCTGTGCCGTCATTGTTGGTGGCCCACAACTCTACCTTAGTCTCAGTATCATTATACCAGGTTTTGACCAAAAAGCCATTCACGTCAGAGATGTCATCACCATCTCCCGTATCACTCAACAGATCATAATCACCTGTGCCATCCAGATTGAAAGCAAGACCCCAGACATAGCCCGAATAATCACTACGCCCAAGGCCATGATCTTCAAAACGTATATCAAAGTCGGTTAATTTCTCTGGTGTTGTGTCATCGGGATAATAGTAGCAGTTACAAGGCTCAGGGTCGCCCCAGTCAAACAGGTTCCAGTCGATAGAACCGGCATCCCAGTCAATGGTCAATTCATTTTCCCAGTCCAGGATACCAACCTTTGCCCACAAGTCACGCAGAATGTACTCGCGATTCTTGTGAATTTCGTCTAGGTCCCAGGCTTGTAGGCCATATATCTTGAAGTACTCATCATGATGAAGGCGGGCTACGGTCTTATGTCCGTGATATGCCTCGTTATCACTATCTTCCCACTTACGACCAGAGATTGAGTAGCCAGGTAGTAGCACAAACTTAGAGGAACCCGTTAGCTTGTCATCTAGGTCCTCACCATACAGTGAACTAATCTCAAACTTGTCACCGCCAGCATCAAATACGGAATTCTTACATTCTGCACATACCCCAGCCCCAGGACCAGCATAGATGTATAGAACATGAGCAAAGCCATGTAGGTCATTGTCCCAGTCTTCCCAATCGGCTGCGTCTGCGTGTTCATTGGCTATAATTTCCCAATTCGTGCCAGACAAGCTACAAGAATCCACAGTATATGACTCTGATTTGATGTTACTATTAGTAACTTGCATGAACCGACATGCCTCATTGCCAAAATGCATGTCAGCGATAATGCCAGCCATACCATCATACTCTGCATCTATGGCATATGTTCGATGAATATCATTGTTGCTGTCATAGTCATCGGGTTGCGTACCGTCAAAGGTGCCCCAGTGCCGGGCCAGATAATCAGTGTCCGTCTCAACCGCAGCCAACAGTGTTTGGAAGCATGCTTGCTCGACGATCATGCCAACATGACCACGATCAAAGCTATAGTCCGTCGCCTCAGTGTCGAAGACCTCATCATTTTCTCCAGCATCTTCGGTCCACAAGCAGTCAATACGATTGTCGGTACTATCTAGCCGCTCTAACGAGGGTGCATCATTGTAGGCCAACTGGTAAATCTCACCCTCGAACCTGTCTCCGCGCCGACGCAGGGCAATACGATAATGATGTGAGCCATCTACGATGTCGTCAATATCCACCTGCTCCATCATAGACCAAGTGCCCTCTTTACAGCGTATTAAGTTAAGCTCCATTGTCTCGTTGCCGGACTTGTTGCGCAAGAAGAGTGCGATATAATTGTCCTCGTCTACGTAGTTACCAACCACGCCAATACCATAGCCTAGCGTAGACCAATCGTCTCCGGTATTCAGTGTCAGGCTAAAATTGTCTGGGCGTGACCAGCGGAAGTACCCATTCTCAGAGATACTAAAGTCCAGCTGTACCTCATAATTACGAGGGGAGATGGGCTCGTTGTATAGGAAAATCTGAGGACCGTTAAACGCCTGCACCTCTAGGTAGCCACTGTCGTTCTCAGTCAGCGCATCATAGTCCTCGACAATACCCATGTCAGGGTCATCGGGATCACGAAGCCCAAATGCATTTGAGGTCACACCATATAGACCGCCCATTGTCTCACAATTATCATAAAACTGTGTGGGCTGATACCAGAACCAGTCCTGGTCACTAGTCCAGCTATTGAGCAAGTGCATGCAAATTTCTTCTGAGATGACACTAAAGCGTCGGCTAGTCTGTAGCTTTGTGATTGCCTCTACGACCAACGGATAGTGCTCATCACTATAACCGGCCTCTCTCCATATCCATTGCCAGGGCTCGATGTCAGATGGATAGCCCTTGAACTGTGTCATTGCCGAGGCCCCACGAGACAGGGGCGGTTGTCTTAACGTCCAGCCGTGAATGTCGTCCTCATCATATGTTGTCTTACAACTAGTAGGGTCTTCACCGAACATCCAGGTAGCATCTCCTATCAGTACCTCGCCATAACTCGTCGAGGTGCCAGGATAGGTGACATAGATCAGGCTCTCATTGTGCTTGATGACACCGCCTCCTCCCTCGGTATCATCAACATAGGCCAAGCGGTCATAGGTCCAGTGCACGCCGTCCTTCGAGCGCATCATAATAACGGCCTTATCTGCGTACTCACCGCTGGTACCTTTGCGTCCCAGGGTACCAGATAGCAACAGATAATCGTCACCGCTATTATCTGAGTACTTCTTCATAAGAGGCACCCGGAAGAAGCTGTATTCGTCAATTGGGTCAATTGCCAACAAATCACGAGGCTCCCCATAGTACTCCTCGTCGGGATAATAGAAGATAATCCGAGGCTTCCCATGGTGCCGACTATTGAACACGATGACATCACGATCAGGTAGACCGTAGACATTATCGGTAATATGTTCGCCATCAAAGAACGAGGCGTCAGACCAATCATAGTCTGACGACACTGGCATCGCGTAGTCCATGACAGCTGTTGGCGCAGTGTCACCATCCTCTACACATTGTAAGAAGATGAACTGGGCATCACCATCGGTGTAGTGAGACAGAACATGTACTCTGTCGGCGGTCCCATTATCATTTTCATCAATGGCTGCACAGGCATAGTGGCCATCACCCTGGAGGGCACTGGATGTCGTATATGTAGACTCATTAGTATAAAAGTCATTGCCGTCCCAGGAGCACTCTTCTACATCATCGCCGTCAATATAGTAAAGGGTTTCGTCAACTAGCGAGGTGCGCTGCTCCTCTTGACCACTCTTATAGTAATTTTCGTCTGAATATGTCGCGTTCTCCCAGTCAGAGGCATCAGTTGGGTCCGGTGGCCTGTTAAGATAAAGCTCAGAATATGTGGAGCCAGCTGCATCATAATTAGCCTGTCCCCAAAAATAAAAGAGACAATTATTGGTTGAGCTCCACTCAGCCTCACAAGCCACCTCTGGCCTAGTAGGACTACCATACATTGTATGCTCGGCATGATCACCATTCAGGTGCATCTCGTCTGTTAGCTGTTCAAAACGAGGTAGCATCCGACGCACGACTAGCTCAGTCGATGGTTTACGTGCTAGACGCTCTTGTTGGTCTTCGAGCGTTGCTCCACAGTTTCTCATTATGCCTCCACTAGATTAACTTGCACCTTAAAGCACACTTCTCCGTGTACTTGAGGAGCAACATTCTGAATTGTCGGATTGCCTACAATATAGACGGTCCAGGAATTGGCGTCATTAAAGCCAGTCAGTGTGATTTCGTTACTGGGCGTTGCATCAGGGTCATTATAGCCAATGAAGGTGCGAATGTCATCCAGGTCGCCATAGCCACTACCGGCATCTGGATCAGTCTCGTAAATCTTTAGCGATAAATTCCAGACACGAATCACGGCACCCTCAGTAATGTCGGTCTTACCACTAATGGTGCCACGTACCTGCTGCTTACGCTGGTAGCCCTGTTGGTAGCCATCGGCGAAAACCCGAAAGCGCTTATCAAGGCTACTGTCACTATTAGTGAATTCTATATAATCTCTCCAGGCCATACTTTTCCTCCGTTACTACATTTGTGCCGCGCAATCTACGGTGCCCACGGTGGCATTGAGGACCGTGACTCATACTCTAAGTGGTCCACAATATCACTAAAGGCTCTCTTAACTGAACTCTCAAATGCGGCTACCTGAGCTTGCTGTCTGCGTTGTAGGTCTAAGATGGCATCCTGAAGCCGGTTGATCTCTAGACGATAATCTTCCGCCATCCTGTTAAGCTCCTTCTGACGCTCGATACTCTCCAGCTGGTGTTCACGCTGAAGCTCGGCTAGCTTTTCTTGATCATCGCGCAACTGCTCCCTGAGATTGCGGAGCTTGGTGGCCTCTTCGTGCTCCTCGGCCCAATGCTCCAGCCGCATCTCGTGGTCTTCCCGCAGATGACGCTCGCGCATATCGAATTGTTGCAGGCGTAGCTCGTGTAGCTCATTCTCACGATCCTTCTTTTCCTCAATATCTTCCAGCCGGCGCTCGTGATCTTCGTCTTGCCATTCCCAGCGCTGTTGCAGTCGCTCTAGGGCCTCTTGGTGGCGCTCAACGTCCTTGTCATAGTCCTCTTCAGCCCAGGCCCAGCGCTCTTCTTGGCGTTCGCGTTGACGCTCAAAGTGCGACTCTTCACGCGCATATTGCTGTTCATACCATTGCTCTCTCTGCTCAAGCCTCTCTTCCTGAGTACCGGCCTGAGTGTATTGCTCAGCAAAGCGGACCGTAGCACGTTCTCGCTGTCTCTCAAGCTGCTCACGTTGACGACCAGAGGCGAACCGGATGTTCCTGGAGTAATCCTCCATGTTCCACCCAAATTCGCGTAGCATCGTGGCCCGGTTCCGCTGAATGTCATCCGCTTGCCAGCCGAACTGTGTCATCTGTTGGGCATATCCGGCGGAACGCTGTGTGGCCTGATAGCCCCAGTCCTCTTGGACCCAGCCCATTTGTGTCTGTTGGCGCTGGCGACCGGTCTGTATGTCCTGCATACCCCAGTTCCAGTCCTGCTGTTGCCAGCCGCGCTGGACGAGGAGGCGCTGATACCGGCGATTTTCGTCATCGATCTGGTCCTGCATATCATCCTGACCATACCCGCGCCGAGCCATATAAATCTGACGCGACAGGGCAATGCTCTCTAGACCCTGACCGAAGTTCATCTGCTCGCGTTCAGCCTGTCGTCCCCAACCAGCCTGGGTATATTGCCACTGTGTATCAGAGATGGTGCGTTGTTGCTGCGAAATACTGCGCTGCAACGGATGGACATCAGCCGCATAATAGCTGTACTGTTGACCCAACCAAGACTGCTGCTCCTGGAAGCGTTGCCGTGCGTAGCCGCGCTGCACACCGCGCTGTGTATCCTGGAGACCCCACATCCCGCCCCAGCCACCCAACATCGAGCGCCCATCACGAATACGGTCCATAGGCTCGTCAAATGGCCCATACTCATTGAGTCCGCGTGTAGTGTATAGGGGCATGCCTGTCTCAGCCTCAACTGCACTGAGGCCAGGCCGATTAGTGAGATCGACACCCATATAGCTACCTTGCGCTGCTTTTCGTGCCCAGGCCATACGATCACCAGAGGCCAAGCCTTGGAAGGTATACAGCTGATCGCCACTCATAGCGGGCAACCAACCCTCTTGAACACCGCGCAGCAATTGATTTGTGCCGACGCCCTTACCAAACAGGCCGCCCCATTGACCGAGAGCAGTGCTTGCCTGCTGTCTCGTAAATGGTGTAGTACCAGCGCCAGTAACGCTCATATAGAAACTAGACATATCAGCAACGCCACCACCGGCCCGCTGGACTTGTTGTGCGTATTTCTCTGGGCCAAAACCGAGGGCCTGCATGCGCTCCATTAGTCTTGGTGGTTGTGCTGACAGTTGATCATAGTCCATCTGACCAATCCACGGTTGCCAAGCAGCAGCCTGCGAGTATTGCTGCATAAACTCTTCAGGCGTTGCGCCTTGCCATAACGTGTCTGCTTTACCGGCCCATTGTTCTGCGGCCTTTTGTAGCCAAGCAGAACGATCCCCGGCCCCCATAGCGGCCAATGGCTGTTCGCGTAGGCCGCGAGTGTCCCTGTCCATACTTAAGACGTCACTGAAATTGCCCCACATTTCACCATAAGCACTAGTGTCGCCAGCCAATCCTCGCAATGCAGGGCCAGCGATAGCTCCAGCATAACCACGTAAGCGACCCAAGAAGCCACCAGTACCCATCTCGGCTCGATTGATTGCGGTGTCTTCGGCAAAGCTCCCTAAATATCGGCCTGCACCGTAGGTGGCTAGTGGTAGAGCAACTGCTGCGGCTGAGGTTGCGCCAACACCAAAAGCGGTTGTGGCACCGAACATTGAAGCTCCAGCACTCGCACCGCCCATAGCACTGAACATCATGCTACCGCCCATAGCGGCCAATGCCCCGCCAGCTGCGGCTGGGCCGAGAATACCGCGTACCTCTGGCATAAAGCCACCAGCACCAGACCCCCAGGCCCGATAGCCGGCCATACCATATCTGGCTTTGGCCTGGGCTTGCGCTACGCGCCGCTGCATTAGGCCACCGGCCACTCCACCAGGTACTGTCTCAGAGAAACCGAGGCTTTGCGCAGCGCCATAAGCGGCCATTTGCTGTTGAGCAGCAAACTGTTGGTTCTGGAATGAAGGTGCACCTAGCATACCCCAGATACGACGTGCTCGCATCAAGGTGAAATAGTTCGTCAGCTTACCCGCCATACCAGCGCCAACATCGCCCCAACCCACTCCGGCACCAGGTGTCATTCCAGCGAATGAAGCCCCCGTAGCCGTTGAACCGCCAAAGCCCGCACCGCCAGCACCAAATGCGCTGTAGCGAGACTGGATATTAGCACGAGTTGCCAACTGAGGCACACCGTAGTCTAACATTGTGTCCTGCATTGCCCCAAGCTCGTCCATCATTCCGGCTGGGCGCTTGTCCTCTTCCATCTGGGAAATCTGGGTCATGCCTTCGTCAATGGCATCATACATCTGGCCCAGCTGCTTAGCAGCCCTGACTTGTTGCTTAGATAGAGTACCGGAGGTATCACCGAGGTCTTTAAGGGCCGGCTGCACCTTCTCCTGGAAAATCCTGGCTGTCTCCTTCATTTGCAGCGCCAGGTCAGCAGGAGCCTTTGTATCGAACATACCACCACTAAAAGAGAAGCCCTTCCCCGGCGTATAACCACCGGTAATCTTCATACCGAAGGGTTCATCAGCCCCTTGTGCTGCGCGTTCTAGGGCACCGCCTAAGAGCGTCGAGGCCCTGTCAGCCCCGCCTCCACCGCCAGCTACGGCATTACCACCGACACCCTGGTTGGGGTCAAACATTTCAGGCGGTACATCGCCTCCTCCACCGGCTGGGGCTCCTCCGCCACCAGCCGCAGGAGCAGGAGCGCCGCCCTGTGCCAGATATTGCTTGTATTGATGGCTCACACCAGGTCCCTGTACGCCGCCCTCAAATGCAGGGCCACCTGTCTGAGACAGAGCCTGACGCCAGACCTTAGTAGCCTCTGGAACCGAGAGGCCGGATGATTGCACGAACTCATTGAAGCCCTGACGGTAAGCGGAAGTACCGCCACCAGCACGAGTAGCGCGTGCTTGCCGAACAGCGGCCATATGCAAATCTGGTGCGTCTGGGCCAGTCGGATCGCCGCCAATAATGCCACCGATAGCGCTATATGCCTCGCCCAAAGGCCCACTTGGTGCAGCACTTGCACCGCCGGTCGCCTGCGTGCGAGCAGGCATAGCCTCGGCCTCAGCACTAGTCTGTGGTATCGTATCCGGTTGACCTGCGGCCTCTTCAGCAACTGGTCCGGTATAGCCGGTCATTGCCAGACGCCTCTGGATACGAGCAGTGGCTGATGGGTCTAGGATACCACTCTTAGCTGCGGTAGCCATGTTCTTTGCGGCTTCGCTAAAAGGCATTTGGGCATATTCCCCTTGACGATAGCGTACTTGCGCCATACCGCGCTGTGCCCCACCCAGTTCAGCAAGTTCTGATTGCCAGGGTTTTGCCTCGGCATAGCCCTTAACCGATCCGGTCTCCTCGTCCCGCACTGTAGTGCCGCGCCGATCCGCGTCTCGCTGTTCGGCCATTGAGTAAATGAGCCCGGCTGTCGGGGAAGCAGATACAAACTCTTCGACGCCCACAGCCTCGTCCGGTCCCTTGCCTACTGTTAGCTGGCGCATACGTGTCAACATCTTGGCCTGAGCCATCGGATCATCTTCGGCCCCCTGATATTTCTGCATCAGGTCAGTAATGCCTCCTAGGTTCTCATTCTGACCACCGGCCAATAAAACGGCTCGTGTCTGAGCGGTCATACCAAGCTCTTCGCCCTTATACAAATCGGCAATGTCTTTCGTTACGGCGGACATCCATCGAGCCGGCGTCTTATAGTTAAAGAAGCCCTCGTCATCCAGCTTGCGACCGGCCATAGTCGAGGCGTTCATGCGGCTGAATTGCTGAATCAAATTCTTTACAGGCCCGGCCTGTTCACCCATACCGCCAATATCCTGACCAATCATGTAGATATTACCGAGCTCAGCCATAGCCTGCTTAGAGGCTGGGTCGTAGCCATAAATGGCGCTTCTTAGAGAGCGCATAGCAAAGTTGTAGCCTACACCGACGCCACTCTTGGCCTCAGCACGAGCAGCAAATGCCTGGTTAATATCGCCCTGTCCTACAAAGCGCGACGCCATCACGAGATCAGCTGCTGCTTTTTCAGGTGCAGGCATGTCGCGAATGGTCTGTGCTAACGCGGCGTGCTCGCCAGCAGGGTGCCTGCGGGCAAGATCAATGACTTCTTCAGGAGTAGACAGACCGATCATATGCTCGGCACCGCCGCCCTTCTGATAACGGGTACCGCCCACGAAGGCGTAAGGGTCCCAGTCCCAGTCACCGCCCTGCGCCTCTCCTGCACGAGGAGAGAACACTACTGAAGAGCCGAGTTGCTCGGCCTCTTCGATTGTCATATCAGGCCGATCCATAATTTTCTTCAATTCTGGGAACGAGGTGTATTGTACCCCCATTCGCAGCTGCTCTTCCTTACGAGTGATTGGGTACCGGAATGCGCGGAAACGAGGAGCTACCTCCTCGCCCATAAATATGCGATTAGCAAGCTCGGAACGTTCCTGCGTGCTCATATTAGGGGCCATGCCCTCTAGAGCCTCGCCCAGCAGCTTGCGGTTCATGAACATACGGTTGGCTGGCAATGCCTCGTCGGGGTTCGTCCGGCCACCACCCATACCCCTGACGACATAGCCGCGCTGCGCCCGGCGGAACTCGCCGCTTTGTGTCACCTCGGCCAATGCACGCCCGGCTGACTGAACAGCACGCGAGTACTGTGGCGTACTAGCGCCTTCTCCTTCAGCATACGTGTTAATAAGTTCACCATAGCGACGATAGAGGCCCCAGGTCTGCTCTACAGTAGGTGTGACGCCACCATAGCGCCGAGTAGCGCCAGGAGACGGCATTACCAGTCGGCCTCCGAGCTTCTCACCAGCAGGGAACTCAATGCCCTTACCCTGCGTCTGCTGCTCTAGGGCTGTAGCCATTGCCCTGTGCCATACACCGCCAGGGGCTTCTTCTGGGGACTCATAGCCCATCTCCATTACGGACGCCTGGGCTATATCGCTGGCTGCACCCCAGTCAAGATCAGCAGCCTTAATAGTCGGATAGTTCTCGGCAACACCAGCATTAGCTAGGGTGGCCCCTGCAACATTGGATAGGGTTTCAGTAGCTGGTCGGGCTAGGTTCCGAATATGCTCGGCGAACTTGGGAGAACTCTGAGCCATAACGTCGAACATCTCGCCGGTAATGGTCTGGGCGTGGAAACGATAGGACTGTTGGGCCTGAATACCGAAGGGGGTTGTGTAGCCGGTCACTTGGCGCTGGGCACGCACGCGGCCCTCGCCAATATCGGTGACATTCGTTAACTGACCAGACTCTTGAAGGGCGGTGTACACATCGCTATCAGTCTGGAAGACCTGTGGGGGCAATGTGTGGGTCCGCACATCCCGGCTTCTCATGTACTGCTGATATTGCTCTTGCGTGAGTTGCCCGGACACTGGCTGACCAAAAATTGCGGTCTGCTCTTGCTCGGTCATCGAGCCAACAGCGATAGAGGCCATCACCTGAGGATCGCGCATAGGAACGGCAAATTGAGCACCGGTGGTCTGTTGCAGGCCACGCAGGGGAACACCAACCGCCTTGGGGCCGGTCTTGAGGATAGCTGCTGCACCTTGTGGGTATACATCCTGGGTCTGGTAGTAGAGAACATTACGTTCGTGACCCTCGATGTCCTCAGTGCGTACACCAGCGTGTTGAATTGTGGACGAGGCGAGATAAGCAGCACGTGTAGCACCAGTGTGCCCCTCGTACAGGGGAGTGGGCTGTCCTGGGCCACCAACTTCCATACCGGACTTCGCCAGTACCTGCTCAGCAGTTACGTTTTCAGGCAAAATCTCACGACGAATCGTCGTGCCCTGAACCTGTCCAACGCTGGGGTCATAATAGCCAGTGCCCTCTGGTCCTGGGTTGCCCATAACGACGAGAGCCTGGGCTCGTTGTACCTGCTCACCCATCCCTACGCCCTGTCCCCGTATAGACATCTCAACCGCAGGGTCGAGACCAGAAAACTCTAGCCGTGGTCCCTGCTGGAAGCCCTGACGCCATCTCTTGGGGAACTTCGAGACATCACTGACACCGGTCAATACACCCTGGTCAGTCTGCATATAGCCAGGCGTGTACCCGATGACGTCTTCAGGGTACATATTCTCGCCATATTGGAAGTATCCTTCAGGCACACCCTCGTCAGGGATGGGCTGAGCAGCAGCCATTGTGTGATGGCGTGCTACTGGCATCTGCATAGCTTGCCAAGGCTTAATCTCGTAACGAGCATCGTCGGGGTGCACATAGCCCCCATGCGCAAGGAAGCGCCCCCGTAGGTGCGCCTCCAGTGCACTTGGGTCTACCCCGGTGTAGTCCCCGCCATATTCCTGTTGCAACCATTCACGCCCCTGAGCGACGTTGATTCCGTACTCAGCAGCCATCTTGGTCCAAAATTGTTTTTCGTTCACTAATCAGCCTCCAGTGCAGCAAGTACTAAATCATTGGCGTGTGATTCCTCGGCCTCTGCTGTTTTGCCAGTTAAGTCGCCGATGGCTCGCTCTAATAGTGCATCAGGATCATGAATTGTGCTTTGTTGCTGTGCGTTAATGCGCTCAGCGGCCATATATCGCTCTCGGCCCAAAGCCGCATACTCCAGATCACGCAAGAAGTAGATAGGGTTCTCAGACCAACCACCTTCACGAGGAAGGCCCCACCGCTCACACAAACGCAGGTAATAAAGAGGGTCTGGCATTGGCTCTGGCCCTATGTCCTCGGTGGTGGTAAGCTCCTGTATCTCGTCATCGTGCCCTGCTCCTGTGCCCGTTGATGGCTGAGCAGCCGTATCACCTAGCCATTTCTCAACAGCATCGGCAATAGCACGATAACGTTCAACAGCGCTGTCGAACCCATCCTTTAGAAAGGGCGACGCCACTCCGGTACGACATCAGTCACCATATGGTGCCACTCATAAAAGATTTGACGAGGTAGCCTTAATAGATGTTGCATAAATGTTGAATAGTCTGTCTTTTTGCGAGGACCAAAGGTGATCTCTAGGTCCTCACCGTCGTCTCCGGCCCCCTCCATAACGACGTCAAGATTGGTGTCCACGTATGTGAGCCAAATCTCTTCCGCCCACAACAGCCGAGTGTTGCTGTCGATGGAGACCTCCATAAAACCCTCGTCATCATACTTATAGGTTCGCTTAGAGGTCATCCGGCTTCTCTGAATCTCCTCCTCCATACCAGGCGGCTTGATCTTAACCCAAGTCTCCCCCGTGGGATCAGCCGAACGCAGTTCGCGTCTTTGAGGCGTAAATGTACTAATTGTGATTTTAGCCATCAGTCAGTTTGTTCCTCCTTAAAACAGAAAAGGGGACAGGACACAGATAGTCCTGTCCCCCGGTTAACTATATCATCACTTATCTAGTGTCTACTACGACCAGGTGTACGACGCGGTGTCGTTGACAACCTTGAGATCGAAGTAGTCTTCCGGTACAGGCGCACCTGCTGTGGTTTGCTCTTGGGCAACACCGACGAACTGTTGCATCAAGTATCCTCCACCAGCCAACGTAGGTGGTGCCGCCGACCGCCAGGCGAGCTCAGGTACCCATAACGTTAAGCTGTAGGGATTGCTCGTACCAGAAACATCAGCCGGGCTCTCTACCTTGAAGCTGAAGGTCGAGGTGTGAACGTCCGGCGACCAGTCATAAACTCCACCCGAAGGCGAGTTACCATTCGCCATGATGTACCGATAGAGGTCAGCATCTTGCCACTTGTACGTCCACGTCACCGTCATAATCTGGCGTCGCAGCTGGAAGTCATCAGGATAATACTCACCGATGATCATCTCGTTCTGCGGCGTGGTGTATAAGTTCTGCAAGTCGATTGTGGCCTGCACTGCTGGCTTCTCGACACCATCGAGCTTCAGGAAGCCCTTGTTGCCAAGCGGCACACTCTCGCAGGTATCATAGTCAGAATCCCAGGACCAGGCGTGCGCATCACCGGAATCGATGTTGCGGGCCAACTGTGGTTTACGTCCGACGAAGCTAAAGCGAGCACCCAACAGAGCAGTCGGGGCAACGGTCAAGCGCATAGATGTCGCCCGACAATCAGTGATAATTTCGCCGATCTCTGTGTCATCATCCTCACCAGGGATGTAACGCCGGATAGATAGCCACTTGAAGTCGTCTGTCTCAGCTGCTGGCGTAAAGTGGTGTGTATGTAGGCCAGCCTCTGGCGTGTCAGCCTCGGTATCTGATAGCTGTCCGCAAGCCGCATATGCCAGGTATCCGAATACGTCCGCGAGACGCGGGAACATTGTCGCAGTTCCTGCGCCAAACGCCATACTCTTGTAGGCACAACCAGGCTGATAACCGTCGCCTACTTCCGCAGGGAACTGGTTAATGGCCTGTTGTGGCCCGACCCTAACACTAGCCGCCTTGTGACGGTACCAGGTCGTAGCTGTGGTTCCTTTATTTGCTTGTGGGCCGAAACCAAAAATGCCCTCACTACTTGCTACTCCCATAATAACCTCCTATAAAAATCTAAGGTGAGATTGCGCGGCGCAAAATCACTCTCTGTACGTCTTAACTTGAAACCAGACCTGGCCTTCCCAAAGGAAGTCGTCATCTGGGCCACCGCCCTCCCAGATATGTGATTTCGTCACCACACTCTGCTGGGCGACTTCGCTGAACATGTCCGTGACTGTACCGCAAGCCCATCCATGTGTATTGCCTGAGCGGTAACTATCAATGTATTTTTCTAACAGGGCGCGAATCATACCGGCAAATTTCCGAGCATCGTCCTGTGTTTGGTCAGAGTCGAAGCACCAAACCCTAAAATGCACTACGAACCGTCTCCACCAGTGGGTGCCTCCTCCAATCTCATGCACTGGGCCAAACGACACCCCGGCATTTGTAGCGGACGAGCTTACAGAAGACCCGATTGTGTGCTCCCACCCATCTCCAAGATCACTAGGATCATGTGGATGAATGTTTACCAAAATCAATGGAATAGCAATGTTAGAGTCCTGGTATTCTGTAGGGTCAAAAACACGTCCGACATGCACCTCAGATGGCGTCAGCGTCCGGGTTGTGCCATCCTTGTCTACGTACTCTAATTCGCTAGCATAAGCAGCAGGAATAGAGTCGATCATCTTGTCTTCGAGGTGCTCTTTAAGGTCAACCATCAAGGCTTCTACAATGTCTTCCATACACTAGCTCCAGCTATCGCGCTGCGTTTCTTTCAACAGCGCATATTGTGGTGCAGAGTGAGCACGAAGAATACGATCATACCGATCCATATAATGCTGCACCAGCAATAAGACCGGATTGTCTTCAGGGTCGCCGCTCTCACGACGTGTCTTGAAGCGTGCAATCTTGCCAGTCTTGGTAGTCATTGGCTCTAGCGCAACAGCACACGCATAAAGCTTAACGGCCTCTAAAGCCCAAGTGGGCACATTGATGACAGTTGCACCACCGACTACCTCGTTAAAGTGACGCACATAATGCACCACGATCTCTTGTCCGCTCTCAGGAATACGCGAGAAGCTAATCTGGTCTTGCGGCCACAGCACATAGCCCAAAGGATTTGAAGTTGTTGAGCGTGTACTGGACTCCCAGGCGGTACCCGGCCAGTACTCAAGCTTCTCAATCCAGGCGCTTTCGTCTTGATCCCAGAGGACGGCATAGACACCAGCATCAGGTGTCTGTACGATGTTAGACGGCAAGTCATACTGGTATGTCGTGCCGTCCCCTGTGATTTCAAAGTCAGAGGCATAGCCAGTGTGCGTTGAGGCTAGCGCCCGCAGCGCATCATTGACACAATCTTTCAACAGGTCTTCCGACCAAGTTGCGTGAGATTCGTCATTCAACTTGCGACCGATTTGCTCCAACAACACACTCCACGTAGTGGACATAGGCTATCCTCCGTATTAACTAAGTCTAGATGTTCGTCACTTGATCAAGCTGGCGCACAGGTCCGGCGTGGAAGTACAGGTCATAGCGGCTGGGGTACATACGCTGATACTTCAAGTATGCGTCCCAAGAGAACCGCCAGATGGACTCGGTGTCATCCACAGGGCGCGGATTGTACGTTTGAGGTGGCTGCAACACACCAGACACAACACAGCGAGGCCCCTTAATGAAGACCGCAGCGTGAATTGGTCGGGCATATGTCACGTAGCCGTAGTAAGCGGAACCACCAGCACCACTTACATCAGTCTGGAAGTCGTCTGTGGTAATGGGCTCTGTGAAGGAGAGCTTCGTGCCATCGACAACTTCATAAATCTCTCTTTCTATCTTGGTCGGATCATTGAACAGCGCACCATTGCTTCCCTCAGTGGTCTTGAACTTAGCGTCCAATTCACTGTCGTAGGTTCCACCATCACCGGCGCGATGGACGTGCAACGAGACAATCTGACCAGCAGCAAAACCGGTCGTATCTTCTACAGTGATGTAGTTAGTGTTGCCGCTCTGACCGACTGTCCAAACGCCACGTACCGAGGAAGCTGTCGAACCGTCACCCTCAGTAATAGACGCCTCAATCGTTGTTTGTGCCTGTACCTCACCGCAGTTCCAGAGAACGTTGGTTGGGTGGCGTGCCATGCGAACACCTTCGTACTCGCCAACCTCATAGTTCAGCATCCGGCGGTTGTCCGTGTACTTGAGGCGGCTGATGAATTCGCCATCGTCGTCGTCGCGCACCGAGTAAACAGCAGAAGGAGACACGATACCGAAGATCGGGTTGCTGGCGGGATCGGGCTGGTAATCGGCACCTAGCTGTACGGCACGGCATACGCCGAGATCAAACGTGTCACCAGATTCGAGCGTCCCGAAGGACGAAGCGTCACCGGCGAACATAGCGCGATCACTGTCCAAGAAGGCATTACGGGCCAACAGGTCGAGCGACTTGACCATGTGAGGAGCCAAGCGGCTACCGATAATGTTGCGGAGGCCCTGCGTGCCATTCTCGCGCCAATACGTAATCATCTCGTCGTACTTATTGAGCATTACCTTGTCACCGTAACGGGAACAAGTAATTTCAAGCTGGCGGGAATCCAAGTAAAGCTGAGGGAGCCAGATTGCGCGATTGTCCAGCGAGGCGATGTTGGGTTCAGGGTCAATCACCTGGGTGAAGACCATCTTCTTCGTCGCCATTGCTGCTAGGTTAACGCCATAGTTGACGATCCCGTAGTACAAGCTCTTGTGCCTAAACTGTTCTAGAAGCTCAGGAACATACTTAGTGTACTGGTTACGAGAAAAGTCTTCCCAAGGCGTATCACCATAACTTGTTGAAAAACCAGAAGTTGTACTCATAATTTTCCTCCTCTATAAGGGTTAGTCTAAGGCCGCGTAGTACTGCTCTTTGAGTTCGTTTATGAGATCGGGGTCGGAGCCGTCTTTGACAGCAGCCATATAATCATTCCAGAGTGCGTCTACATCCTGAGAGCCTGGCGTACCAGATGCTCCAGGACTTGCAGGTGGCTTGCCTTGACCGGCGTCGTCCGCAGATTGCTTGACTGGTGCTTGATTTAGGTTGAGAGCCTCAACGATACCAGCCAGCCTTTCAGTATAGGTCTCCTGTTCGCCATCAAACTGAGGGAGACCACCAGCTTCCAAAAGCGGCGCAAGTTGGGGGAACTGAGTTGCCACAATTTCCGCCCGCTGCGCTTTTGCAGAAGCAGCTTCGGCTCGCTCCTGGAACTCTGCGAGTTGTGCGGCCTGCTCTTGTGCTCGCGTCTGAAGTTCCTCAAACTGTGTAGATACTTCGCCAACATTGGTTTGCGCCGTCTCAAGCTGCTCTTCATACTGATTACGCTCTTCGGTCAGTTGGTTTAGCTGCTGTTGAAGCTGGCTAATGCGCCGGTCAAGACCAGCAGAGCGGTTGCGTTCCTGTTCCAACTGCTTAGCGATGTTTGTGCTGTTGTCGGTGTTGTCGCCTTGAGAAGCGCCATCACTATCACCAGCGTCATCGCCGTCCAACCATATAGTCCAGGATTTCGTCTTTGCGTCTGTCATTTTATGCCTCCTTAGAGGTTACTTTGGGAGCAGAAGGATTCGCTGCATTAGCCTGTTGACCACGGCTGCTGGTACCCTTGCGGCCCTGTGTCGGGTCTTGCATACCCATCATACCTTGGGCTTCAGTCTTAGCTTGAAATTCCAGCCACTCCTTGATTAGGTTCAATTCGAGCTCTGTGTCTCTAGCCTCACCCAGCCGCTCGATGGCTGTTTGAGGTGAAATTGCGTTGCTATTGAGGGACATCAAGAGATTGTTAACCAGATTATCATGGTCACGGGGCAAAATTGGAGCCCACTCTTGCCAGATACGAGTATCTTTGATCATTTCTGGCGTGACATCCCAGATATTGCGTTCGGCTGCAAGCTTCAAAATCATTCTATCGAGCTTTTCTAGTCCCGTTGCCCAGAAACCTCGCTCTTGGCGAATATGCACGACCATAGGGATCATGCGAAGAGCTAGTGTGAGGGCGCTGCGCTGACTACCCTCGTCAAGGCCATAACAAATAGGCGGAGTATAGGCTTCTGTTCGAGCCATCCCCATCAGGTCGCTTGCCCATTGAACCGTGGGGCTGGTGGCACCACCATTAGCTGGAGGGTATATGATATTTGGTTCGGGTGCGCCCGGTGGCTGCTCGCCTGCATCCATCAAGACTACGCCGTGAGCCATCCGGCGGATCGCCATTTTTCTCACGTTCGTAATCATTGGTAACTGTCGTGCCGTCTCACTAATTAGATCGCCGACATCAGCAGTCCGGTCGTTCACCTCTCTCGCCAAACCCATCTTATGCTTCAGCAATGATGTGCCATAGAACTGTCCAACTCGGATATGTGGAATATAAACGTAGGGTGTTGAGTATTCAGGACAAGCCAAAGATTTACCTTTCATTGGGGTTCCGCGCCACTTGGCCTGTTTTCCGTCTACTGTGGCAATGTATTGATTGCCGCGCCAATGCTCTTGATACATCGGCTGATTAGTGCCTGTCTCTACCCCATACAAACTCTTGGCCTGTAGGCTGGTAATAGGATAGGCGATAATTGACTCCATTAAATTCCAATACTGGTTACTGGCCCAGGCTGGGTAGAAATACTCAGGCAATACGCGATCAATGCGAATAGGAAGCTTTCCCTCGGCCTCGCGACTGGGATCATAGAAGACACCAAATACAGCGCCCCCCAGTACCTGCGAGACAATACCGCTCTCCTGCATTAGTGACCGACCACCATTCTCGGCCCATACTCGGTTGATCAGGTCTGTCAATCGAGCCGCGTCGCTACGCCGCTCGTCAGAGCTATCTCTTCCCCAGGGCTCTACCACGGCCTCGACGAGGGGAGAGGCACTATCGTCAACCTCGCCAAATAGGAAGCCAGCGTGCAGCATACAGGCCATATTAAAGGGATTAAGCTGCAATGGATGGCGTAACTGGTCACTGTCCTCGGAGATTGTCTCCTCTACGAAAAGTCCGTCAAAATGATACCAGTACTCCCAGTATTTAGAGCGTTGGTCTTCCCACTTACTGACCGGATACTCCCATCGTTCCTCAAGGGTGGGGAGACGGTTGCTATAAATTGATTTTCTCATTCATCCTCCTTATAGTCAATGTCAACAGCAACTTCTCCGCCGCCCCACACTGGTAGTGTAAAGGGAACCGAGAACCATTCTCGCTGGCGACGATCATATACCAACATCTCTCCCTCTGGCGTAATGCGAATGCCGGTCTTTACGAGAGAACCATCATCACGCTGGTATATTAGCTTGCCGCCTGAACGTATCGTAAAACCTTCTCCTTGTCTAGGCATACTTAAACTCCTGTGCCACACTATATTATAACAGATTTTCGTGCGTTGTCAAGGGCTATCGTGCTGGTCTTGGTGTGTCAGTGTACTGCATACGCCCGATACGCTCGTGCCCGCCACGCTGTGCTCGTTCTGTGCGCTTCCAGCTATAAATCTCTTCACTCCACTCCTGCTCTCGTGCATCTTCGTCCTGGATAGTGAACAGTCGGTTCAACAGGTGCCCTGCGATAAACATCGTGCAGGCCACGTCCTGACGCAACTTTGTATCGGGATGACGCCAGGCGGCCAACTGGTGCCACATAGACTTCAGCATCTTCGGCCCCTGGATGAGGCCCTTACTCATAATGAGCTTGAGGGCCAATACCATCTGGCGCTTGTTGTCTCCGGCTAGGCTGACGCCCTCAGTAATAATGCCACGTTGTGTGAAGACGAGCTCGTCGAAGCCCTTCTGGGTACCTGTAGCGTCAAAAGCCGAGTAGATGGGGTGATACAGCCTGTGCCATTCCTCTAGCTTATTCACGAAGGGCCAGTACGAGCCGACCTCGTGCTTGTTCTGTGGCCCCCACCAGAAGGCGGCGAGCTCTGCTGGTATGTCTGGGAACCCAGTAACACGCCAGACCATAATACAGGCACTGTTACGATTGGGCGGCATGCTCTGGCCTGGGTCGCCGACGAGGATGTATTTGTCGGTGGCTGTAGGCGGTGTAACCCAGGTCACAATGCCAGTACGGTCAATCCGCACCTTACGATAGCCAGACAACTTGTTCTCAGTGGCGTGAGCCATCATATTATCTAGCGCCGGATTTTGACAAGCCTCAATGACATTGCGCGTGAACTCGTTGCCCTTCGGCATTGGTCGCTCTGACAACAGCAGCTGGCGCTGACGATCAGGGTCCTTAATACGGCGCTTAATGGCGGCCACCTGATCACCACTAAGATATGGGTTGTCATAGGTTGTGGCTACCAACGAGACATAGTGTTCGGGCTCTAGCTCGGCTCTGTCAAAGCGGTCCCATAGGGCCGGCTCGTAGTCGGCGTTCGACATAACAATGAGACGACCAAGCCGCTCACGCCCACCAGATACCACACCACGTAGACGAGAACCAAGGTTGATGATAAGCTCGTCCAAATCTACGCCTACTGTAGCCATCTTGGACGCCTCATCGATACTGATGGCATCTCCAGACCACGAACGCAGCTTCGAGCCCTGCTCGCTCGCCGACATAAACTCTAGGGTGGAGCCGTTAAAGAGCTCGATCTTGGGATAGGGCCGCTTGACAACATTCCTGATCAAAGGGACAATGTTAGTCGGGCTTGTGTCTCGGTTATGCCAATTGATCAAGTTGTCTACCGCAGCATCGAACATCTGCTTAGATTGCCAGCCCACAGGGGC
>CAYQZG010000027.1:20781-31197 GCA_964421785.1 uncultured Anaerolineales bacterium
GTGAATGTGGCAATGCCCCCTGTCTTCAGGGACCTAGCCCGCTCAAGAATTTCGTGGTCTGTAGGCGTAAGCTTATAGTTGCTCATAATAGTTTTGCAACCGTGTTATAATTGGGTCCCAGCGTAGTTTGCCCACATACGTCGCTACACCAGCACAAAGCTGCTGATATAGTTCGCCATCGCCATCAATGTCATCCATCAGGCGGAAAGCAGCGTCGTGCAGTTCCTGGTAATCATAGCCGGTGCGTAAGCAGTTGTACTCGTGAATCAGGTCAGGATCACCATGGATAATACCCCGTACCGAGGGGGTGCCGCAACACATTGCCTCTACCGGCGCACAAGCGCGACCCTCATAGCGACTGGCCTTTAGCATAAACAAGGCGTTACTGTAAAGCTTGCGCATCTGGGATGTAGTTGGCTTGTGAATGAACGTGTCATATTGGTTGTGCCAGGACTTGTGAAGTGCGGCATAGCCCCAAATTTCGACACCATATTTGCTCCGTAACTCCTTGGCGACCTTCAGGGTAATGCCCTCGGTGTCCTTGGCGTGATTGCGCCCATCTCCCTCGATAACGATAGCACGTTTATTTGGCTCTTTGCGAGGATAGAAGTCGTCCATATTAACACCATTGGGCACGACGACCCCAGAAGCCCCTAGACGCTTGAGATACTTGGCTAGCCAGGGCGCAATAGTGATGAACGAGAAGCCGAGCTCCGCAGCTAGTGCGTAACTCTCAAAGGCATCGTTAAAGCGGCGCTCGTCAAGGTTCTTGAAGAAAAGGTGCTCCATCATCTGCACAAAATAGACCTTGTGTTCCGCCATGATCTGTGCGGCTCTCTTGACTGTCTGATAACCGGTGGCTACCACGACATCATATGGTGCCCAAGCACGATGATGATTGAAATTAACGATAGGAACCTCGACGTTTATCCAGTCTGGCTTATCCGGCTTGAAGGCGGCAATGCGAACATTCCAGTCAGGGTTTTTGCGGGCAAGACGATTACAATGCTCTACAATAATCCTGACGCCACCGCAAGGCCCTAATGCTGGTACTACATATAGGATGTTCATTTTAGCTCCTGTCATAACCGCCGGCCTTAGCCTTGTCACGCAGCCACTGCGGGGCCTTAGCCTCACGGCAATAATTGTTTTCGTGCCAATGGTGAGTCACTAGTCTCTCGTTAAGGAATGAGTAGGTGGCGTGAGCTCCTCTAACGGCTCGCAAGTGGAAGTCCCAGTCAACAGCGGGACCGGCCTCTGGAGTAAAGCCCCCTACGCGATGGATTAGACTGGTACGGATCAGGCACATCGGCCAGTTGATCCAGTTATGGACCAGAATCTCTTCCTGATCCATTGGGCGGCCATGTGCCTGTAACTGCTCAGGCTCTTGGCGCTGCATACAGTGCACAACGTCAGCGTGTGTCTTAGACATATGGGCCTTCATCTTCTTCAGCCAGTGCTCGTGGAACTCGTCGTCATCCTCTAGATTTGCAAAGCGTGGAGCCTCATGGCCGAAACGAGATAAAGCCTGATTGAGTGCGTATGCGAGGCCCCGTTCGGGAAGCACCAGCATGTAAACGCGCTTGTCCTCCAGCAGGCGCTCAAGAGCCTCGGCATACTCACTCAGTTTATGTGGGCCACCATTCTTCGCGATGACCCAGGTCCAATTCGGATCGGACTGTGCGAGGAGGCTCTGACCGGCCCGCTTGCATAAGTACGGACGATTAACTGTTGGTGTGACTATTAGCGTATTGTCGCTCATATTCCTCCTCATCTTGCAAGCAACCAACGAATTCGCTGTGCTTGACCACATATTGTAAAGTTGCCCAGTCGGGCACTAATTGGGCAATCGGTCTGCGCGTGACCTTGCGGAAATTAACCGGGAAAGTACGGGTCTCCAGGTCCAAGAAGGCACAAAGCTTGAAGATGACATTAAGCGGTAGCTCTGTGATTTCGTTACCTTCTGTGCCGACTAGTTCATCGTAGTTAAAATATAGGCGATTGCCATCATAATTGTCTACAAACTCCAACATTTCATCTTGGCGCTCCCTAAGGCGCTTCATAAGATTCATAATGTGCGAAACTTGTAGGTTGGCTGGTGCCAGATTGTTCTCGTGGTCTCTCGTGTGATGGTGACGCCCTGTGCGACCAGCCAGTAGACCACTGACTGCTACCCGCAACAAATTGCGCCGCGCAAGCACGATTACTAATGGCTTCTCATCGTGCAAGTAGCCCATAATATCGTCAGTCAGCTGGTGCCACTGCACCTTCACTGCTGCGTAACGATACATCTCTAATGTCGTCAGGGCCTTGATGATACTTAAATCGTCGGTGTCTAGGTGCTGTTTGAAGCTACCGGCTGGTAGTAGCACCTCGCCGCGAGGCGCGAAGATGTCTGGGTGATTGCTGAGCGCCTCCATCAGCATAGTGCCCCCAGAACGCACGTGTGTCAAGACTATTACAGGTTGCGCCTGATTCATTTCTCCCCCTCTTATCTCTGTGGCCGAATCACATTATATGCGTCTTGAGCCCTATTATAACCGATTTCCAGGAAATTGCAAATCCCCTTGACAATCGCCAATCGGCCCTTCTTGGCCCAGTGCGTAGCATGCAGATAGTCCACATGATAGACCCGTTGTTCTGTGCGCTTGAGCAGATAAGAGCGAAGATCAGCTGTGTACCGACCATATAAATCGCCATAGTTAGGAAGACCGGGCTTGTGCTTGCCGTCTCGTGCTCGTAAAGACGCCGCGACGTGCTCGCGAGATCGGCACATCTTAATGAAGCGTATCTCGCGATCAGGGAACACCTTCTCAAAGGCCGGCTGATACACCTTGTCAAGCAACAAGCACATCCGGGGGTCCTTCCAGCCCCAATCGGTATATCCAGCTAGTCGATACAACCAGTCCTTACTCTCCAGCAGGTTACTTACTGCGTCAATAGCCCACATCTGCGCTTCACGCTTAATGTAGCGGCGTAAGGGAGGATTGTCCCAGGAACCCCCAGCCGACCTCAGAATCTTGCGATTAAGGCGAACAAAGTCGCGATCCTCGCAGTGCTTGTCGTCTGCGCCATTCATCTCGACACCAAGCACCTGGAGAATGTTTGCCATCATGCTACTACCTGTGCGGTGCATTCCTACTGGTAAAACTATCATTGCTCGTACCTCTCAAAAGTCTGTAGCCACCGGTCGTGACGATGTGGTGACTGTACCGAAACAACCTCGCGCCAGTCGCCAAACCATTCCACCATAAGCTTCATGGCCTCTGGCGTATAGTAGAAGCCAGTGTCTAGTGCCCCAGAACTCGTCCGGTTGCTAAATGGCATGATGACCGGATACCCTTTAGTCACATCAGTGACCTTCTGGGGAATTCCCATATACTTCTGGTGCTTCATGTCCGGTACTGGATACTCGATAGTGAAGTATTTGCGGGCCATACCAAGGGCCTTCCTGAGCGCATATCCGGGCATTGGGAGATGGTGGATTACATTGAACATACTCACGATGTCGGCCTTATAGTGCGTCCTTGGCCGGGTGTCGCCGAGCACATCCCAGGTTTCAAATTCACACTGGCTGTCCTTGAGGTCGGCTATCTGTGTAGCTAGCTCAGTAAACTCTTCACGCTTATCGAGCCCCAGTGCCCACTCAGTGCCGTGGGCCTCTGCGTAGAATGGCATTGCACCTAGCATAGAGCCAATAGCGATATAGGTTGCATCTTGCCAATAGTTCAGCGTAGGCATAGCCAGCCTAAACGATTGCCAGCGCTCTCGTGTACCTACCGAGAGCCCGTGACCAATCTCGACTTTTTGCCACCGCTTCTGTATCGGGGCGGTGTCAACGAATGCTTTAATTTTCTGTCTGCTTTTCATGATCCCTCCAGTAATCTTCTGTCCAGTCTGCACAGTGCGGCGGCTTATTCGTATCACGCATCCACTCTACTAATGTGGCGACCTCGGTAATGTCTTCAGGTAGCTCAGGCCAACGATACCGGGCAAACTCACAGTACTCGTGCTCCTTGACTAATCCGCCGCGTACCCAGAACCCCGTGCTCTCCCAGTGCTTCCTGGGGTGCGGCCAATTGTAGATTTTATAGATGCCTGGGATGAAGCTGTCGTTGCCCATTGCTTGCCAGACTACGATCCGGTGTTGACCGTCCGAGAACATATGAACGCCATCAGGCAAGACGTGGCGCTCTACCAGGCTCTTGCGTGGACGATCCAGGGTTTTGAGCTTAAACATGTGCTGCTCTCCACGCCAGAAGCCGTCGGCCTCAATGCTGTCGTAGAGCAGGGCGCACTTCTCGATGTCCGCGATATAAAGCGCCTGTGCCCGGTTCTCCATCTCTTGTCCATAAATGGCTTTGAGGCCACATAGCTTTCGTAACTGATTGCGCATCTTGAAGAGGTGCGTGTGCTCCCAGATCACCCAGAGTCCATCGTCATACGCCTCTTCCAAGAAGGCGTCAAAGTCTTCGTGATAGAGCTCGCGGTGCTTAGCATACGCCTCTGGCACCAGGCGACGCATCCATAGGTCATATCGGAACGGGAACAGTAGCTTGCCAATCCGATACGGTTCTTTGGGGATGATGGTCGTAATGGTGTTGTCGTAATCAAAGTATTTAGGTGTCTTAGCCATGACCGTTATTCTCCTCGTCCGTCTCAAAGTAGCGGTCCCACTTCTTATCAGCGAAGTACTCACGGTGCTCGTCATAATTCGCCAGTAATCTACTGACAGGCTCTGGGTTACAGCGCTGCAAACGAGTATAGAGCGCATAGTTTGCATCAATCCCCAGGAAGTCACAGATTTGCTCGTGGGCCGGTGAAGGAATCTGGTTCTGTGTGCTGATGATGTCTTCATACTTTACGTGCAGCTTAGACCCATTGTATTCTTGGTACATCTTGATGACGAGATCGCGCTGCTCATAATAAAAGCGGATCAGCTTCTCTAGCGAGCCAGGGCTGACCGTGATTTGGCCTGGCCCAGCCTCCTCGAAACTGTGATAGCGATACCGGTCAATCTCTCCATGTTTAGCCTTACGTAGCACCGCGTGACTCACAGCGGGACGCATAACATTGGTGCGCGTTAATACAATCACCTTGGCCTTGTTTGCCTCGACGTGCGGAACTACCGAGTGCCACTCAGTGTGATGATACATAGCGCCAGCGGCGTCATAGCCAGGCCGATACCAGCAGGTATCCAATAGCTCTTCTTGCCAGTCATCACGACTATGTGGTAGGTGGGCAAAGACACGCATTTTCTTGCTATTGCCCTCAGCACGGTGCATAAAGACCTGCGGGTGGTTCCCAAGACAGTGCGCCAAATAATGGGTTCCGGAGCGTGACATCGACAGTGTAACAAACTTGATCCTGGCTACCGGCTTGCCCATACTATGATTCCACTTCTTTGCATACTCTCGTACCTTAATCATTTAATTCTCCTGAAAGTCTGAATCCACCGTGTGTCGTGGTGGATACCGGCTTCTTCCGAAACAACCTCTTCCCAGTCCCCGAACCAATTCAGGACCGTCAAGAGCGCTTGTGGTGTCCAGTAAATGCGCTTACGGTGACTCTTGGGTTCCGGGTAAGAGAACGGCATAATCAGTGGCATACCGTGGTCTTCAAAGTCATTGATGGTTGGCACACCATTCTCGTCATAATACTTGCACTCAGGGCGCGACTGTGGGCATTCCCTGATACGCGGATATTCAATGATCAAGTAGTCATTGGTCATATTCACGACCTTACGCAAGGCCCAGAAGGGCGTGCGAATATGGTGCAGGACGTTAAACATACTCACGATGTCGAATTTGCGTGGGGCCTTGGTCTTGTTGAGGTTCCACTTCTTGAATGTAGCCTGACTTCCCCGAAATCCAGCGATTTTATTGGCAACCTGCACACTATGCTTCTGAATCTCTAGGCCCCATACAGGCGACGCGCCGTGGTCCTCGGCCCAAAACACCATAGCACCATACATTGATCCGATGTCGCAATACGACCGGCCTTGCCATTCTCCCACCGGCAACGCCTTCTCCATAGACCTGCTACGATCCCGACCGGGTGTCTCCAGGCCGTGCGGCAACTCTATGCGTTGATAGCTGCGCTTCATTCCGTCTATAAAATCCTGTACTTCTTGTTTACTCACTGTCATAATAGTCCTCCGTAAAGTCTGCTGTCCAGTTCGGGGCGTCAGTGTCACGAATCCACTCCACTAACTCCTTGATAGTGGTGGCTTCCATGTCAGGCCAGGCAAATCTGGCGAATTCCAGATATTCGTCTTGCGTGACCAGCCCCTCGTGGATAAAAATGTCGGTAGTCTCTAGCCAGAATATACGGTTTCTACGATCTCCGTAGTAGCGCATCTCTGGTCCCAGTGTCTCCACACCGGTGGCAACCAGGGCGGGTAAACGGTGGTGTCCTCCCCTCAGTTGCAGTGTCCCTTCCGGTGGGTGATGTGTCTTGTCTGTACCATAGATTTTGTGCGGTCTCGGTGTGTCGAAGCCCTCTGGACACCTAATCTTGCATAGTACAATGCGCCCCTTCTCCAAGAGATAGCCATGCTCCTTAAGGCTCTCATAGATTTCAACGTGCCGCTTGACTTCGCGTACCATCATGAGAGAACCCTTCATCCGAGCTTTGGCTGGTGGCGTAGGTTTCTCACGCCGTTTCAGGAAAAAGCGCAGCTGGTCAATCCACGAGTGGTTAAACGTCAGCGCCTGATAGTAGGCAAGCTCTGGCTCCATAGAGGCGAGCAAGGCGATAGAACCAAAGCGAACTTGTGGCCGACGATAGCGCAAGAGCTCCTTAACGTGGCGCTTGTCAGACTTCCACCAATCAAAGAACTTGTGGTGCAACCACAGGTCCATCCGGTGGGGGAAGAAGAGTTCGCCAATTCTGATGGTTTCATTCTCGCCATGCTCTTGTCTCATTTATGCCTCCTGCGGTTGTCCTTCTCGGCTACCGTCGCGGTAAACCGACATACACTTAATGCCCCTCTCGTGAGCGGCTCTGTAAAGCCAATCGATGTCGGATGTGGTCGCATGCTCGCCAAAATTGAAAGTGTAGGAAATGCTGCTGTCAATCCACGGTTGCCACGCCGCTACGAGGTCTAAGTGCTGCTCGGCTGTCATCAGGTGAGCAAGGCCGAGTGGCGGATAGATCGAGTAACTGACGCCAGCCAGTCGGCTTGTGTGTCCCGTGGGGGCCACGGTTGTCAGCATTCCATTCGCGCGATCCAGGTTGCCCACTGTACCATAGAGCTCAGTGAGCTTCCTGCTCTCGTCCACAGCGGTCGTGTAGATGATTTCTCCCAGCTGCTCAGAGAGCGCCAGGGCGTCTGGGCTCACGAAAGGGATGTTGAATTTCTGTGTCAGGTCATAAAGCCCCATTACCCCAAGTCCGATCTGGCGCACATCGCGAACAACACTGGCGATACCGGGTGTTGGGTAGTGGTTCATATCAATGACTCTGTTTAGAAATCGCACGCCGAAACGCACGGTCTCCCTCAATTCATCCCAGTCCCCCAGCTTATCAATGACGTGTGGAAGCACGACGTGACCGAGGGTGCAGGCCCCCTTGTCGTACAGGGGCTGCTCGCCGCAGGCGTTTACCCCCTTAATGGGGCCGTGGGTATCGAGCAGCGGGTTAACCTTGTTGATATTGTCCAGGAACACCACACCCGGCTCTCCGTTGTCCCAGGCTCGCTGTACGATTTTGTCCCAGAGCACGGGGTCTACGCTGTCAGGCCCCTCATCAATCGTTACGCTCATATTGAAGCCGGAGAGCGCACCGTCTTCTCGCTTGCAGTCCACGAACTCCTCGATGTCGGGATGATTGACATTGAGTGCAGCTAGCTGTGCGGCTCTCCGCATCCCGGCGGCCATCACTGCTTTGCCTGTGGCATCAAAGATTTGCAAGAAGGGCACGGGACCGCTGGCCTTACAGTGTCGCTGCAATGTGTAATTGAGGGCACCATTGCGCGGACGTAGTGCAGAAAATTCTAGCCCTAACCCACCGCCGGACTTGAAGATAGCAGCAGCTGTCTTTGCCGCATCCATAATGCCATCAATGCTGTCATCCACGTAGAGACAGAAACACGCCATCATATTGGTGGCCCCTCCAGCCCCCATTAGTGTAGGCGTGTTGGGAATGAACAACTTGTTGCCGATCCGGTGCTCCGCCTCTTGGCGGTCTGTGCCAGTCCTCATTAGGCTGGCTACACGACCGGCAACGTCCTTGAATGTAATCTCGCCACGCATAAGGTACTTGCGCAACATAACGAGTTCGTCGTAGTTCTTGACTCCGTGCTTTGCATATAGTTCTTTGGCTCTCATTTATTCCTCCGTAAATCTGGTTTTGCGCGGCTCAACGAAAATCAACTCGTCTGCAAGTGGCAAGTCGTGTAGGTACTCGATAAACTCTTGCCACTCACGCATTCGGTGATTGTGGCGCTGTCTCCAGATACGACGGAGGGTCTGATACGAGAACTGCATAATGCGTGTCTGCATAAAGCCTTCGGGGAGAGCGCACTTAATGCGATGGTGCTTCTCCCGCCGGCTCAACATCAACATGTTGTTGCCAAGCGTCTCCTTGACGACCTCGTTAAAGGCTCGGATAATAGCGGGGGGTGTGCCGTCTACGAAGTCTTCTGGCCCCAGGTCTTGGGGCATATTGTGCATCGTGCTACCGGAGTACATGTTGGTCCCGATACGATATGTGTCCATCTGCGCCCACCAGAAGCGGGGCGCTCGAATTTCCATATGAGCATTGATAAAGCGTACTAGCTTGGCGTGCTCGTCGCCTGAGGCAATAAGTGCATTACAAATTTCCTGCGTCTTGTCGGTGGGGGACGTCATAATGGCTCGTTCAGTCTCGCCCGACCCAGCTACCCATTCTCCTTCCGTACTAAGGTGCGTGGCCTCGTTCACCATTGGGAGCCTCACGTACTCGTCCAGTAGTGAGAGACCAGATACAAATTTGATTTCGACGGTTAATTGACTCATAAGCTCCTTATCACACATAGAGGTGGGCCATGCAGACGGGAGGGAGGTCGTCTACACGGCCCACTGATTTATTTATTGAGTTTCTGCTTGATGTATTGCTTCACAATGCGCCACGTCAGCTTCATCCAAGTACTAAGTTCAAACTCCATCCACGCATAGGGACTAAGTTCGTTGTCCCATTGAACGTGTAGCGTCACACGGCTTTCGTCTAACCGAACGTCTAGTTGGCCCGTATGCGGGAGTTTAATATCGATCATGATTAAGCTGGAATCTGCTGTATGTAGTACTGGAAGCTATAGCCGACAGTGTTAGCGTTGTCGAGATTGAGCTCAACGGCATTCTGCTTGCCGACGTGCCAAGGCTCGTTAAGAACAACGGTCGTGCCTTCGCCATCGCCAGCGGTATAGATGCGCCATACTTCATTGTCGTCATCGTCCTTGAGCTTGATGACCATTCCGGTCTGCGACTCTTGCTGAATAGAGAAGGCCAAGACAACGATCTCTTGCTGGTTCGAGGGAGCGCTGATGGCCGTGTTATCGCCAGCAGAAGCCACAGTGCCGCAAGTAAATTGCACTTCGCCTTTCTGATGGTCGTTCGGTACGTTTGCGTGAGTTACTGACATAATCTACTCCTCGCCTTCTTCGCGGATACGTTCACGTTCTTCGGCCTCAGACTCCTCGGTGAACTCGTCGTCGTAGATGAAGCGGTAATAATTGTCGTCCAGGAACTCATAAATCCTGGTAATAGGTATTGCGTATCCCATATGGGTAACTGCTGAGCGGCTCAAGAAACCGGGTACGACGCGGACGCGAGCCGGGACACCTATTAACTCAAAAGTGTCCTTTAGAAAGAGACCACCTCCTGAATTACCAAAAATAATGGGCGCTGTTTCGGCCCAATACTCTTTGCGGTCGATTTCCTGACCGAACTGACTGAGAATGCCTTCCGTCTGGATTGGATCAGCACCCATACCGGCACCAATAGCTATGACTTCCATTCCTACTCGTAGTTCGTGCTCCTTGTCCTGTGCATAGATACTGGCAACTGGCTGTGCTTCGGGTGCTATGAATTTGACGAGAGCGAGGTCTTGGTCGGCCTCATACGCCACGATGTCGGCCTTCATTGTAGAAGCACCAACGGCACGTTGCGTCCAGCGGTAATTAAATAGGTGAACCTCAATTTGCTCCAGGATGTCTCGTTTTACGTCTTTCTGGCGTAGTGAATTCCATTTCTTAGTCACACGAATCGCCGAGTCCACCACGTGATGGTTCGTCAAAACGTATGTCGGATAGCCATGATCCTCCTCATTATATTCGCTCCACAGAATGGTCCCTGAGCCGGAACCCTTGGTGGTCCTAATGCGAACGGAGGGGAGGGCGATCATTTGATGACGCTTCTCCAATAATTTCCTGTCCAT
>CAYQZG010000027.1:31297-32966 GCA_964421785.1 uncultured Anaerolineales bacterium
TCCTTGATCGTCTGGCCGTAAACAGCGGACGCGATTTTGTCGAGCACTTGCTGGGCCGCTCGTGGTGCCACATTATACTCTGAGACCAGCAATTGTAGTAGATCATTGGCCTGGATCGTGGGTTCTGGAAGAACCCAGAGATTACAGGGAATGGGCTGGTTTGCTTCTGGCTGATCGAGAGTGGCGATGTTGGCCTTGTCTGGTTTAACGACAACTTGGCCTGCGATCATCCATCCGGCGTTAAGGCGGCCCTGAATTTCGTCTGGTGCGATTGGTTGTCCAATTGGCTCAAATCTTATTTGCACTTCCTTCCTCCTCTACTGGTGGTTTGTCGCCGCTCCCAGGTTCCTGGTCGGGGTGCCACCAGATAACATAGTGTGCCCTACCATCTTGTATGTAATAACCGCTGTCAATGAGGGCCTGCATGTGGGCTTCTGAGGGCACCTCTTCTTTTTTGACAGACGCCTTGTAGAGGCCGCGCTTCGCCAGGCGACCTATCTTGTTGCTTATTTCCTCCATGTCCTGATAGATCGCAAGCTCTTTGGCTCGTGTGGCTTGCTCAGCCCGCTTCTTGGCTGCTGGGAAAATGCTCATTAGTCGTCCTCCGGTAGGTACGGTGATAGTGGCTCTTTGTCCTCGTGTTCGAGATCAGTGGCACCACGCATCTTAGCGCGTTCGTCTAGTGTGGGGGTCGAGGACGGGTGGTGGTGAGAGTGGCGAGCGCCAGTCCAGCCTTCGCCGTGGTATTGCGCGGGGATTGGGGTATAGTGGCGCTGCATAGGCTGCTCACAATGTGGGCACAGCACCTCAGTGGGTGGGGTAAATGGCTCGATTGCATGGGCGATAGCATACACGTCGCAATCGGCGCAGTGGAAAACGTATTCCTGTTTTGGCATAGGGACCTCCCTCCTTATGTGTGGATACTTCTCTGTGACAGGCTATATTATACCATAAAACGCCTAGAACGCAAACACTTCTACATTTTAGCCAACTTTGCTGTCAGCAGCGCGGGAGTCTCTGCAATAACGGGAATGTACTCGACACCAGGGTAGTGCTCCTTGAAGAATTCCCCCAGACTCGTGGGCCAATAATAGGGATTGACGGCAATGACACGCCGCACGTCCAGATCACCAATACCCGCATCATCTGCGCTACCACCAATGGTATAGCGCTTTTCGTCCCATGCACCCTCGACCACAGCACGAGCCCAAGTAGCGTCGGCATTAGGAGGCAAAAGCACATAGGTGCGTTCGTACTGGACACGTGGTTTACCGCGCCCTGTCTCCTCGCTCTGTTGGCTTGAGCAATCGGCGTAGACGAATGGCCGACCTGGGTTGGACTCAGTATACTGGATTAGCTTTGATCCCACTTGTGTTTCGGCCACATCAAAGCTTTCCCACGCACCGCCCCAGGAGCCCCACGTAAAGATTGTGGTTCCAATAACATAGTGGTCCTTCTGCATTTCTCGGTCATACCACGCTAATTGGCGGAAATAATAGTCGTGTTTGTTGCCGGTATACTTAGCGGGGCCGTCGTGGTGCGTGCGCCAGTACTCGCCTAAGCCTCGCCACGATGGTGCATTAGGCGTTCCCGGCGGATTAGGATGTATGAGTCCTATGCCGCCCTCGGTGATGACCAGCGGTATCACCGTGTCATTGGGGATCAAGTA
>CAYQZG010000028.1:0-1551 GCA_964421785.1 uncultured Anaerolineales bacterium
AACACGCGACCAAGGGCTTATGAGTCCCCTGCTCTACCACTGAGCTACGTCGCCATAATGCACGACAACGGGCGCTTCTCAGCGCCCGTCAAATGTCGAGGTAGCGGGGCCAGGATTCGAACCTGGGACCTCCGGGTTATGAGCCCGACGAGCTGCCACTGCTCTACCCCGCAACGCAACGAAGATTATAACGTGAATCGCCCCGTATGTCAAGAAGCAATGACATGCGCTCCAGCACAATCGCACGTAACCAGACGCCCGAAACCTGGGCCAAACCATCTCTCTCCAGAACCGTACCCACAGGCAACATGTCCCAAAAGATATCCCAAACCTGCCCTATTGACACGTCAATCCCTAAATGGTACAATAGCCTAACCAATTAGACAACGTCGACTCGCATGGCAGCACCCTGCAGATCTTTAACAAAGTATACCACCCCCTTCGTCGTTCATCCATCGTCTATCCTCCGCCGGGTCGTCCAATCAAGGTATGTTTGTTCCTCAGAAAAAAAGTAGCCGCCCATGTCCACCGCCGCCAGGGATGACGCCCCACAACACCCCAAAGATCGGCCCTTTTAGTGGGCATGGCGCCCCAAGAACAGCCCCTTTTCACTCCCATCGCCCCACCGGACCACGAGACCTCCAAAACAAACATAGCTACCCTCGTCGTTCGTCCATCGTCCCCATCGGTCCGTCCACCGCTCACCGCAGAATGCAGGGCAGGTAGACCTGCCACCACCGGTCGAGTGACAGCGAGACGGCTTCTCTCTCCATCGTGATGTCCGGCGCCTCCCATCCTCGGGCGTCCATCACGTCCTGAAACGCGCGGCGGAAGCGAAGATCGACGGTCACGGTGACCGGACCACCGCCCGCCGGCGCGGTGAAGGCATAGCTCGACACGTCGCTGCCCATGGCGGGGATGCGGTTGTCGCTGACGATCAGCGCCTGCTTCCAGTAGCTGACCACCGGCGCCTCGCCGCTCTCCACATCGCGCAATACCTTGGCGAACGCCTTCCCCGGCAGCCCCGCCTGCGCCCCACCCCAGTCGGGCACCGCCGAGCCGCTCTCCTGGGCGAGCCGTCCCTGGCCGTCATCGGCCGCCACCGTCAGGATCATGTGGCGACCGGGGAAGTCCGTCGGCACGTGGTGGCCGGCCTCTGTGTTGGTGATCGCCACAGTGGCCCAGAGCTGGCCGCCGCGCTGCCGGACCTCGACCGCCATCTCAACCGTGTTCTGGAGCAGCTCCTCGTCGGCCGCGCCCGGCTGCAAGTGGGAGGCGATGGTCTGTGGGTTGCGGATCAGCCCGCCCTTCTCCGGGAAGACGAAGTAATTGACGCCGGTGGGCACCATATGGCAATCCTGGCACTCGATGCCCTGCTCGGCGTAGGGGCTCTCCAACCACTCGCGGAAGGACTCGTAGATGGGCGTCCCCCAGAAGCTGACCACCAGCAGCACACCACCGTCAGGGGTGATGGCGATGGCGGAGCTAGAGCGCGCCACCTGGGGAGCACTCAGCCTGCCGCCGGTAAACGACTCCTCGCCCGTCGCGGAC
>CAYQZG010000028.1:1651-21900 GCA_964421785.1 uncultured Anaerolineales bacterium
CACCTGGGGAGCACTCAGCCTGCCGCCGGTAAACGACTCCTCGCCCGTCGCGGACGTAGGCAGGACAAGAGCAAGAAGAGTTCCAAAGAGCGCAAAGCACGCGACAAACAACGGCCAGCGACGATGGGTCACAATCCCTCCCTCGCCGCCTGAGGGCGGCACGCCTGTTGCGGAGCAACGTGATGTCAGTGTATCACGCGGCGACAGGCGTGTCAAGGGAAAACGCGCTGCCGCAAGAAAGCAGCGACCCTGCTACCCTGGCATGTATATGTCGTAGGTGAAGTCGTCGTAGAGGATGAAGACGTAGATCTTCGCCCCGGCCGTCACGTCGTGCTCGCACGAGATCATCAGACCGCGCTCGAAGGGCTGAGCGTGCGCCTCGTCGCAGAGGCGCTCCTCGTTCAAGCCCCATCCCACCCCGTCGCGGACCGACGGGTGCTCCTGCCAGACGAGCCCAAACCCCCGTTTGGGCTGGATCAGGCCCTCGGGCGGCGGCCCGTACGCGGGATCCTGCTCCGGCATACCCTCCCGCCATTCATCGTAGTAGGCCTCCCAGCCACCTCCGTCGTAGAAGACCAAGATCAGCCCCTCATCCTCGCGCCAGACCATGATGCCTTGCTCGAAGTCCTGGCTGGCGGCGGTCAAAGTCCGGGCATCCTCTGTCGGGCAGCCAATCTTCTCCCGTGCATCCGGCACAAACATCAGGGCACCCTCGAACCAGCCCCACGCCTGCCGGGCGCAGGGTGTGGGCGTAGCTGGTGACCATCCGATCGGCGTGGGAGTACTCGGCACCACAGCCAGCGCCGCGTAGGTCAGATCGTCGATAGCGACGCTGCCCACGCGAGGTCCGCCGGCCACGCCGTCCAGCACCAGGCCGTTGAAGGCAATCGGGTAATCGATCTCGCCATCGCTGGGACCGTCAATGTGGCCCCAGGGCCATGGCTGCCCGACCTGCATGATGGCCTCCCGCTGGCGCCAGCCGCTGCCCGTCAGCCGGCCGAAAGTAGCCTGCCAGCGCTCACCCTCTGCATCCCTGATCCACACGTTCAGGAAGTTCCCGGAGCCGTCCTCGTAGACCCAGGCGCGGATGACGTTCGGCTCCCCACTCAACGGTATGTCCCGCATGAAGACGACGAAGTCGTTGCCACCGCCGGGCAGATCGTAGTCGAGAGCCGCGGCATAGGCCCCGCTGTGTACCCGGTCGCTCTGCTGCGAAAAGGTGCCGTGCGGCTCATCCCCGCGGACCCATCTCCCGAACGCCTCGAACCCGGTGATAAAGCCCGGCGGACGGGGTGTCGAGGATGGGCCAGGCGTGGCAGAGTCCTCGGGAGTCGCGGTGGCGGTGGCGCTTGCCGTCGCTTCCTCCGGCTGTGGCGTCTCGGTAGGCTCAGGAGACGGGGTGAACGTGGCGCAAACCACGCCGCAGCCGCCCGGGCACTCATCAGGGCAGTAGATCGCCTCGTCGGGACCGCAGGCCGGCGGCGTGCATACCGGCTGCATCGTCGACGTCGCGGTGGCAGTGACACCCTCACCCCCCTCGTCCACCGTCGCACCCGGGGTGAATGTGGCACAGACCACGCCGCAGCCACCGGGGCATTCATCGGGGCAATAGATCGCCTCATCGGGACCGCAGGCCGGCGGCGTGCATACCGGCTGCATCGTCGGCGTGGCAGTCGGCGAGCCGGAGAGGAGCCGGAAGAGCGGCCGTCCCGGCGCGACAACGCCGTAGACGACCAAGGCTAAGCAGCCTAGAAGCATAAGCCCCAGGGCCGCTATCCCGCCGATGATCAGGCCGCGGCTAGGGCCGCCGCCAGACTGCGCTGGCTGGGGAGGCGCGGGGCGCCGCGGGGCAGCCTCCACCCATTCACCACCCTGGTAGACGTGCCAACGGCCCGAATCGGCGCCGATGGCCCAAACACGTCCTTGGGCATCCTCGACCCTCAGCTCGGCCACTTTGTTCCGAAAGGCCTCGTCGCTCAACAGCCCGGCAGCGTGCTTACCCTTCAGCTCGTAGTATCGGCTCTCCAGCTCCTCGTACGTCATCGCACTCCTTCCACCGGCGAGACCCAAGTCGTATCCTGCCGTGCTGAGCGACTGATGACCAGATCTACCCGCGGGCTGTGAAAGTTCGCTTACTGTCCCGATCCGGTGAGCGCCTGCCACCAGACCAACCAGAAGGGCTGATCCTCTGGTAACGGCAGCGAGGCCCCCTCGGGTTGGGCCGGCGGCGTCGACGTGGGCTCGGCCTCTCCGTTGCCGGCGACAGGAATAACGAGCACCTCCCCCGGCTTGACCATCTTGGCCTCTTCCCGGGCCCACTCCTCCACGTACTCATCGGTATGGACGTAGGTCAGCGTTGCCATGAGGTAGCTCTGGTGGGCTCTCTGGGTGGCCACCGCTTGCTCCAGCTGTTCAGTCTCCTTCTTCAACTCCTCGGCGAGGGCCAGCTGCTGAAAAAACGCCCAACCAAGCCCACCGACGATGCCGACGACGAGGAGAATGCCAGCCCCCATAGCGATGCGAAATCGATCGAGTTTTGGAATCTTCATCGCGACCTCCATCATACCAAGAAACATGTGCTGGCAAGTTTACATCAGACCCTCATCGCGGTCAAGCGAGCGCGACGATCGGCTTTCGCAGCGGGTCGAGAAAACTGGCGGTCGTCCTGCGAATAGTGCTCGCAGCCCCCGTCACCGGGGGCGTCCTGCACAATGCCTCGACCCGCTCAAGCCGCCCTCAAGACGAGTGCCCCGAGCAAGTGATCAACAGCTGGATCCTGCATACAGATAGAAAAAAGCCCGAGACGGAGACCGTCTCGGGTTAGGAGTAGGAGTGCCGAAGGTGGGAGTTGAACCCACATGGGCATAGAGCCCACTGCGCCCTGAACGCAGCGCGTCTGCCTGTTCCGCCACTTCGGCCCGTCGCCTTTTTGAGCGAGTGTTATTCTACACGATAAGCCCGTGTTGTCAAGTACACATAAGGTGGCTTACCCTTGGGAGCCAGCATGATGGCGGATGGGGCTGGGCGTCCTGGGAGCTGTAAGCGTTCTGGGATACTCGCTAGGCCGGGCTCACCTCGCCTCCGGCCGTCGGCGCTTCCTTCTCGCCTTCCTCAGGGCCCTGAGCAGCCTGGCGTTCCTCACCGTCTACGAGCTAACCTTGGGGCTGTAGGACTCAGACCTCCCCGTCTTATCGACCGATCTGCGCCTCGGACTCGCTGACGAAGACCCGGCGGTGCACGATCCACCAACTCAGGATGGTGCGGAAGCGATCCGAGGGGCGCATCAAGGGGCCGATCTGCACGTCGTTGATCCTCTCATCCACCCCGTACGTGTAGATCGGAACGTAGAGCGGAAGCGAGGGAAGCTGCTCGGCGAAAAGCTCTTGGAATTCCTCGTACAACACCAGACGTCGCCTCCTATTGGGCGTGACACGTGCCTGCTCGATGACCTCGCTGATGCGACGATGGACGAACCCTGTATAGTTCTGTCCATCCCCAACCTGTGTCTCGTGCCAGAAAGGATAAGGATCGGGATCGCCCGGGAGCTTCAGGTGAACCAGCGCTGCCTCGAAATCCCGCTCCTCGACGGCCTTTCGCAGCTCAGTCGCCGAGACGGACTCGACGGTGACGTCCACGCCTAGCTCGGCCCACTCCTCCGAGATCATCTCGGCCACGGCTTCACGCCGCGGATCGTTGGAGGTGAGGAGCGTGAAGGCAAACGGATCGCCCCCCTTATGCCTTCTATCGGTCTCGGTGGCCTTGACCCAGCCGGTCTCCTCTAATAGCGCCTCCGCTCGCCCCGGGTCGTGACGATAGCTGGGCACCTTAGCGCTGTAGGCCCACGTTCCGGGCAGGATAGGGCTGTTGATGACCAGGCCCTGTCCTTCCAGCGCCTCATTGATGAGCCGCTGTCGATCAAGGCCCAACATGAGCGCCCGACGAATCTCCTGCTCCTGAAAGAAAGCGTACTGAGGGTCATCCAGTTTGAAGAGGATGATGCCGTACTCGGCGATCTGAGCGGAGAAGAGGTTGAGGCTGGTGAGCCGGCGAGCGTGCGCCAGATCGCCCATCCTCACGCAACCAATGCCCTCCACCTCGCCCGCCTCGTAGGCCTCGAGTGCCTCTCCATAGTCATGATAGAAGCGGAACTGAATCCGGTCGAGATAGGGACGAGCCCGGTAGTAACGCGAGAAGTGCTTCAGGACGATGGAGGTGACGTCTCCCTCCTCGCTCTCGATCTCCTCCACTTGGAAAGGACCGCTTCCCACCGGAGCCATATTGAAGGAGGATGTCGCTAGATCGGCAGCCTTGGTGCCGGCTATCTTGTGAGCAGGCAGAATGCCAACAGTGGTGTAATCCAGAAACGGTGCGTAGGGCTCCGACAGACGGAACTGAACAGTACGACGATCGATCTTCTCGATGTCGACCCTGCGCCACACATCGGCACCGAGTTCCGGCGGCCCGGGGAACTGAGGATCCTGGATCAGCTTGATGGTGAGGATCACGTCATCGGCCGTGACCGGCGTACCGTCGTGCCAATAGGCATTGGAGCGCAGATGGAAGGTGTAGCTCAGGCCGTCGGCCCCGATCTCCCAGCCACTGACCAGATCAGGCTCGACCTCTCCGCTCTCGTTCAGACGGGTCAGGCCGCTGAATATGAGAGAACAGAGATCCTGGTCCGGCTGGTTGAAGTCGCTGAGCAACGGGTTCAGCACATAGGGTTGACCCGCGATGCCCTCCACGTAAGTACCACCATGGCCTGGTCGCAGCACAGTGGTGTAGTTGATGGCCAGATAGGTGAGCAATAGCACCAACAACACGACACCGAGCAAAATGAGAAGCATCTGCCAGCGAATGTAGCGTGTCACGCGCTACCCCTTCCATCTCCGGAGGAGATCGGATGACTCAAGAAGCCTCACAAGCACACGCCCCTCGCCTAGGCCGCTAGCGTTGCACACCAAGGTGTCCTCGGTCGGAAGAGTTGTCCCATGCAAGCGCCCATGGACCGACACAAGAGCGCCTCGGGGACAGATGCAACCCCGAGGCGTTCTAGTAGCGAAGGTGTCGGTTGAACTAACCGGTGACGATGACGTTGACCAGAGTGATGACGAAGAAAGCAATCGCTAGGCCGATGGTGATCTGGAAAATGGTCTTTTCCAGACCTCGCCGCTTCTGATAGATAGCGCTCGAGGAGCCGCCAAAGACGCTGCCCCCCAAGTCGCCTCGGCGGCCCTGGAGAAGAATAATGGCCACCAATGCCACACTGATGATAATCTGCGCAATGTCGAGATAGATTCCCATTGGATACTCCCAATCTGTTCGAACCAAAGACAGCTCTACCGAAAAAAGCGCTCTGAGCTCCGTCCTCGGGGCGACTTGCTCACCTGGGGACGGAGTCGCGAGCTTCTTTCATAAGGCCCAAAGATGCACCCGAAAAGCGGACACATAAGCTCGCTAGAGATTATAGCACGCTCTAGGCGAGCCAGCAAGGCAGCCGCCGTGGCCGGTCAGGAGACCACGCACCCGCTCACGCCGGGAGGAAGAAGAAGGCCATGGCGAGAATGATGTAGACCACCAGCAGCTGTGCTCCCTCCATCCAGTTCGACTCGCCATCCAGAGCTACGAGGGCCGCGATCAGCGCTGCCGCGGTCAGCGCGATCAACTCAAACTCATTGAAGACGAGATCCATAGGACGACCCATCAGCAGGCTGATGTAGACCAGGACCGGGGCGACGAACAGGGCAATCTGTAGGCTGGAGCCGACCGATATCTCCAAGCTGAGCTGCATCTGATCCTTGGCCGCCACCTGCACCGCCACCAGGTGCTCGGCCACGTTGCCCACGATGGGAATGATGACGATGCCCAAGAAAAACTCAGTCCAGCCGAGATGCTCAACCACGTGCTCCACCACGCCCACCAGCACCTCACTCGACCAGGCGATGAAGCCTGTCGCGACCAAGAGCACGACAATCGCCCTCTGGAGCGTCCACCTCGGCTCGGCTTGGGCGTGGACCGACGGATGCGCCGGCTTGGGAGAGGTGAACGAGTAGACGAGCTCCACGACGTAGATGACCAGCATAGCCACAGCCACCCCTTCGCTCAGGTACTCAACGGCCGCGTGGTTGGGTTCAATGGCGTGGCTGAAGATGGAGGGAACGGCCAGTGCGATGAGGGCCAGGATCAGCATGGTCGAGTCGATGCCGGCGTGGACGCGGTCGAATTCCTGCTGCCCGTTGCGCAGCCCACCGACCAGCAGACTGAGACCCATCACCAGGAGCAAGTTGCCCAGGATGGAGCCGGTGATGGACGCCTTGACCAGATCGAGCAGGCCGGCCCGCAGGGCAAAGACGGTGATGATCAACTCGGCCGCGTTACCCAGTGTGGCGTTGAGTAGGCCACCGACCCGAGGGCCGGTGCGCGCAGCCAGCTCCTCTGTCGCTTCGCCGATGAGACCGGCCAGGGGAACGACGCCCAGCGCCGCGGCGGCGAAGGTGAGCAGTGGGGGACCGCCGACGTAGTTGGAGATCAGGCCCACAGGGATGAAAATCAGAAGCACATAGAGCGGGTTCATTGTTGTTCTCCTTGCGTCGTCTCAATCAGCAAATCGGACGGCATAGTCGGAGGCGCGATAATATGAAGCGCGCGGGGCACGATCCGCATCCGAGCTGGTGTGCTCCCCAGAGGATCGCCATCGACTTGTATCGGCATCCTTTTCTCGGTGCGGATCTCGATGCGCTGCGCCTGCCGATGGACGATCGTAGGATCCTCCAGGTAGCGCTGCGATAGGATCTTGAACAGATGTCGAACGACGTAGCCAAAGCCCAGCCCCTTGAAGACGAAGACGTCCAGGAGGCCATCGTCCAACTTCGCTCCCGGTGCCATCTCCACCAGACCACCGTACTGCTGAATATTGTTCACCATAACCAGCAGCGTGCGCCCTCGGACCATATCCTCGTCCAGCATGATGGTCGTCTGCACGCCCTGGAAGCTCTGCGCAACCAGCACGGCGGCGATGAGATAAGGCAACGCCCCGAGGCGCTTGGTCGCCCTGTCCCGAGGCTCCATCTCGGTGGTCACTTGCGCGTCCAGGCCGGCGCTGGCCCAACAGAGGAAAGCATGCCCGTTGACCTGTCCCACGTCGACAGACCTGACGGCCCCGTCGACCAAGCCGTGCGCCGCCCTCCGAAGCCGGGTATAGGCATACCCAGGCGGATTCGCCAGCGCATAGGTGGGAACGCGAAGCTCCTTGGCCCATAGGTTGCCGGTGCCAACCGGAAGCACGCCCAACGCTGTATCGCTGCCCACCAGGCCGTTGACCACCTCGTTGACCGTGCCGTCACCGCCAGCGACGATCACAGCATCGAGACGGTCCACGGCGGCCCGGTGCGCCATCCTCTTGGCGTCACCCGGTCGCTCGGTCGTGCGCAGTTCGATGGACCAGCCACTTCCCTCGAAAAAGGAACAGAGCCGCTCCAGGATCGCCCGGACGTCCCGTGGGCCAGCGGTCGGGTTGTAGATCAAACGGGCATCCATAGCGGAAGGGATTATAGCATAACCATCGCTTCTTTTGAAACGCCAAAGGAATCTCGAAGCAAGTCGGCTGCCATAAGCGCCCTCAATGCTCCAGAACGCACGCAGACGCGAACAAGGTAAACGAAGCTGGGGTTGATGCCCATGGCGAGCGCGACAGGGAGCGACCTAAGGCACCCCAGGACCTTTGGAACTGCTTCGTTTACCCCCAAACCCTGGCAATTGCTCACCCGGCAGGGTATGCTATAATGCCAATCCTTTGGAATCGGACAACAATGGGGGGAAAGGCAGCACATTCAGTGGCGCCTGAGACCGCAGTGATATGAGCAAGGTACTCTACAGGAGCGAAGCGGCCTACGGGAGCGGAGCGGCCTTCGGGAGCAAAGCGGCCTTCGGGAGCAAAGCGGCCTTCGGGAGCGAAGCGGCCTTCGGGAGCGAAGCGGCCTTCGGGAGCGAAGCGGCCTTATGCGCGTCTTGATGGTCTCCAAGGCCTGTCTGGTGGGCGCCTACCAGCGTAAACTCGAGGAGATCGCTCGCTTTCCCGACGTGGACCTGATGGTCGCCGTCCCCCCTTCCTGGCGCGGTGACAGCCGGGTTATCCACCTGGAGCGGGCGCACACAGAAGGCTACGAGCTGGTCGTGGAACCCATCCGATTCAACGGAAGCTTCCACCTCCACTTCTACCCTCGGCTGGGACGACGTCTGCGCTCGTTCGCCCCCGACGTAGTGCACATCGATGAGGAACCCTATAACCTCGCGACGGCCCACGCCCTCTGGCTGGCCAAGCGGACCGACATCCAGGCCCTCTGGTTCTCCTGGCAGAATCTCAACCGAGACTACCCGCTGCCCTTTCGACTCGTCGAGTCATACAACCTCCAGAACACCGACTACGCTATCGCAGGCAGTGAGGGAGCAGCAGAGGTTTGGCGTGACAAAGGATATGAGGGACCGATGGCCGTCATCCCTCAATTTGGAGTCGATCCGACCATTTTCACGCCCTCCAGCCACGAAAGCGCGGCGGCCTCATCGCCCCTGAACCCGAAGCAGGTACGCCGCGATCCGGCCCGGGGGTACGCGATCGGGTACGTGGGGCGGTTGGTGCCGGAGAAGGGGGTCGACCTGCTGTTGGACGCGGTGGCGGGCCTGAAGGGCACAGCGGGTGAAACTAGGCCGTGGCGCCTGCACATCCTGGGTGAAGGTAGCGAGAAGGAGAACCTGAAGGCAAAATCCCGTCGCCTGGGGCTCACTGCCAACGTCACGTTCGGAGCATGGCTGCCGTCCCTCCGCATGCCCGCTTTCTACCGCCAGTTGGACGTGCTCGTGCTGCCCTCACGCTCCCAAACCAATTGGGTGGAGCAGTTCGGGCGAGTTCTGATTGAGGGAATGGCCTGTGGTGTGCCGGTCGTCGGCTCCGACTGCGGCGAGATTCCCCACGTCATCGGCGATGCCGGCCTGGTGTTCCCCGAGGGCGACGCCGCAGCGCTCAGAGCCTGCCTGACCCAATTGATGCACAAACCCGACAAGGCATCCCGCCTGGCAAGGGAAGGCCGAGAGAGGATCCTCCAGCAATTCACCCAGAGAAGTATAGCTGCGAGTACAGTGGCTGTCTATCGCCAGATCATCAACACGAAGAAGAAGAAAAGAGGACACGAAGAGCCCGAATAGCGGACGCGGCTCGTAGCAGGGAGCCCCCATCAAGAAGAGGAGCGCAGAGATGTTCAGCTCATTCGAAGAAGCTCGAGAATACGTTGAGACACAGAACATTCATATGATCGACCTCAAGTTCACGGATCTGTGGGGACGCTGGCACCACCTCACTGTGCCCACACCACGTTTCACACCCACGTTGATGGAGAACGGCGTCGGATTCGACGGCTCCGCCGTCGGCCTCAAATCTGTCAAGGCCGGCGACATGGTCCTCGTGCCGGACCTCTCCACCGGGTTCGCGGATCCCTTCTGCGACGCGCCGACACTCAGTTTTATCTGCACCACACTGGAGGCCGATACGAAGGCCATCTTCGACAACGATCCACGCAACGTGGCCCGCCGCGCAGAGCGCTACCTGGTCGAGACCGGCATCGCCGACCGAAGTCAGTGGGGACCGGAGTTTGAATTCTACATCTTCGACACCGTGGCCTACGAGAACGAGATGAATCGCGCCGGCTACAGCGTCGAATCGAGCGAGGCCACGTGGCGCAGCGGCGTAGCGGGCCACGGGCACTACATCCCGCTGCACGGCGGCTATCACGCCATACCGCCCAAGGATGCACTCCATAACTTGCGCAGCGAGATGAGCCTCCGGCTGCAGTCGATGGGCGTTCCGGTGAAGTACCACCATCACGAGGTGGGAGGGCCAGGGCAGTGCGAGATCGAGACGTCGCTGATGGGCCTCCTGCAGGCCGGCGATGCTACCATGATCGTCAAATACGTCACCAAGATGACGGCCCACCGCCACGGTCAGACTGCCACGTTCATGCCCAAGCCCATCTATGGTGAAGCTGGATCGGGTATGCACTTCCATCAGCATCTTTTCAAGGGCGATCAGAACGTCTTCTACGACCCGGAGGGATACGGCCTGATGAGCGAGACAGCCCTCTACTACATCGGAGGCCTGCTGCAACACGGCCCTGCGTTGCTGGGCCTGACGAGCCCGAGCACGAACTCCTACCGACGGCTGGTGCCCGGCTACGAGGCTCCCGTCAACGCCTTCTTCTCCATCGGCAACCGAAGCGCTGCGGTACGTATTCCGCGCTACGCGACGCAGCCTGATGAAGCACGCATCGAGTTCCGCCCCCCGGATGCCACATGCAACGTCTACCTGACGCTGGCAGCGCAAATCCTAGCCGGCCTGGATGGGATCCGTCACCAGATAGACCCTACCGAGGCCGGCTTCGGGCCCATCGACGCCGACATCTTCTCCTGGTCCGATAGGAAGCGAGCCGATATCAAGCCACTGCCCAGCTCTTTGAAACAAGCATTGGAGGCTCTGGAGGAGGACCATGATTTCTTGTTGGTCGACGAGGTCTTCACGGAGGACTTGCTCGAGCGATGGATCGCTTTCAAGATGGACGAGGAGTACTACCAAGTCCGCAACCGCCCCCATCCCTACGAGATGGAACTCTACTTCGACGCCTAACACAAAGGAAACGAAGGATACACCTAGACCCGCCGCGCGCGGCTTTGACACGAGCTCTCTCTAGGACTATAATCAGCTATGAGGCTGATGAGCGTTGCACCGTATTAGTTCCAGGCTCTGCAACACAAGGGCAAAACAATCCACCCCGCGCGCCTTCAGGCTGCGAAACCCGGTGCGGCTGAAGGCGCGAAATAACGCCTGAAACACGCAAGGACACGAAACGCTTTCAGAGGAGTTCACCTTGACCATCAAATTCGGAACAGACGGTTGGCGCGCCGTCATATCGGACACGTTCACCTTCGCCAATCTAAGGCTGATCGCCCAGGCCATCGCCGACTACGTTTTGGAGGAGGTGACTCGCAGGCCGGAGGTGGTGATCGGATTCGACACCCGCTTCCTTTCGGACCGCTACGCAGCCGAGGTAGCCCGCGTATTGGCCGGCAATGGCGTTGTCGCTCACCTCACCCGGGCCGACGCGCCGACCCCGGCCATCTCATACGCAGTCTTGCACAAGAAAGCAGCGGCCGGCGTGATGATCACCGCCAGCCACAACGCCCCCCGCTACAACGGCCTGAAGCTCAAGGCCGACTTCGGCGGCGCAGCCCTGCCCGAACAGGCGGAGCACGTCGAGGCCTATCTGACCCGCAACCAAGAGCGGGCGCGCTGGCCAAACGTAATGGACTACCAGACTGCCATCGACCAGGACCTGATCCGGCGCTTTGACCCGGCCTGGGCCTACTACGAGCACCTGGGCGGCTTGGTCGACCTCGATCTCGTCTCCGCCAGCGAGTTGCGGGTGGTCGCCGACGCTATGTTCGGATCAGGTCGGAAGTGCATCGCGGATATGCTGGCGCGCACCCGCTGTCGTGTAGTAGAGATCCGCGGCGAGATGAACCCCGGCTTCGGGGGTATCCATCCCGAACCAGTGGCCCACTATCTAAGCGCCCTGGCAGCGGCGATCCAGGCACAACACGCCGACGTAGGGCTGGCCACGGATGGGGACGGCGACCGCCTCGGTGCAATGGACGCGCTGGGAAACTTCGTCGATCCGCACCATATCTTCGGCCTGGCACTTCGGCACCTCGTCGAGGAACGGGGATGGCGCGGTACTGTGGTCAAGAGCATCTCCACCACGCGTATGGTGGATCGCCTGGCCGCGCAGTATGACCTGCCGCTCGTGGAGACACCGGTGGGCTTCAATCACATTGCGGACCAGATGCTGAACGACGACGTTCTGATAGGCGGCGAGGAATCCGGAGGCCTGAGCATCAAAGGGCACATTCCAGAAGGTGACGGAGTGCTGATGGGCCTTCTGCTTCTGGAGATCATGGCAAGCGCGGAGTGCCCCCTGCACCAGCTAGTGGAATCTATGCAGAGTGACGTCGGCCCGGCCCACTACGCGCGCCGTGACATACCGCTGCGTACACCGATCACCAAGCGGAAGATGGTGGAGCAGCTGCTGGACGAGGCGCCTGACACCCTGGCCGGAGAGCGCATCATCGATATACATACGCTTGACGGCGTGAAATACCTACTGTCCGACGACTCATGGCTCCTCATTCGCCCGTCGGGCACTGAGCCAGTGCTGCGTGTCTACGCCGAGGGACGGGAACCGAGGATGGTGGATACGCTGCTGGCCTACGGCGAACAGATGGCTAAGAGGGAGTAGACTACGAAGATGAAACCTTTCTTTCTCGCCATCGAAGGGCCCATCGGCGTGGGCAAGACGACGCTGGCCCGTCTTCTGCAGCCGCGCTTCAAGGCGAAGCTGTTGTTGGAGGCTTTCGAGGAAAACCCATTCCTCTCAAACTTCTACAGCGATCGCGCTCGCTACGCCTTCCAGACGCAGATGTTCTTCCTGCTAAGCCGCTATCGCCAGCAGCAGGCGATACCATCCCTGACAGCGAATGAGCCCCTGATCGGCGACTACACGTTCGGTAAGGATGCTCTCTTCGCCCGTTTGAACCTAGAAGGCAACGAGCTCGAGATGTACCAACGGCTGTACACCGTACTGGCGGAGCGCATCGTCGCTCCAGATCTGGTGATCTATCTTCAAGCCAACACGAACGCACTTATGGCCCGCATCGCGGCCCGCGACCGCCCCTATGAGCGAGAGATGGATCGCGACTATATCGCCAGGGTGAAGGCAGCCTACGAGCGGCATTTCGCTGAGGGCATGTGTCCCGCCCCCTATGCCGCCTCGTCCCTGCTGACGATTGATACCAACGATCTTAACTATGTCCGAGACGCCAGCGCTCTCGCTTTCGTCGAAGGGAAGGTAAGAGAAACGTTGGGTATCGGCGCCTATCAGCAGTCGCTGCCACAGATTGAAGAGATGGGCAAGGCACACACGCGGGCCGCCAGGGCGACCACGTCGCCCCCAACGCGGGTGACTCCCCAGCAGACGCCACGGGAGGAGGGCGGGCCTCGGGCCTTGGGCGAATTCCTGGCAGCGAACGAAGCTTTAGGCCGTGTAGGAGCTCTGCTGGCCGGACACGGAGGAGAACGTCCCAAAGAGCAGGTCTCCCAACTGCGGGTGATGCTACAGAAGACTCTGGATCATCTGACATCGCTGGCAGGTTTGATCGGCGCGGACCTTTCGTCTGCGAGCCACGGGCGGAACCGCCCAGCCGCAGGAAGCAGGTAAGGCTGACATGACCAGAGTCTTGATCATAGACGATAGACAGAATGCTCAGGTCGATGCAGTCACCTCGGTCGACCCGCTTTCGCGTACAATCAAGCCCCTACTGAAGGAGGGGGGATACGACGTTTACACGACGACCGATATCTCTGAAGCCAACGAGGTGCTGACCGACCACGGCTGCGAGCACCCCCCCGCCGTTGTCGTGGCCGACGTTACCCGGCTGCACGCCGACAGTCCGAACGTGAAAGGATTGCTGGAGCAGGTGCACGAGCTCGACGAGCACATTCCGCTCGTTATCATCACCAACGAACCAGACACCACTGCAGCAGCCAAAGCCACGCACCTGGGCGCCTACGACTACGTTGCCAAGCCCATCAAGCCAGGTAGACTGATGCACACCATAGGGCGAGCGGTGGATAGGAAACACCTACTGGACGAGATACAGCGGCTGAGAGCAAGAAAGCAAGTCAACGGAACAATGGGCGAGATCGGGTGGGCTCCCGGATCGACTCGTTGGCCAAGCACTGCCAACCTGGAGGAGATCGACAACGCTGAAAACGAGCTGAGAACGCTGACCAGAATCGGACAAGAGGTCTCCGCAGAACTGGACCTGAATCAGGTGCTGGAAAGGGTCACACAGCTAGCCGCCGACATCTGTGGAGCGCATCGCTGTACCATCGTCTTGATCAGCGACGAAGGAAAGATGTCGATGCCGACCATGTCGGCGTTCAGCGACGGCCATAGGGATGAGGAGATGTGGCGCTTGTTCATGGACAAAGGCTATCCCGTGCCACTAGTTGAAATCCCTGAAGCACAACAGGTCATCCGTGAACAGAGCCCGCTTTTCATCGCCGATGCAACAGCCTCCTCTCTGCCCAGGCACCTCATCGAACCCTTCGGCATCAAGAGCGTGCTTCTCGTCCCGCTGATCAGCAAGAAGTGGGTCGTTGGGCTGATGGCGCTGGATCACATTGAGGAGGGTCATCGCTTCACGGCCAGACAAGTAGATATGGCCACGTCGATCGCCGCGCAGGCGACGCTCGCTATCGAGAACGCCAGACTCTACGAGCAGGCTCGTCGCCGAGCCAGATATGGTACGCTGCTCAGCATGGTGGCCCAACAAGCCAACACCATGGTTGAGCCAGAGCGTCTCCTCCCGACCGTGGCTAAGACCATTCACGAGCACTTTCGCTACGACAGCGTCATCCTTATGCGCGTGGATGCAGAGAGCGGGGAGCTGACGATCGGTGGAAAGGCGGGAATCGAAACAGAGATCGTTCCCGATGACTACCGTCAAACGCTGGATCAGGGCATTATGGGTTGGGTTGCCCGGCACGGCGAATGCAAGGTGAGCAACGACGCCCGCCAGGAGGAGCGATACTTCGCCCCATTCCCCGATCACTATCAGGCTGGATCCGAGCTAGCCGTGCCCCTGAGAAGCGAAGGCGAGGTCGTCGGCGTGCTGGACCTGCAATGTCAAGAGAGAGGAAGCTTCGACGAACTGGATATCAGCACAGCTCGCACCTTGGCAGAGCAGATAGGAACCGCCCTTCAGAACGCCCGACTCTATCGAGAGGAACAACGTCACGTCGAGGTACTCACCGCGCTCCGCAACATCGACCTGACCATCAACTCAACCCTGAGCCTGGACGCGGTGCTAAAGCAGGTCTACGAGCAGCTGAGCGGCCTGATGGACATCACCACGTTCTACATCGGGCTTTACGACAAGAGAAAGGACGAGATCCACCTCTCGCTCATCGTTGACCGGGGAAACCCCTTAGACCCCCTCACCCTCGACCTCCAAGGAGATAGCGGATTCGCTGGATGGGTGGTGCGCAACAAGGAACCTCTGTGGATCGAGCATTGGGACCGAGAACAGGAGACCTTACCCGTGAAGGGCATCCCCCGAGGCAAACCGACGCAGTCCCTTATGTTGCTACCGCTTCTTGCCAGAGACGAGCTCATCGGGGTCATCTCCGCGCAATCGTATGAACCCTATGCCTTCGATGAGGATGACCAGCGGCTCTTCTCCGGCATCTCCAACCAGGTCGCCATCGCAGTGGAAAACGCTCGGCTGTTCGAGGAGGTTAACCGGCGGCTGAGAGAGATGCGATTGTTGCAGAAGATCATTCTCGCCGCCTCATCAACGCTTGACTTCGACGAGGTACTGGATCGGACCATTGAGACCCTGCAGAATACGCTCGGCATTGAGCACATCGCCTTCGCCTTGCCAGACGAGGATGGGTCAAGCATGATCGTGCATCCCTCCACGGCCGGCCCTCCATCGGGAAGCGAAAGTCCTGGGTCGACGGGCGAGGTCGCCTTGACACCATGGCGCCTTCCGATGGATGATAGTATTATGGGACGCGCCTATCGCACCGGGGAGGCCCTGCTGTTCACTGCCGTCAGCGACGTCTCATCCTCTCTCGACGGAGCACCCGCCAACCGCACCGAGCTGGCCGTACCGGTCTGGGATGGGGATGAGGTCGTCGCCGTCCTCAACGCGGAGAGCCCACTACTGAAGGACTTCGATGAGGACGATCTTTCGCTGTTCTCCGCCGTAGCTGCGCAGCTTGGGGTTGTGCTTAGGAACGCACGTCTATTCGAGCAGACCCGGCGCCGGCTGACTGAGACACGCCTGCTCCAGCAAGTGATGCAAGCCGGAGCCATCAGCCTCGATTTCGACCAAGTGCTGGAGCGAACCGTCGACGCCCTCCATAGCATGCTCGGTATCAAGCATCTCTCATTCGCCCTCCCGGTCGAGGACGAAGCAGAAGGGTCAACAACCACCCTTAGAATGCATCCCTCTCAGATCGGCTATGCACCAGAGATGACCGAGGTGAGAATACCCTTGGACCGAAGTGTAGCTGGACGCGCCTACTTGACCGGAGAAACTCAACTGATCGGCGATGTGCGCGAGACGCCGATCTATTTCGAGGGAGCGCCCGGGGTGCTTTCCGAACTGAACGTCCCGGTCAAAGTCGCCGGGCACATCATCGCAGTCCTCAACGCCGAGAGTACCCACAAGAATGCGTTCGACGACGACGATCTACGCCTGTTCCAAGCTGTGGCTGCCCAGCTTGGCATCGTGCTGGAGAACGCCCGACTATACCAGAAGCTACAGATCCAGAGAGATAAGCTGAGCCAAGCCTATGATGAGTTGAAAGAAATAGACCGATTGCGCGCCGAGTTGGTGCAGAACGTAAGCCACGAGCTGCGAACCCCGTTCACATTGGTGCAGGGGTACATCGAGCTGCTGATGGCGGGAGACCTGGGCCCTCTGTCAGAGAAGCAGCGAGAGGCACTGATGATCATTCGCAAACGCGTGCGTGGTCTTGAACGTCGAACCCGTGACCTAACGACACTCGATAAGCTGTCACGAGGGGAAACGAAGGCCAAGCCGACCTGTGTATTGGAAGCAACACGATGCGCAGCAGCCAACCTGAGGACTCAGGCGCATAGAGCCGGGGTCCGTCTGACCTCAAGACTGCCCGATGCCTTGCCTCCCGTTATGGCTGACAGGGAACACCTGGTGCAGGCCTTCACGCATCTTGTCGATAATGCCATCAAGTTCAGCCCCGACGGTGGCACCGTTATCCTCCGGGCCTGGGAAGACAATGATCATTCGTGCGTGGCAGTCGAAGACGAGGGCATTGGAATAAGACAAGAGCACCTGGACCAAGTCTTCGAGCGATTCTACCAGGTTGATGGCAGCATCAACCGGCGCTTCGGGGGCATGGGCATTGGATTGGCCCTCGTATGGGAGATTGTGGAGGTTTATGGAGGATATGTAGACGTGAGAAGCTCTCCGCAAACGGGAAGTACTTTTATCGTCTCCCTGCCACAAGCACCGCCCACCATGAAGGGGAGCGAAGCGGCGAGGTCGGAGAATAAATCGAGGTACATGGCACACACAGAAAGTGCAACGCCCCCCCTTGACTGTATGTAGCCTATCACTATGAAACGTTTCGTCGCTATCGCCGGTAACATCGGCGTAGGAAAATCGACACTGACAGAGCTGTTGAGCAAATGGCTGGATTGGGAGCCATTCTTTGAAGCTGTCAACGACAATCCCTATCTATCCGACTTCTACGAGGATATGGAACGGTGGAGCTTCCATTCACAGATCTACTTCTTGTCGCGTCGCCTGCGCCATCACTGGCAGCTTCTCCAACGAGCCAACTCCGTGGTGCAAGATCGAACAGTGTACGAAGACGCCGAGATTTTCGCCTGCAACCTCTATCGGCAGGGACTGATGGACGAACGGGACTACCGCAGCTACTGCGAGCTCTACGACGTGGTGACCACCGTGTTACCTCCTCCAGACCTGATTGTCTACCTGCGGGCTTCGGTTGCCACATTGAAAGAGCGGATTCGAAAACGGGGCCGTTCCTACGAGCAGAACATCTCGACGGCCTACCTCGAACAGCTGAATGAGCTTTATGAGAGCTGGATCATGGGCTTCTCCCTTTGTCCGGTACTGACCGTGCCCTCCGACGCTTTGGACTTCGTGACAAACCATAACCACCTGGAAATGATTACGAAGAAGGTGCTCGAGAAACTCCATGGGCGGGAGGAAGTGGTATTTGAAAGCATATGAAAATGAACGACTCATCCGACAGCCTTGAACGGATCAAAAACCTTGAGTCAAAGGTGCGCGAGCTATCCTTCCTTCACGAAACGAGCCAATTGCTAACGGCCACACTGGACTTGGACAGCATGCTCCGTTCCTTGATGAATCAAGTGCGGGAGTACTTCCAGGTGGAAGCGGTCTCTGTCGCCCTCCTCGACGAGGAACCTGTAGAGGCGCCTGCGGATCGCGAATCCGCAGAGAGCGATAGTGTCCCTGTTCTCACGTTCCGAGTCGCCGTCGGCGGGGCATCCGAAGCCGTCACCGGCCTTCGCGTGCCGCTGGACAGGGGAATCGCCGGCTGGGTCACACGAGAGGGCAAGTCCATCTTCATACCAGACGCCTACAGCAACGGCCGTTTCTACTCCGGCGTCGACGAGAGGACGGGTTTTGAGACCAAAACCGTGCTGGCAGCCCCTATCAAGACAGACCAGGGGACCATCGGCGCGATCGAGGCGCTCAACCCCACCGCCGGTACGCTCGATGAGCATGCGCTGGATGTGTTGAACCGGGTTGCGGAGCAAGCTGCTCTGGCCATTCACAATGCGGAACTCTACAAACGCGCTCGCCGAGCCGAACTCCGCTACGAGAGACTGTTCCATGGCAGTCCCGTGCCAGTCCTCGTCATAGACTTCAATATGGAGATCCTCGACGTCAATCAGAAAGCGGTCGAGCTAATGGGACGACCGGCGGACGAACTCATCGGTTCCTATTGGTGCGATCTACTCGGCGAGGAGAAAGCCTCTTGTGAGGAGATGTTCAGGAACCTCCCCGAAGATGGGGAGGCAAGCACCGAGATGAGAATACCATCTCCCAGCGGCCTACGTACCTTGAGTGTAAGTATGACGACCATCGATTACGGATCTCCGATCCAAGGGCAGAAGGCCATCCAGTTGATCGGACATGATATTACAGAACTGGCAGAACTGGAGCGTATGAGAGACGATTTGATGCACATGATCGTCCACGATCTGCAGAACCCGTTGAGCAACATCCTTGGCAGCCTGCAGATGATGCGCCAGGCGCTCCTGGAGAGGGACAGCACCCTCTCCATGCTAGACATGCTGCACGTGGCACTGCGCAGCAGCAAGAGGCTACGACGTCTCATCGATTCCTTACTGGATCTGCGGCAACTGGAGGAGGGAAAGGCAGACCTGAATAAGGTCTTGGTGCCGCCGAAGATGCTGACCCGAGAGGCGATCGAGTTGGTGGAACCGGTGATCGAGAAGAAAAGACAAGCACTAGACGTCGACGTCCCGAACGGCCTGCCTCCAGTGAGAGTCGACCACGATATGATTATGCGTGTCCTGACGAATCTCCTGGATAATGCAGCAAAGTTCACACCAACGGATGGTAGAATCTCCCTCACCGTCGTGCAGGAGGAGTCAACCCTGAAGTTCACCATCTCCGACAACGGGCTAGGGATATCCCCGGACGCGCAAGCACACCTCTTCGAGCGCTTCACACGCTTGGAGAGCGCCAAGGGAACCAAAGGCACCGGCCTTGGACTTCCCTTCTGCAAGCTGGCCGTGGAAGCTCACGGAGGAGAAATCTGGGTTGACAGCACGCCCGGCGAGGGCAGCCAGTTCACGTTCAGGCTACCTCTGGAGGTGCAATGACGAAACGCCTTTACTACACCGACCCCTATCGGACCCATTTCACCGCCCATATCGTCGAGAAGCTGACTTGGCAGAACCACCCTGCGGTGGTCCTTGATCGCACCGCCTTCTATCCCGCATCGGGTGGACAACCAGCGGACCGAGGCACACTGGGGAACGTGACGGTTTTGGACGTGGTTGAACGTGAGGCCGATGGCCCCGGTCGAGGACCTATCGTACACGTTCTCTCCGACGAGATCGCAACGGATGAGAGCCTCGGAGACTTGGTAGGGGAGATAGCCTGGCAGCGACGCTTCGACCACATGCAACAGCACACCGGTCAACACATCCTCTCAGCGGCCTTCGAGCAGGTCCTCAAAGAGGCCGGTTATCCACACGCTGCCACAGTCGGTTTCCATCTGGGGGCGACATCGAGCACGATTGATATAGATGTCGCCAATCTCGGGATGGAGGATGTGATGCCTATCGAGGCAGCGGCCAACGAAGTGGTCTGGGATGATCGGCCGATTGGCATCCGCTTCGTCGACAGCGATGCGCAGGTCGACGCAGTCACCGCGGCAGACTTGTCGATGGCGGACCCGCCAACCGCGCCACCGCCTGACGTCGGGGGATCCAGCCATTACAAAGGGAAGCGCAGCGACTCCATCCACTATGAAGGGAAGCGTAGCGACTCCATCCGCCTGATTGAGA
>CAYQZG010000028.1:22000-32499 GCA_964421785.1 uncultured Anaerolineales bacterium
AGCGACTCCATCCACTATGAAGGGAAGCGTAGCGACTCCATCCGCCTGATTGAGATCCCCGGCCCTTCGTCAAGCACCGAGGCAGCGGCCGAACCCTACTTCGACGTCAATCCTTGCGGAGGGACACACGTCGCCCGCACCGGTGAGGTTGGAATGATCAAGATTGTCGGCCTGGAGCACCGCGGGGACAAGACTCGCATCGAGTTCCTATGCGGAGGACGGGCGCTGCAGGACTACGAAGCCAAGCGAAGCATAACGACCAACCTGGCGAATATGTTGACTGTTGGGACATGGGAGCTGGACGAGGCTGTCGAACGGCTGCGGGAGGAGAACAAGCAGCTACGACATGCCGAGCGGAAGCTCCGACAGCGACTGCTCGACATGGAGAGTGGTCAGCTGGTGAAAACAGCGGCCATCCGCGGACCCTATCGGGTGGTCGGAGCAGTGTGGCAACAGCGTAACCCTGGCGAACTGCAAGCCTTGGCCCGCAAGCTGACGGAGCAAAGCGATGTAGTTGCGCTGTTGTTCAGCGTGAATGAACGAACCCACTTCTGCTTCGCGCGGGCAGAGGCCCTGGAGTTGGACGTGAATCAGCTTCTTCAGGAAGCTTGTGCCCAATTGGACGGTAAGGGCGGCGGAAGACCTCAAGTTGCCCAGGGGAGCGCACCAAGAGTCGATGTCAACGAGGTCAGAAGCGTCCTTCATGACCTAGAAGCCACACTGGAGGAACCAGGCCGAGGCTGAACGAAGGAAAGCGACGTAACACACACCACACAGCCTTGCGGGTCGCTAGCTCGGCTCGAGCTATCCGCTAGGAGCGATGCTGTTCTTAGGTTCCAAAGGGAAGCGGCCCGAGGACGGGCTTGGCGGCTCAACGCACAGGGAAACACAATGAAACAGACAATAGAAATACAGCAACTCGCGCCCAACGTGTACGTCTCAACCGAGTATGCCTATGAGCTTAGCGGCGTCAATGTTGGCTGTTTTATCGGACCGACAGGCGTCGTCGCCGTGGACGTGCCAACACTGCCTGAGGATACCCTGACGTGGCGCCGACAGATCTCAGAGCTAGCCGAGCAGCCCATCGTCTACACGGTTCTCACGGACGCACACCCACACCGGTTGCTATGCGCTTCCCTACTGGAAGCTCCGATCGTCGCTTCGAGAGGGGCCTACGAGCAAGCAGCCAACTACAGCCGAGGGTTTTGGCGCAACGTGATTAGACGACTGAAACGCGATCATCCACAGCAAGAAGAAGCTCTGAAAGCTATTGAGCCCGCGCTGCCCAGGCTGCTGTTCAACGACAGGCTGACGTTACACAAGGGGGGTGCAGATGTAATGATGGAGCGGGTCGCCGGCGCTGCCCCGGGGAGCGGCTGGGTCAAGTCAAGCGATGCGGATATTCTCTTCCTCGGCGACACACTGGTGGTGGGCAAGCCGCCGGTGATGGACGAATGCCTGGACACCAAGGCCTGGCTAGATACGTTGACCTCGCTGCGAAGATCTCGCTTCTCCAACGTCACGCTCGTGCCAGGACGAGGGCCGATTAGCGATCAATCGGCGACGGAACCGCTGAGCGAATACATACGTCTGGCGCGCCGACGGGTACGCTCACTCCACAGGTCTGGCAGGCCGCGCGATGACGTGGTCGATTTCGTGGATGAGCTCCTCTCCGTTTTTCCCTTTTCTGACGACGAACGCTCGCGTTTCCGACGTCGTGCGCGAAACGGACTCAAGCAAGTGTACGACGAACTTGCACCCGACCAAGACGGTGGGTAAGCTCTACATCCCCTCCAAGACCCGCACGCCCGCCGACCGCGTTCGCGAAGCCTTGGATCAGGCAGAGCATGCGATCTCCAACTTGAGCGACGCCGGCCCTCGGGCATTAGAGCTGCTCCATCTCTTCGACCAGATCGACCAAGAGCTTCACCAGCTTGAGCAGCGGAACGTGGACGTACGTGTCGAGCGGACACGGTTCGAGACGATTCAGCGGCAGCTGGAGCACCGTAAACAGTGTTTCCTGAATCAAGCATCCCGGGCCCTCAAAGAAGAAAGGGATGGAATCGAGCCGGCACGCACCGATTGGTGGTGGTATCTGGATGAAGCAGCCGCCGAACAACGACGTCGGAGGTGGCGGCAGGTAGCGGCGGGAGTGGCGGCTGTCATCTTCCTTCTGGCGGGGGCGTGGCTGGCCTATAAGCAGTTCCTTGCCCCCCCTCCTGAGGTGAGCAAGGCATTTCGGAGCATGGAAGCGGGCCGATCTCAGGTTGCGGAGGGCAACTTGCGGGCAGCGCTTGAGGCTTTCGACGCAGCGACGGAACTCACACCCGATGATCCTGAGCCATGGCTCTGGAAAGGCGCACTACACGATCAGTTCGGAGAGCCAGCCGAGGCAGAGGAAGCTTTCGCGGCGGCCAAGCCCCTGTACGAGACATCCTTCGGCTTTGTCCTCAACCGGGGGCGGATCTACCTACAATCGGGAGATGTAGGGAAGGCAAAAGCCGACGTCAAGGCAGCTATCGACCTGAATCCAACGTCGGGCTGGGGATACTACCTACGAGCCGGAATCGCTGTCAGGGAAGGCGACTACGAAGCTGCCCTGGCTGACTTAGATCTGGCAGCCGAGCTGGCTCGCGAGAACGGCGACCAGAGGCTCCAGGCGATGGCCACCACGCAGCGAGCCCAGCTCATAAAGATGCGGCCGCTGCCCACACCATAGTAGGAGCTTCATTCCCTCCGCACCAATCGCAGCGCCGAAAGGGAGGATCACATGCCGATATCAGAGGAGCAGATGAAGCGGCTCCGACGCGTCAAGACGAGGCACGAGGGTGAGCTTATGCGAAAAGCCAACGTGGTTGGCGTGGGCATCGGGCTGCGGCGACGGCGTGGGGAGCTCACCGATGAAGCGGCCATCGTCGTCTCGGTGACACACAAAGTTCCGCGCTCAAAGCTCGATCCAGAGGATGTCGTACCACGGGAGCTGGACGGCGTGCCTGTGGACATCGAGGCCGTGGGCAGGCTGCGAGCTCTCGACGCCGGCGTAGGTTCAGCGGCTTAATCCGCAGACCGCCTCTGTACCTTGCTGGCAGGACAGAATTACGGGCAATCGCGTGCCTAGCGCTAAGCCCCAAGCCGTAATCGGATGGTCCCCCTCTTGCGTGTTGTTGGCTCGTTTTCGCTCACGAGGGATCGGCAGATCCCGTCCAGAGCGCCGGATATGGCTATTAGGGAGACTACCCATAATCGAAAGGAGGCATTATGGTGAATACACTCGCTCATGCAAGGAGCGCCAAAGAAGCTCACACTGCTGACTTGCTCCGGAAGCGCAACGTGGTGGGCGTTGGCTTGGGCTACAAGATGAGCCAAGGGGAGAACACCGGGGAACTGAGCGTCGTCGTGTCGGTGACGCGCAAGGAACCATCCACCGCTCTGTCGACACGGGACCTGGTGCCCCTGAAAGTGGAGGCTATCAAGACAGATGTGGTCGAGACAGGCCTGCTGCGCGCACTACCCGGCGTAAGCGAGGATCTGGGACCACGAGATCGATGGCGACCGATCATCCCGCCCGGCGTCTCTGTGGGACACTACCTGATCACCGCCGGCACGTTCGGTTGTCTGGTGCGCCGTGACGAAGAGCTTTTCATCCTCTCCAACAACCACGTGCTCGCCAACGTCAACAACTGCGAGATTTGGGATCCGATCCTTCAGCCTGGATCCGCCGACGGTGGTGGGCCGGACGACCGCATCGCCAGGCTAGCGGAGTATATACCCCTAGAGTTTGAATCGGAGCCTTCCGACTGCGAGGTCGCCGACTGGACGGCCAAGCTGCTGAACAGCATCGCTGGAGCATTCGGGTCGCGTCACAAGCTTGAGGCGGTGAAGAGAAGTGAGATCAGCAATCGGGTAGACGCTGCGCTGGCGCGACCGCTCCCGCCAAATCAGGTGACCAACGAGATACTGGGCATTGGCGCACCGGTGGGCGTCGCTGCGGCATCGCTGGGGACGAACGTCCAGAAATCCGGTCGGACCACGGGTCACACCGAGGGGGTTATCACCCAGGTCGACGCCACCGTGCGCATCGACTACTATGGCCCGAAAGCGCTCTTCACCGGGCAGCTGATCGCCAGCCCCATGAGCGAGGGCGGGGACTCCGGCTCGGCGGTTCTGGATATGGAGAAGCGCGTAGTTGGCCTGCTTTTCGCTGGGTCCCCATCCGCGACCATCCTCAATCCTATCGACGCAGTCCTCTCCGCTTTGGACGTGGAGGTGGTGTAGGGCTCCCGGAAATACTCAACACTCACTGTAGCCACAGTTGTAGCAGTGGCGGCAGCCCTCCTCGAAGACGAGCGACGCCTGGCCACACTCGGGACAGAGGTCTCCTTCCGGGAAGAGCGGAAGCTGCTCACTTCCCCTGGCGCTCTCCGAGTGATCTGTCAAGCCGAGGTGCTCGGCCAGCACCTGTGCCACGCCGTCCGGCAAGCTCCGCACGCGATCACGCCCAAAGCCCAACGACCGACCGCTGCCGATGCCCCGCAGCTGCCGCACCACTTGGTTGAGACGCCGCCTCGACGAGAGCGGCGAGGGCAAGCGTAGAACCAACGAGATTAAGCGTCCGATAGCCTCCGCCACCGCCGCTGTGTCTGAACCGGCCTTTCCCACGTTGAGAAACACCTCGAACGGCTCACCATCGCCGTTGACGTTGACTGTGGTGTAGGCTGTGCCCAGGGGAGTTTGCACCCTGTAAGTCTTGCCCTCTAGCGTGTGAGGGCGCGGCCGCACCTCGGTGGACATCATACCGGTCGTGGGCCGCTGCTTGGTCTGCCTCGTCTCCTTCGTCTCCAGCACCACTTTCTCTCGCGAGCCGGTTACATAGACCGTGAGACCCTTGCATCCCAGCCTCCACGCAAGATCGAAAGCCTGGGCCACCTCCTCAGGTTCTGCATCGGCCGGGAAGTTGATGGTCTTGCTGATCGAAGCATCCACGAAGGCCTGAAGCGCAGCCTGCATGCGCACGTGCTCCTCCGCCGGGATGTCCTGCGCCACAACGAAGACCTCACGGATGGCCTCCGGCACCCGCTCCACCCCCTGACAACTCCCGGAGATCGCCACCTGCTCGATGATATGCTCGCACGACTCCTCGTCCAGACCAGCCTCCTCCAGAGCCTCACGGAAGAGAGGGCTAGCGTACCTGAGCTCTACATCCTGGCCATCGTCGTTCATATGGCGCACGTAGGCCAGAGCGAACACCGGCTCACAGCCGTAGGCCTCTATGCCCGCGATGGTCGATCGCGTGCCTGTCGGCGCGATGGTCGTCTGGGCTGCGTTGCGAATACCATAACGCTTGATATCGGCGACGAGGGCATCCCAATCAAGTGGGGTCCGACCCCAACGGCCCGGTGGACCGAGGGGTTCAACGGGTTGGGGCGGCTCCCAGGAGATGGCCTGGGTCGAGCTGGCGGGACCGTAGATGCTGCCCTCGATAGCTGGAAAGGGACCCCGCTCACGCGCCAAGTCGACACTGGCCCGCATGGCGTGGTAGCGGATGAAGGCCATCAAATGACCCGCCAGATCTCGAGCCTCTTTGCTGCCGTATCGCACGCGGAGCTGGTAGAGCACGTCGCCCAGCCCGGTGATGCCCAGGCCAATGCGACGCGTGCGGTGAGCCGCCTCCCGCAGTTCGGGCACAGCCGGCACGTATCCGTTGGCCTCGACGACATCGTCGAGGAAACGGACTGCCTGCCGGACCGTCTTCGCCAGTTTCTCCCAATCGACTGTCCTGCGCGCTCGCTTCCCATCGTCGCTCGTCAACTTGACATGATGCGCCAGATTGATGGACCCGAGGCAGCAATTCTCGTAAGGGAGTAGAGGCTGCTCCCCGCATGGATTCGTCGCTTCATAATCGCCCAGTTGAGGGGTGGGGTTGTCTCGATTGGCCGTATCCAAGAAGAGCAAGCCTGGCTCGCCGTTTCTGTGAGCCGCTTCCACGATCTCCTCGAACAGCTCGCGCGCGGCTACGGTCTCGCACACCTCTCCATCTTGGGGGCTAATAAGCTCAAAAGCCTTATCGGCTGCCACAGCACGCATGAAGTCGTCGTTCACACCAACAGAGATATTGAAGTTAGTGATATCATACTCACTCGACTTGCAGTGGATGAAGTCACGAATGTCGGGATGACTGATGTGGAGCACTGCCATATTCGCGCCACGTCGCGCCCCGCCCTGGCTGATGATCTCGGAGGCAGTGTCGTAGACCTGCATGAAGCCGACCGGCCCGGTGGCCTTGCCACCGCTGGAGTGAACGACAGCCCCTTTGGGCCGTAGATTGGAAAACGAGAAGCCGGTCCCGCCACCAGTCTGTTGGATCAAGGCCATATCCCTCAGTGTTTCGAAAATACCGTCATCCTTGCGTCCCATATCATCGGAGATAGGGAGCACAAAACAGGCCGCCAGCTGCGAGAGTGGCGTACCTGCCCCGGTGAAGGTTGGCGAGTTGGGCAGAAAACGAAGTTGAGTCATCAGATCAAAGAAAACCTTCTCTGCCTGCTGAACGCCTCCGTCTAAATGGCTCTCGACGGCAGCAATGTGGGAAGCAACGCGACGAAACACGCCCTCCACGGTCTCCACGGGCTGACCGTCGGGCCCTTTCCGCAAATAGCGGCGGCGGAAGACCTTCAGGGCGTTCTCGGAAAGTCTATCTTCAATGGATAAGTCCTGATTAAGTACTTCTATCTCTTCGATCTCTCGTTTCGCCATATCCTCTCCAATCCTAGCCGGCACAAAAGAATACGATCACTCCTAGCAGCGGATCACGACTTAGCCTCGCACGCTTGTCCACCGGGAGCAGTTGAGACGTTCCATACACGGAAGAGTGCGAACGAAATCTAGCCATATGTCACCCGCCGCCTCGTGCCAGGGTGGCCTCAAGCCGATCCACGTCCTCCCGCCATTCCTGAATCGTCGCTAACTGCTCCTCGAGCTTCACCGGATCGCGCACATAGCCTGCCGCCAGCTCCTGCAAGTGCTCGTAGAAACCCGATAATCGCTCCAAAGGTACCGATGCCTTCCGCACCACCTCTTGACCGTGCGCCGCCAGCGCCTGCTCCAACCCGTCGAGACCCTCCAGCCATCGCTCGACGGTCATCCCGGCGTGTCTGTTGAAGTCGCGCTTCATCCACTGCCGCTCGAATAGGGGACGCTCGGCCCACCCCGCGGCCTGCTCCGCCAAGGTGGTCCGCACCCGCCGACAGAGCTCCAGCGCTTGCTCCAGCTCCCGGTCGCTGAGCGCTATGGCCGCCGCTCCCGCCTCATCGCCGTCCACGTCGATACCTGCGGCGTGCAGGGCCTGGAGCGCGCCGATCTCCTGCCCGCGGAAGCGCGGGGCCAGGGCCACGGCAGCAGCGAACCCGGCGCCGGCGGCCTCGGCGGAGAGGATGTGCTCCTCGCTCATAGCGTAGAACGCCTCCACCGTCTTGCCATAGAGGGGAGCCAGCTGCTCGATCCCGGCCTCGGCGCCACGCGTGCGCACCAGGCCCGGTCCGATGGCAAAGGCGCTCACCCCCGTCCCCTCCAGCTCGGCGTCGAGGGTGTGGGCCAGGTGAACCTGGGCAGCCTTGAAGGTCTCATAGGCCCCCATGTAGGCCTCGCCCACCGAGGAGACGCATACTAACACCCCTTGGTCCCGTTTCAGCATGCCGGGGAGAAAAGCGCGAGCCAGCAGGGCCGGCCCTCGCAGGTTGACCCGATAGCTAGCGTCCCACTGCCCGATAGGGATGTCGTGCACCGGGCCGATGGGCGTCACTGTGGCGTTGTTAAGGACCACGTCCACCCGACCGTGGGAGCTCAGGATACGGCGCTTTAATCGTTGCACGCTCCGCTCGCTGCCGATGTCTGTGTGGACGTACGTCACCGTCTCCTCGCCGAATACCTTCCGCAAACGAGCAGCGGCCTCCTGGCCCGTACGACGGTCAATCTCGGCGACGACCACGTGCGCGCCCAACCAGATCAGTGCCCGCGCGGCCTCGAAGCCGATGCCGCGCCCGGCGCCTGTCACCACAGCAACTTGCCCACCCATTGACCCGGCGTCCAGTGTTCCTGTTGCGATCAACACCTCAGACTGTGCCTCCGCCCATCATCGGTGGCAACCTTCCACCGCTCCAGGCTCTCAACCCCACCGACTCATCTCACGCCTTGCACAGCGCCAGATGGAAGAGTCGTCCGCTCTCCCACTGCTCCATCACCTCGAAACCCACCCGCTGAGCCAACTCGACGTAGTGGTCCAGACCGAAAGATTCCTCGGGCCATAACACCCCATATCCTGTCTCCACCTCTTCCGAGGGATCGGCCTGTTCTTCGCCCATGAAACTCCGTGCAACTGTTAACGCATCCAGAGACAAAAAGCACCTGAGAGAAACTCAGCGTTCTCAGCCCCTCTCGCCTCCCTCGCCGCCTGCTAGAACGTGATCACGGCCCCATCTGACTTGATCCAGTCGGTCAGGAACTCACCACTGTAGAAGACCTCCACGCCCAGCGCTTCGAGCTCCTCCGTGACCGGGTAACTGTCGGCGCAGGCCTTGCAGGCGCCCACGTGCACGCCCAACTCCATCATCTCGGCCAGCTCAGCCTGCAGTTCCTCATCCTCGGCCAGCAGCTTCTGGGACGGCCCCCAGACGAGCAGATTGACCTCGTCCCACCAGCCATACTTCTTGGCGTTGAGTGTGTACATCAACACCATGCCCAGCGCGACGTTGCGGTCGCCGCTGGTCCAGACGACAAGAAGTTCATCCATAGCGCGGTCTGACATATCGCCCCTCCTAACACGAGCCTCAGATCACACAGATTTGAAACGCTCTTCGCGTGCCCCTCCCCCCATCGGCCTTCGGAACTCAGGCTCACCCTTCTGGATCTTCCTCCACCTCGATGAAGATCCGCAGCAGATTCCGCCACTGCCTCAGGAACTCATCCTGATCCTGCCAGAAAAGACCGTGGTGCTCCAGACGATCATGATCCGACGAACGCGAGTAGCCCGGGTCGACGAACAAAAGTCTCTGGCCCGGCAGTTGACCAAAAAGAACCTTCACGTGGGCCCATCCGGTGTAGGTCCACTTCTCCCAGCGCCAGGGCTCGCCAATAATGACCATCGTCAATCGATCGGCGCGCAGGTTGCGCTCCAGTCGCTCCAGCGTCCCAAAAAGACGCCATCGAGCCCGGAACCCCTGCTTTCGCAGGTAATAGACGATGCCCCAGGGAAAAGTGGCCCAGTTCGGAATGCGAGGCACCACCAAGTGGGGAAAGGGCTTCCACTCGAAAGCTACGTGACTCATTTCCTCTGCCACGACCGGGCCCTCAAGCACTCGCTCCCCCAGGAAGGCGTTAACCGCAATCGCTATGCTGGTAGGGCCACAATCGTTCGTATATCCTTGATACTGATGATATCGGTAGACCGGCCTGCTCAGATGCAAGTGTACGCTGCTCAGATCGGGTGACACTGCCATCGCACCATCGCTCCTCTTCTTGCCCACTCGATCAAACCACAGCTGCCCTACCTACCCAACCGACATCTAGGACATGTGCTATGGACCAGTTCCGTCTCATCTGCTCAACCGCACAGTTGAATGATCTCCGTCCCTCGACGCCACCACCAGCCCGGCATCGGAGCGGACGGCCCAAGCGAAACGTGTCGCCGCGCCGCTCACGCTACTCCTGCTCCTCCAACAATCGATTCACCTCCGCCCGTACCGCCTCAAGATCCTCCAGGCCGAGATAGATGATGGCATAGCGAATGTAGGAGACAGGATCCAGAGACTTCAGTTCCTCAATGACTACGTCGCCAATGGCACGGGTAGGAATCTCTGTCCTACCCAACTGGCGGATGTGACTCTCGACCCGGTCGACCACCCGCTCCAGATCGCCAGCCGAAACAGGTCGCCGAGCGCACGCTACCCGCAGGCCAGAGAGGACTTTCTCACGGTCGAAGGCCTCGCGACGGCCATCGCGCTTGACCACCAGCGGCGTCGTGAGGATAGCTCGCTCCATCGTCGAGAAGCGCTTCCCACAATCCTGGCATTCTCGGCGACGACGGATGCTGTGTTCCTTGCGCGCGGTATCGACGACGCGGGTACATTTGCTGCCACAATAAGGACACTTCATAAACCTTACTCCTACATTGAACCGAAATCGCCTCTGCCCGAGGGCAGAAGCTGAGCGCACTGGCGACATGACGGGCCGAGATTGCCGCTATAATGTGTCGAGGACGTAAAAACCCCACATATGGGGTTTTGTGGGGGCACGAACCCCACATATCGGGGATAACTTGGTGGCATTATACCACACGCGTGGATAGGGGGCAAGTGCTCGCAGCACAGATAATCTTAAAGTTCGTATCAAGTGCCGGTCACCTCAAGATTGCCGCCAGGGCTATCGCATTTAGGCTCAAAGCCCTCGTCCTCGAGGGCGCCGCAGGCGAGGGAGCAGAGCTGTGTAAGCGAAGGAAGCGCAGCGAC
>CAYQZG010000029.1:0-16822 GCA_964421785.1 uncultured Anaerolineales bacterium
CCCACGCCCCCTCCTTGCCGATGATCGATGCTTACTATACCAGGGCTTGCCGGATGGCACATCTGCCAGGCAACCAGGAACGCGCCTGGTCAGGGGGACAGCCTGCGCCCTGATCGGTCGGCCAGTGTGCCAGTCGGTTGGGGGCTGCAGGTGTGACCAGCGCGGGTCAACGGAATTCGTGGGCTGGATCAGCTCAAAGGGTGTGTGCCCCCCCCGCATCTGGGTTGAAAGCGGACGTGTGGGCCGGGGGTGACACACGCGCTTGGAGCATCCCACCCACGGTGCGGGGAGAAAGGCGGGAGCGGTGGTCTTCCGTCCGTGGGGTGCGCGCAGGTGCCGGTCACCTGGAGCGCTACTCAATGCCGGTCAGCTGCCAGGTGACCATGTCGTCGCTGTAGGCGACCAGGTGGTGGGGTGACTCGACGGTGTACCAGGCGGTCTGGTCCTCGCCCACGGCCACGCGCCAGGTGACGAACTGACCGGCCGGCGTGGAGAGCTGCTCCGCGGTGCGCACGACTACGAAGACGTCCTGCTTGGCCGGCGCACGATCGTCGATGCCGGCCACGGAGCGATAGGGCCAGAGGAGGGTGGCCTGGCGGCTGTACAGCAGCTCGAAAGGCAGCGCGGAGAAGCGCCACGGCCAGTCACCCGCCATCAGCGGCGAAGAGGCACCACCGCCCGCCAGGAGGGATCCGTCCAGCCGGCAGGGCTCCTCAACCGGCGGCGACGCCACTCCGGCCCGGGCGCCACGAAGGTCGTAGCAGCGCTCAAGCCGTCCCTCTCGGTTCGCAGTTCCATCGACGCGCACCGTCATGCGGCCATCCTCCGCCAGAGCGTCGAGCTCGATTTGATTGGGGCCCGCGGGGAAAGCGCCCTCGATCTGCACCCGCTCGAGCACCAGCGTCTGCCGGTCCCAATGCACCGTCTGGCGCTGGGTGGCGTCGCCCTCCTTGAAGAACCCAGAGGGCGCGTCGGCCTCGTAGGCCGACTGCTCCATGGAGCACGCCAGCACGAAGGCCTCCGGTTCGGGTGTCAGCGAGCACTCGGCCTGGCCCACCGGCTCATCGAGCGCGTTTCGCACCTCGTAGCTCCAGCGCGTCTGGTCCTCCCAGGGCGCGGTGGTCAGATCCACCCGCTGCCCCAGCGTCAGGGCCTCGGGCCACGCGCCGACGAGCAGGCCCAACCCGACCAGGAGCAGGTAGATCGGCACCACGGGGAAGATGGGCCAGTTGCGCGCCAGCCAGCGGCCGGCTGACCAGCTAGGCCGCGCCGCCGCTCGCCCGCGCACAGGGGCAGACGTGCGCTGCGTCAGGCTCCAGAGAGCGCCGACGGCGATCGCCAGGCCGATCAGAGCCCTGACGATGGACGGCTCGAAGGCCACACGACGAACACTCCCCTCCGCCAAGAACGAGACCAGCATGGCCTGGGCGTTGTTGCCGAGGTGAATCAGGATGGCCGGGAGGATGGATTGAGTGCGCCACGCCACGTAGGCCAGGGCCAGCGCCACGGGCAGCAGGGCGATGCTCTGGGAGAACTCCTGATGGAAGACCACAAAGAGCAGGCTGCTGGCGGCGATGGCCCGGACGGGGCCGCGGCGCTCGTACGCCGACTGGAGCACGCCGCGAAAGAGGAGCTCCTCGACGAGGGGCGCCAGCACGACCGTCCCGACGGTCATGGCCACGTTGTCCAGGAGTGTCACGTTGAGAGCCTCCGGCGGCAGCGGAATGATGTAGTCGAGGGCCTGGTTGAGGGTGATGGCCAGCCAGCCGTCGAAGTGCCATATGGACAGTCCGACCACCAGGCTCAGCCAGGCGACCCGCCAGCTGACGCTGCGCAGGCGTAGGGTGTCCCGCACGTCCCCCTTCGCGAGCAGGAGGTAAAGGCCCAGCGGCAGCACCAGGAGGGCCAGCTCGTTGATAACGACCCGCCAGCCCAGCGAGATGGCGGGCATCACCAGGCCCCCGGCCAGGAGCGCCAGAAAGGTGGCCAGATAGAGCAGGTTGACGTTACGGATCGAGGCTGTGTCGCTCATCGCATCGCTTGCCATCTCAACACCTCCACCAGCTGCTGCACGGCATCCTCGACAGGTTCAACGGACACGCCCTCGTAGACCGTCCATCGCTCACGGTGCCGGACGGATGCGCCCGGCGAAAGAGCGGTCCGAGGTCCCAGCGTCTCCAGCTCCAGAAACTGCGGATGGCAGTAGCACTCGCTCGAGCTGCCCCGGTCGACGTACGTCGCATCGGGCTCGAAAGGGGCGTGTTTGACGAACAACGCGTCGTCCACGGCGTAGGCCAGCCAGCCCGCCGGGTTTGGGAAGCCGATCTTGAGCGCGCCGCTCCGCATGGTCGCCTCGACGAAGACGTAGCGGTCGCCCCAGGTGACGTGCGGTGAGTCGACGGACGTATAGGGCCACAGGGCGATCTGCCGGTTGGGCAGCAGGCCGTGCGCATCGGCGGGCCCTGTGGCCTGGGGCAGGATCGCCAAGCCGCCCGGCCTAAGCTGCGTGATAGCCCATGGCGCCAGCTCGATGGCCTCGGCGCCGACGTTGGTGACCACGTGATCCACGACGACGCGAGCGCGTCGATCGGGCACCGTGATCTCCAGCGACTTCTGGACGCCAAGCGGGGCCTGTACCGGCTGCGTGACGCGAACGCCGCGGGGAACGTCGGCCACCGTCACCGGGTCGTCATCGGGACGATAGGTACGGCGCGGATCCTCCGGGGCCAGCCAGAAGCGATGCCCACCGCGGAACCGATAGGTGCCCACCTGCGGCCAGCTGGCGGTGGCGTGCGGCAGCTTGGCAAACAGATCCAAACCGCCCTGCAAACCCAGTCCGATGACCCGAGGGCCGACCTGCGTCGTGACCCACAAGGCCAAGGCCGCGTTCTCCAGCTTGAGGCAGGCGTAGCCGGCATACTGCTCCTCAGTCCGATTCACGTCCTCACAGCCCTCCCTCCCAACCCTCCCGAAAGCTCGCACGTAGGCTACGGGCCAAGACCGGCCCCCGGAAACGTGCCGCTTTCGCCCACAGACCTCCCCCCGAAGCTTTCGAGAAGGTGTTCAGTCTAGGAAGCCTGAGGCACCGGGACCGCGGGGACGATCTCCTCCGGCACGTCGCGCCCTTTGAACTGGCTGGTGTAGAGCTCGTGGTAGAACCCGCGCTGCGCCAGGAGCTCCTCGTGATTACCCCGCTCGATGATGCGGCCGTTGCGCACGACCAGGATGCGATCGGCGTCCCGGATGGTGCTCAGCCGGTGGGCGATGACGAAGCTCGTCCGCCCCTCCATCAGCCGCAGCAGCGCCTCCTGGATGCGCATCTCCGTCCGCGTGTCGACGCTGCTCGTCGCCTCGTCGAGAATCAGAATTGCCGGATCGGCCAGGATGGCCCGGGCGATGGACAGCAACTGCCTCTGGCCCTGACTCAGGTTCTCGCCGCGCTCCGTCAGCTCCGTCTGGTACCCCTCCGGCAGCCGCCGGATGAACTGATCGGCGTTGGCCAGCTTCGCCGCGGCGATCACCTCGTCGTCCGTGGCGTCGAGACGACCGTAGCGTATGTTCTCCATGACCGACTCAACGAAGAGGAAGGTGTCCTGCAGCACGATGCCCAGCTGGCGCCGCAGGCTCTCCTTCTTCATATCTCGGATATCGGTCCCGTCGATGGAGATGGCGCCGGCGTCGACGTCGTAGAAGCGGGTCAGCAGGTTGACGAGCGTCGTCTTCCCCGCGCCCGTCGGGCCCACCAGGGCGAAGGTGCGGCCGGGCCAGGCCTCCAGACTGACGTCCTTGATCACCGGCACGCCGGGCTCGTAGCTGAAGTCGACGTGGTCGAAGATCACCTCGCCGTCCACGCGCTCCAGCTCCACAGCGTCCGGCGCATCGGGCAGCTCGGGCTCCTCGTCGATCATGTTGAACACCCGCTCGGCGCCGGCCAAGGCCGACTGGAGCTGGTTGTAGAGGTTGGCCAGCTGCCGCAGCGGCGCGGCGAAGCGTCGCGAGTAGTTGTAGAAGGTGGCGATGGTGCCCACCGTCGCCAGCCCCTCCAACACCATCCAGCCGCCCAACCCGGCCAGAATGGCGATGTTGGCGTTGCTCAGGATACCCATCAGCGGCGGCACCAGCATGGCGAACGTCTGTGCGCGGATGCCCACGTCCCGCACCTGCTGGTTCGCTCGGTCGAAGTCGTCCAGCGCCCGCGCCTCCTGGCCGAAGGCGATGATCACGCGCTGCCCGCTGAACATCTCCTCCAGCTGCCCGTTCAGCTCTCCAATGCGCTTCTGGTACTCGCGGAACCCGCTGCGCGTCCGCCGCCCCACCCAGCCGACGAACAACACCATGATGGGGAAGACGATCATCGAGCCCAACGCCAGCCAGAAGTTGATGGCGAACATCATCACCAGAATGCCCACCAGCGTCAGCAGCCCGGAGACCGTCTGGGTCACCTGTTGGGAAAGCACGCGGTTCAGCACGTCCAGGTCGTTCGTCAGGCGGCTCATCAGCTCACCGTGGGGATGCCGGTCGAAGTAGCTGAGCGACAGGCTCTGCAGGTGGACGAACAGCCGCTCCCGCAGATCCCGCAGCACGCGCTGCGAGATGGTGGCCATCAGCACGAACTGGCCAGCCTGCGACAGCCAGGCTCCGACGTACGCCGCCAGCATCAGCAACACCATGCGCAGCAGGCCGCTCCGGTCCCCGGCGACGATGAAGCGATCAATGGCCAATCCCATGAAGAGGGGGGCCAGCAGATTGAGCACAGTGCCGACCACGACGAGCAGCACCACGGCCCCCAGGGCCAGACGGTAAGGCCGGAAGGCATCCAACAGACGCCGGAAAGTGCCGCGCACGTCCTCCGCCCGCTCGATGCGCGCCCCGTGTCGCCCAGGACCGCGCCCCCCACCCCGCCTCTCTCTCGCCTGCCTGCGATCTTCTTGCTCTCTTCGCTCAGCCACTGGCCGATCCTCCATTCCCTAGCTGCGAGCGGTAGATCTCCCGATAGATCTCGCTCGATGCCATCAACTCCTCGTGCGTCCCCTCGGCCGCCACCTTCCCGCGGTCGAGGACGACGATCTTATCCGCGGTCAGCACGGAGCTGATCCGCTGCGCGATGACGAACGTCGTCGCGTTCGCCATCACTTGCTCCAACGCACGCTCGATCTCGATCTCCGTCTGCACGTCGACGTTCGACGTGCTGGCGTCGAGAATCAGCACCTCCGGCTCGACGAGCAGCGCCCGCGCGATGGCGACGCGCTGCTTCTGCCCGCCGGAGAGGTTGACGCCCCGCTGGCCGATGTGGGTGTCGTAGCCCTCCGGGAAGGAGGTGATGAAGCCGTGCGCCTGGGCCGCCTTCGCGGCGGCGATGACCGCCTCCTCCGACGCGTCCGGCCGACCGTAGCGGATGTTGTCGCGAACGGTGCCGCTGAAGAGCACCGGTTCCTGGAGCGCGACGCCGACGTGGGTGCGCAGCTGATGGAGCGAGAGCTCGCGCACGTCGACGCCGTCCAGCATCACGCTCCCATCATCCACGTCGTAGAAGCGGGGGATGAGGTGGACCAGCGTCGATTTCCCCGACCCGGTGGCGCCGAGCAGGGCCACCGTCTGGCCGGGCTCGGCTACCAAGTCGATCCCCTGTAGGACCGACTCACCGCAGTGCCCATCGTAGCTGAAGCAGACGTTGTCGAGCATGACCCGCCCGTCGATTCGCGACAGGGGAGCCGCCTTGCTCGGTCGCTCCACCTCCGGCTGGCTGTCCAGCACTTCCCAGATCCTCTCCGACGAGGCGCTGGCCGAGGAGATGGGCATGACCATCATGCCGATCATCATCATGGGGAAGAGAGCATAGAGCATGTAGTTCACGGATGCCACGAGCTGGCCAATGCTGAAATCGCCCTGGACGGTTGAGAGGCCCCCGAACCAGACCACGCCGACCACGGACAGGTTGACCAGGAAGAACATGGTCGGGATCACCACGGAGAGCAGACGCATCACCTGCATGGAATGATCGAAGAGGTCGCGGTTGGCGCGCTCGAAGCGCTCGATCTCATAATCGCCGCGCACGAAGGCCTTGACCACACGCACGCCGGCCAGGTTCTCCTGGAGCACCTGGTTGAGCCGGTCAAGCTTCTTCTGCACCGTCATGAAGAGCGGGCGCGCTCGGGTGAGGAAGAACCAGATGAAGACGCCGATGATGGGCAGCAGCACCACCATAATCAACGCCAGCCGTGGACTGGTGAGCACCAGCATAGTGATGCTGCCCAGGGCCCAGAGGGGCGCGCGCGCCATGATGCGCATGCCCATCTGGACCACCATCTCCACCATGTGCACGTCGCTGGTCGAGCGCACGATCAGCTGCCCGGTCTGAAAGTCGTCCAGATTGCCGAAGGAGAAGGTCTGGACCTGGCGTGCGATAGCGCTCCGCAGATCCGCCCCGGTGTTGAGTCCCACGCGCACGGCCAGCAGCGTGTTCGCTATGGCAAACAGGGCACTGAGCAAGGCCGCTCCGAGCATCAGCAGGGAGGTGCGCACGATGGCGCCTATGTCGCGCTGCGCGATGCCCCGATCGATCACCTGCTGCGTGAGGCGGGGGATCAGAAGATCGGCCGCCACCACGCCGATCAAGAGGATCAGCGCCAGCACGACCGACCGCCAGTAGGGCCGGACGAAGCGGCCCATTCGGATAAGAGGTTTCATTCACATGCTCCTATGATATCTAACGCTACTGCTCCCATAGCTCTCAGCCGGCCTGTCCTCCGAGCTTCATATGTCCTCACCCTCCAGGTTCTCATAGATGCGATCGAGAAGATGCTCCAAAGTCTCAAGCTCCTCCTCGCTGAACCCGGCGAAGGTCTGCTCCTCCAGCTCGGCCCACACCCGCTCCACAGCGCCGCGGATCTCGCGGCCGGTGTCGGTCAGGTAGACGCGAGAGACGCGCTGATCCTCTCGGTCGGGCCGCCGCTCCAGGAAGCCCGTCCGCTCCATGCGCTTCAGGGCGTTGGTGACGGTAGCGGGGTGGACGCGGAGGCGATCCGCCAGCTCGGAGTGGGTGACACCCTCCTCCCTCCACAGCGCGCAGAGCACGAACTGCTGGCCGCGATAGAGCCCGATCCTATGCAGCAGGGTACGGACCCGGAAGTGGTGGGCCTTGCACACGTGAGCGAGCAAGTATCCGATTGTGGTCGACAGCCTCTCGCGTTCCATTCCCCGCCTCTCATTTCATTTGCTAGCTAACTATTGGTCGGCCAATTATATCGAGAAAGGAAAAGATGTCAAGTCTTGTCGAGGATGTCCAGACCGCCGCACGACCAGATCGTTCGGGTGCCGACCGTGGTGTGGGCCTCTGGGCGGCTGTCGCCGGGGCCGCGGGTGAACGGCCTCACGACGTCAGCCGTTGCAGATAGGGTTGCCTACCCCTGTGCTGGATGACGCCGGGTCCCTCGACGTCGGCCAGCATCGTGCTGGTGCCGGGCTCCAGTGTGATGCAGGGCCGCGCTTTCCAGCCGACGCCCAGCATGGCGGCCGCGCTTCCCTCATCGGGCACGGCCTTGGCTCCGCCGCCCTTTTCCCCTGTCGGGTTCTAGGCGGAGATGGAGCGGGGCTCCGCGTCGGACAACAGCGGAAGGTAGCCCAGCCCCAGGCTCAACGGGTTACGTGCATGCACCTTGGTCACCTCGGATCCATGATCTCCAAGAAGCGGCCATAGGCCTCGTCCCACGCGGCCCCACCGTCAGGCTCGTAGGTGCCCACGTCGAAGGCGTTGCGCACGATCCGACGTCCCTCCGCCAGCGACTCGATGCGTCCCAACGCCATCGCCTGCGCGATGACGTTCCCGACCGCCGTGGCCTCGACGGGCCCGGTCACCACCTGCCGACCGGTGGCGTCGGCGGCGAACTGGTTCAGCAGGCGGTTCTGCGTCCCACCGCCGACGATGTGGACCGGCTCCAGGTGGCGGCCCAGGATATCCTCAAGGCACTCCAGCACCCAGCGATACTTGAGCGCCAGGCTCTCCAGCACACAGCGCACGACGGCGCCCTTGCTCTGGGGCACCGGCTGATCCGTCTCCCGACAGAAGGCGCGAATGCGAGCGGGCATGTCACCGGGCTTGAGGAACTCACCGCAGTCGGGGTCGACGGCCGACCGGAAGGGATCGGCCTGAGTCGCCATCTCGGTCAACGCCTCGTACGAGAACGATTCGCCCCGGCGCGCCCACGTGCGCCGGCACTCCTGCAGCAGCCAAAGACCGGTGATGTTTTTCAAGAAGCGGAACGTGTTCCCCACGCCACCCTCGTTGGTGAAGCTATAGGCCAGGCTCTTCTCTCCAATAGCGGGCTCCTCCAGCTCGGTGCCCATCAGCGACCAGGTGCCAGAGCTGATGTAGACGAAGTCCTCACCCTCGGCGGGGACCGCCGCCACTGCGCAGCCGGTGTCGTGGCAGGCCGGGGCGATGACGGGCAGGCCGCTCACGCCCACCTCCCCGGCCACCGCCGGCAACAGCTCGCCCAGGACGGTGCCCGGCGGCACGATCTCGGGGAAGATGTGGGGGGGGATGCCCATCGCCTCGAGCAGCGGCCTGGCCCAATCCCCCTCGCGCGGGTCGTAGCATTGGGTGGTGGTGGCGATGCTGAACTCGCACACCTTACGCCCGGTGAGCCAGTAGTTGAACAGGTCGGGCATGGTCAAGAAGGTCTCGGCGACGTCGAGCGCCGGCGAACGGCTGACGACCATCGAGAGCAACTGATAGAGGCTGTTGAGCTGCATGAACTGGATCCCGGTCCGCTCGAAGATCTCCTCGCGGGAGACGCGGCGGAAGGCCTCCTCAGGCATGCCGTCGGTCCGGCTGTCACGGTAGTGGTAGGGATTCGAGACCAAAGCGCCGTCCCGATCGAGCAGGCCGAAATCCACCCCCCAGGTGTCCAGGCCGATGCCGGCCAGATCGGCCCCGTGCTCCTGGACGGCCGTGGACAGGCCGTGCTTGATCTCGGTCCAGAGATGGAGCACGTCCCAGTGCAGATGGTTTCCCGTACCGCCGCTATCGGGCAGGCGCACCGGCCCGTTCGCGAAGCGGTGCACCTCCGAAAGGCACAGTTGCTCGCCATCCAATCGGCCGAGCATGGCACGACCGCTGGAGGCCCCCAGATCGAAGGCCAAGAACTCAAGTGGATCGGACATGGCAGAAACCTACTCCTTCAAGAACAGTTCGATAACGGGTAGCGCGTCCGCCAGGCCGTCCAAGTGGACGTGGCGGAACGGCCACGAGAAAAGGTGCAGGTAGAGTCGATGGTCGCTCTGGGTGTAGCGGCCATCGGACGGTGGGGCGAAGTCGCTGGCGGTGCAGCCGTAGATGGAGCGACCGTGCAGCCGCATCCACTCGCCAACGCCGCGCAGCCGCTCAATCGCCCGCGGCTCAAACTCGCCGCGCGCGTTCGGCCCGACGTTGAGCAGCAGATTGCCCCCCTTTCAAGACCGTGTCGACCAGCATGCGCACCAGCATCTCCATCGGCTTCCAGTCCAGGTTGTCGCGGTCGTAGCCCCAGCTGCCGTTGAGCGTCTGGCAGGCCTCCCACGTCACCGGCTCGTAGCCCGGGGACGGGCCGTCCACCTCCATCCAGCCGCGCGGCTGATACTGCTCGGGCGTCTTGAAATCGCCGCCAACCTCCAGACGGTCGTTCACACGGTGAGCGCCGGGCAATTGGGCATGATGAGTTGACTCCTCCGCTCCCAGCCCCTGTCCCCGGGGGTGCCCCGGGGACGAGGGCTCAGAGCAACTGAGACGTCCCGGTTAGACGTGTGACACGGCCCTAATACGTGCCGTACAGCGGCCCGAAGTTGGCACAGGCGCGGAAGTCGGCCCCCATCGGATCCTGCGCGCCAAAAGCAGCCCACGCGCCGGGTCGGTAGATCTCCTCCTCCGGCACGTTGTGCATGAAGACCGGGATGCGCAGCATGGAGGCCAGCGTGATCAGCTTGGCGCCGATGTGGCCGTGGGAGATCGCGCCGTGGTTGGCGCCCCAGTTGTACATCACGGAGTAGACGTCGCGGAACGGACCGCTCCCCGTCAGGTTAGGCACGAACCAATGGGTGGGCCAGGTGGGATCGGTGCGCTCGTTCAGCGTGCGGTGCACCTCCTCCGGCAGCCCCACAGTCCATCCCTCGGCGATCTGCAGCACCGGCCCCAGCCCCTTCACCAGGTTGATGCGCGACATGGTGACGGGCATGCCGCCGGGGGTCAGGAAACCGGACGAGAAGCCGCCCCCGCGAAAGTACTCGGTGGTCGCCGGGTACCACCGCGTCGCCTCCAGACAGGCCTCAACCTCCTCCGGGGTGATCTCCCAGAAGGGCTTCATGGTCGGCTCCCTATCGGCCGTCTGCCGGCCGGTGGCATCCAGGGTGGCGGAGCCGGAGTTGATCAGGTGGATGATGCCGCCCGCCGCCCGTCCGGTCAGCTCGTACCCCGTCACCCGCTCGACCGCCGCCGGGCTCCAGTACGTGCGCACATCGGCGAAGATCTGGGCCGTGTTGGTCAGCAGATGTCCAAACAGCATCGCCACGCCATTCAGGCAATCGTTCTCCGTGGCCACGATGAAGGGCTGCCGAATGCCGTCCCAGTCGAAGGAGGAGTTGAGCATCGCCTCCAGGAAGTCGCCGTTGGGGAAGTGATCGGTCCACTGACGCTGTCCCTGGAACCCGGAGGCGATGGCGTTGTGCCCCAGGGCCTCCTCCCCGTAGCCCAGTTCGGCCAGCCGGGGGTTGCCCACCATCAGGTCGCGAGCGATCATGGCCATCTTGACCACGAACGCCCAGTCCCGGTCCTTCTGCTCCCGGCTGCGCTGATTCTGCGGCGGGTTGTGATCGCGTCCCTCCCGGCAGTTCTCCCGCACCCACGCCAGGGCGCGCTCGAACGCCTGTGGATCGTAGATCTGCTCCTCGATGCGACGGGCAAACTCGGTCATGTCCACCGACTCCACACGCATGCCCAGGTAGGACTCGAAGAAGCCTTGATCGACGATAGAGCCGGCGATGCCCATGGAGACGCCCCCCATGGCCAGGTACGACTTGCCGCGCATGGTGTCCACGGCCAGTCCCGCCTTGGCAAACTGGAGCAACTTCTCCTGCACATCGCCCGGGATCGACGTGTCTCCCGCGTCCTGCACGTCTCGGCCGTAGATCTTGAAGACCGGCAGTCCCTTCTGGTCGTGGGCGGCTGCCACCGCCGCCAGGTAGACTGCGCCGGGGCGCTCGGTGCCGTTGAAGCCCCACACCGCCTTGGGGATGAGCGGATCCATGTCCATCGTCTCCGAGCCGTAGCACCAGCACGGCGTGACGGTGATGGAGACGCCCACCCCCTCCCGGGCGAACGTCTCGGCCGTCTGAGCCGCCTCGGCCACGCCGCCGATACAGGTTTCGGCGATCACGCACTCGACCGGCAGGCCGTTGGCGTGGCGCAGGTTGTCCTCCAGGAACGTCGCCACCGCCTCGGCCAGAGCCATCGTCTGATCCTCCAGCGATTCCCGCACCCCTTGGCGCCGGCCGTCGATGGTGGGTCGGATGCCGATCTTGGGCATAGGGCCGATCAATCGATTATGAGGGGGATTCATCTTGATATCTTCCATCGCTTAGTCTCCTTACTGTCCTGAACTACTCGACGCGCAGGCTGCGCAACACGTTCATCACGTCGTTCTCACCTCGACCGAAGGTGTCGTAGAGCCGCCCATACTCCCGGAAGAGTGTCTCGTAAGGGCTCTGATGGTCGGCAATAGGACGATACACCTCTGCCGGGGCCGGGGCCATGTGGCGCACTGCTTGCCTCAGAGCCTCATAGCCGCCGCGAGCTCTCCCGGCGGCCACGGCACCCAACATCGCCGCTCCCAAGGCCGTCACCTGATCGGCGCCGGCAACGGACATCACACGTCCCGTCACATCGGCGTAGATCTGCATCAGCAGACTGTTTTTCGCCAGCGTGCCCCCGGTCACGATCCTCTCCACCGGAACACCCTGCTCCGTGAAGGCCTCAATGATCATCCGCGTGCCAAAGGCGGTGGCCTCGATGAGGGCGCGGTAGATCTCCTCCGCCCTGGTCGCCAGCGTGCAGCCGAGCAGCAAGCCGCTCAACTCGGCGTCTACCAGCGTAGAGCGGTTGCCGTTCCACCAGTCGAGGGCCAGCAGCCCGGCCTCGCCGGGGCGCAGGTCGGCCGCCTTCTCAGACAGAAGGGTATGCAACGACACGCCCCGACCGGCAGCCTCCTTATGGTAGGTTGGCGGCACGGCGTTCTCCACAAACCAGGCGAAGCTGTCGCCCGAGCCGGCCTGGCCCGCTTCATAGCCGAAGTACCCGGGCATAATACCATCTTCAACCACGCCAGCAATGCCCTCCACCAACATCTCCGCTTCGGCCATCAGCATGTGGCAGGTGGAGGTGCCCATGATCATGAACATAGTCCCCGGTCCACTGACGCCGCCGCCAGGCACGGCCGCGTGCGCATCGATGATGGGGGCCGCCACCGGTGTGCCGGCCGCCAAACCCAACCGCTCGGCCCACGCGGGGGTGAGCGCACCGACCCTCTGTCCTGGCGGCAGGACCGCCCCGGCGAGCTTGTCGCGGTAGAGATCGGTCAGGTCGGGATGGAGGGCTGCCAGGAACTCAGCCTCGGGGAAGCCTTCCGTCTTATGCCAGGTGGCTTTGTAGCCGGCGGCGCAGGCGTTGCGAGCCAGTTGACCCGTCAACTGCCACACCACCCAATCGCCCCCCTCGATGATGCGGTCGGCGGCTTTGTACAGATCGGGAGCCTCCTCAAGCATCTGCAGTGCCTTGGGGATGAGCCACTCGGACGAGATCTTGCCCCCGTAGCGGGCCAGCCAAGGCTCGTCCCTGGCGGCCGCCAACGCATTGACCCGGTCGGCCTGCGGCTGAGAAGCGTGATGCTTCCAGAGCTTGGCCCAGGCGTGAGGCCGTTCGCTGAAGGTCTCTCGGGCGCAGAGCGGTGTGCCATCCTTCTCGGTGGGCAGGATGGTGCAAGCGGTGAAATCCACGCCGAGCCCCACGACCGCTTCTGCAGGGAGACGGCCCTCATCCAGGACGGCGGGGACGATCTCTTCCAATGCCCTCAGCCAATCACGCGGATTCTGCAGCGCCCAGTCAGGAGGAAGGGGCTCGTCGACTCCTGGAAGCGCCTCGTCGATCACGCCGTCAGGGTACGCATAGACCGCCGTCGCCGCCGTCTCGCCGGTTGCCACATCAACCAGCACGGCGCGGGCGGATTCGGTGCCAAAGTCGAGTCCCAGTGCATAGGTCCTCATCGATCCTCCATAAGAAAAGGAAGCGCAGCGGCGCACCCCCGCCATCCACTATCACCGCGCCCATCATCATCCCGCTGAAGCCGACCACGACCAGGCACCCGGCGGGATGCCGCCGGTGGTCAGCAGCTCCCGCGTCGTGTCCCGCGCCGCCCGCCACCAATCGGCCGGATCCTGCTCGGCCCAGTTGGGGCGCGGCCAGCAGCCCGCGAGCTGTCTAACGCTATCGGCAGGCTGCGCGACGCTGTTCCTCGGTTCCGTCGACCAGACTAAACCGACAACTCCTTGGCTTTGCGCGCAGCATGGCTGGCGTCGGGGCAAAGCCATCCGCACCGATCTTGTCCGCGAAATGCTGCGTAACTGGCGCACCACCGACTAGCATCTTGACCGGATCGCGCAGAGAGATGATCTCACTCCCGGTTTCGCTTCCAACGGATTGTAGACATCCGCGGCGATCTCAACAGCATCTTCGCTCTGACGGGCCTTCGAAAACCCGTCAGGCTCTAGTCAGTGTGGAACACCTCTTCCATATTGGCCCACCACTCGCCTTCAGCGCGGGTCTCGAGCGGGATCTGCATAGGCGTCATGATGTCCCACCATTGCTGCGTTTCGGGATCGGCAGCCATCTTGGCCATGTCGGCCTCAAAATCGTCGCCGACATACTCGAAATAGGCAAAGAGCAGCCCATCCTTGTGAAAGATAGAATAGTTGCGGATGTTGCACTCGTGGATCATCTTGAGCACGCCAGGCCAGACGTCAGCGTGATGCTTGACGTATTCATCGAGTGCTTCCGGCTTGACGCCAATGACTTGACCAAAACGTCTCATCTTAACTGCCCCCTTACCAGGCCGGCAGGTGGTCTGGTTCCTCAAACCTGCAGGCTGCCATTACTCGCTCTTTCGAAGTCATGCCCATTGGGCCACCTTTCGATTCCGGTTGTGACCGTTCCCGTTTTCCTTGCCGATGGCTTCACGCAAGAGGTCTTCCTCGGAAGGCTCACCGCGTTGGTACTCCTTAGCGATCTCTCCGCGCCGCATTACGATGATCCGGTGGCTCATCTCCAGCGCCTCTGTGTAGTCGGAAGTCAGCATCAGGATACCAACCCCCTGCCGCAGCAGCTCTTCCATAAGACGGTAGATCTCGCGACGGCCGTTGATGTCGATACCGCGGGTCGGCTCGTCGAAGATGAGGACCTCGGCCTGCGCCCCCAGCCACTTGGCTACGACAGCCTTTTGCTGGTTGCCGCCTGACAACTGGCGTGCAAGAGTATTGATGCTGGGCGCTTTGATGTTTAGCTTACCCACGTAGTCTTGAGATTCGTTGTCGATTTGCTTGTGTTTCACTAGGCCAAACGAACTCAATCGCCTCAGGCTGGGCATAGCATAGTTGTTGCGGATGCTATGAGCTAGCACCAGGCCCAGGGTCTTGCGATCCTCGGTGAGGTAGGCGATCCCGTTGTTGATGGCTCCTCTAGGATCGGCGTGCTTGACTTGCCGCCCGTGGACGTAGATAGCCCCCTCATCAATCGGCTCCACGCCACCGATAGCCCGACCCAGCTCGGTCTTGCCCGCGCCCATCAAGCCAGTCACGCCTACAATCTCGCCCTGCTTGACCGTCAGGTCGATCCCTTTGAGGATGCTTCCTTGTCTGACGTTCTCCACGCGCAAGGCATCCTCGCGTGAGGGAGTGGGCAGTGTGGGATACTGCTTCTGGATCTGCCCACCAATCATCTCTTCAATCATGCGGTCGAAGGCAATGTCGGCGATGTTGTGGACGCCGACGTTTCGACCATCCCTCAGAATAGTGACCCGGTCACCGAGCTCGTACACCTCGGCGTAGCGGTGCGAAATATAGATGAAGCCTACACCTTGCTCCTCTTTGAGCTGATGGATAACGTGGAACAGATCCCTGCGAGAGCGATCCTCGAGCACGTCCGTCGGCTCGTCGAGGACGATCACTCTGGCCTGCGTCGTCAGCGCCCGTGCGATCTCCACCATTTTCTGCTGGGTGACGCTCAGCTTACCCACAACTTCCCTCGGATCGAGATCGATGTGGAAGCGCTCTAGCAGTACGGCTGCTTGCTCATACAGCCGCTTCTGATCGACCAAGCCAAGCAGAGAGGACCGCATCGGCTCCATACCAAGAAACATGTTCCGAGCAATGTCGATCTCCCGGACGAGGTTGATCTCTTGATATATGAATCGTAGCCCCCGGTCCAAGGCATCTTGGGGCGAATCGACGTCGACCTTCTCACCATTGATGTAGATCTCGCCCTCATCAGCGACGTAGGCGCCGCTCAACACCTTGATCAAGGTGCTCTTCCCGGCGCCATTCTCGCCGAGCAGCACGTGAACCTCGCCTGGCCGGAGGTGGAAATCCACTTGATCCAAAGCGACCACGCCTGGGAATCGTTTCGTGATGTTTCTCATCTCGACGATGTATTCAGAAGAGTTCGTCATATTGCACTGCACCCCGCATTCTGTCGAAGGCGCTTTAAGCTGGTTCCGGCGCCAGGAAGACTAAGCAACGTTCCAGGACTGGCAGTCCGGCAACCCAGAGTCGCTGCGGGCTGCCAGTCCTGATTCACAAGCCTCTATTCAGTCAGGAACTCGTCCACGTTGTCGGCGGTGATGAGCACCCCGTCGATGGGGATGAACTCGGGCACTTCCTCGCCCTTGATGATCCTCATGGCCAACTCTACGCCCTCGCTGCCCATGCGGGCCGGGTTCTGAGCCATCGATGCTTCCATCTCACCAGCCTTGATGGCCTTCAACGCCACCGGCAGCCCGTCAAAGCCGACGAGCGTGATCTGGTCGAGCAGGCCCTTGTCGCGAATCACCGACAGGGCGGCCACCGCACCGGGGTCGAAGGCGACGAAAACGGCCACCATGTCAGGATTGGCGGTCAGGGCGTTCTGAGTTAGCTCGGCGGTCTTGTTCTCGTCCCAGTCGGACCAGTCACCAATGACCTCCATCCCGGCAGCTTCCAGTTGTTCCTCCACCCCCTGCTTGCGGGCGTCGCCGGTCTGGTGACCAACCGAGCCACCCAGAACCAGCGCCTTGCCCTCGCCTCCCGTCTGCTCAACGATGTAGTCGCCTGCCACGCGGGCCGCCGCCAGGTTGTCCGTCTGAATCAGGGTCGACACCCATGGGTGGTCGATGCCCGTATCAACGGTGATGACGGGGATGCCCGCTTCCTGCGCCTTGTTGAAGGAGTCATCCCAACCCCGCGAGTCGGCCGCACCGACGATAATCGCATCCACTCCCTGAGTGATGGCCGTGTCAACGGCTGCCTTCTGCGCCTCGGCGTCCTGAACCTCGGTGGTCAGGTTGACGAACTCGACGCCCATCTCCTCGGCCTCGGCCTCGGCCGCCCGAGCCAGGGTCAACCAGAACTCGTTGGTCGAAGAAAAGCCGGAGAAGGCGATCGTCATGTCTTCAGGCGCCTTGGCCTCGCTGGGCGGTTCCTCACCCTCTTCCTCTTTCAGGAACTCGTCCACGTTGTCGGCGGTGATGAGCACCCCGTCGATGGGGATGAA
>CAYQZG010000029.1:16922-32323 GCA_964421785.1 uncultured Anaerolineales bacterium
TCAGGAACTCGTCCACGTTGTCGGCGGTGATGAGCACCCCGTCGATGGGGATGAACTCGGGCACTTCCTCGCCCTTGATGATCCTCATGGCCAACTCTACGCCCTCGCTGCCCATGCGGGCCGGGTTCTGAGCCATCGATGCTTCCATCTCACCAGCCTTGATGGCCTTCAACGCCACCGGCAGCCCGTCAAAGCCGACGAGCGTGATCTGGTCGAGCAGGCCCTTGTCGCGAATCACCGACAGGGCGGCCACCGCACCGGGGTCGAAGGCGACGAAAACGGCCACCATGTCAGGATTGGCGGTCAGGGCGTTCTGAGTTAGCTCGGCGGTCTTGTTCTCGTCCCAGTCGGACCAGTCACCAATGACCTCCATCCCGGCAGCTTCCAGTTGTTCCTCCACCCCCTGCTTGCGGGCGTCGCCGGTCTGGTGACCAACCGAGCCACCCAGAACCAGCGCCTTGCCCTCGCCTCCCGTCTGCTCAACGATGTAGTCGCCTGCCACGCGGGCCGCCGCCAGGTTGTCCGTCTGAATCAGGGTCGACACCCATGGGTGGTCGATGCCCGTATCAACGGTGATGACGGGGATGCCCGCTTCCTGCGCCTTGTTGAAGGAGTCATCCCAACCCCGCGAGTCGGCCGCACCGACGATAATCGCATCCACTCCCTGAGTGATGGCCGTGTCAACGGCTGCCTTCTGCGCCTCGGCGTCCTGAACCTCGGTGGTCAGGTTGACGAACTCGACGCCCATCTCCTCGGCCTTGGCCTCGGCCGCCCGAGCCAGGGTTAACCAGAACTCGTTGGTCGAAGAAAAGCCAGAGAAGGCGATCGTCGGCTGGTCTGTCTTGGGCGCTTCAGTGGGCTCCACCACGTCAGTAGGCTCGGCCTCTTCAGTGGCCGGGCCACCACAACTGGCCACCACCAGCGAAGCGACAATCAGCGCCAACAGAAGTACGTGCTGCATCTTTCTCGTCTTCATTCTATTCCTCCGTTTCGGTTTCTTGGTTCTATCGACAAACGGGAGCATGACAGACCTTTGCTTTCACCCACCTCCTTTCAACTCTGAATGCTAGGTTCTCGCACGCCTTTGAAGCGTATCGATCCAGACGGCAACGACAATCACCACGCCGATAGACACCTGCTGCCAGAACGACTGGACGTGCAGGTGAATCAGGCCTGCTTGAAGCGTCTTGATGATGAGCACGCCGATGACGGTCCGCCACACACCGCCCACGCCGCCGAACATACTGGTACCGCCGATGACGGTGGCAGCGATGACCCACAGTTCCATGCCTTGGCCCCGGTTCGGTGTAGCGAAGTCCAGCCGCGCCGCCTGCACGATGGCGGCCAGCGCAGCCGTAAGGCCACTGATGCAATAGACGATGACAATGACCAGTTTGACCGGTATGCCAGATAATCGGGCAACTTCTCGGTTGCCGCCGATGGCATAGGAGTTGAAGCCCAACCGTGTTTTCGAGAGAACGAACCACATCACAACTACAGCGAGGAGGGTGATGATGACCGGGCCGACAAAACCGGCCCCGAGCCACTTGAAGGAATCAGGAAAGCGAGACATATCCTTGCCCATGCCGATCATGTTGGCCACACCTCTGGCAGCCATCATCATACCCAGCGTGGCTACCAGGGTGGGAACGCCGGTGGTTACGATGACCAGACCGTTGATCACGCCACATACGGTCCCAGCAGCAAGGCCGCCGAGGACACAAACCCACACCGGCAATCCGGCGAGGAGCAAACTCCCAGTGACACAAGAAACCAGCGCCAGGAGAGAGCCAACTGATAGATCGAGCTGCCCGGAGATGAGCGTGATCGTCGTGCCGGTCGCCATGATAAGTAGCACAGCGGACTGCTCAAAAACGTCTCTGATGGCTACCGGCTGCCGATAGGTTGGCGCAAGGATGAAGAGCACAGCGTTGATGGCGACGAGGCCGAGCAAGGGCCCGAGCATTGCTTTCAGTTGTTTTGTCATCTACTTATCTCCTTCGGTTCGGTGTGAACGCAAGACCTCTTAGCGATGCAAGTTGCTACTGAAACGGCGGGCCCGGGACAGATTGCCTCTAAACCGACTCAGGGCAGAGCTCAACCAAGTCGAATCCCAACAGTACCTGTCTAGGCTCTGCTTAGAACGTCTTACATCGGAGCACCGGGGTTCCTTCACAGCTCAGCCGTAGGCCTCCCATTCCTCATCAGTTATCAGACCCTGCTCCCTATAGTATTCTCTCGCTTCTTGCAATATCCTCTCTATCTCCGTCTCTTGGCTAGGCGTCAAGGGAGGGTCAACCTCATGGGTAGCCAGTAGCTCCTCCATCCTGTCTTTTGCGTAGTCAATGCAGTCCTTCTTACCCGCCTGCGACCATTCAGGGTAAGTCAGTCTGTCAGCTGCCTTTGGGATATACTGCTCTCTCCTCCACCAATCTCTAGTATGCTGTTTCGCCAGGTAGTGACCCGGGATCGGACCCACCTCGTTTATCAGATCCACACCAAGGCTCTCATCGGTAACAGTGACGCCTTCCAGAAAGCGCCCAATCATGCCAGCTATGTCATCGTCTAGTATTGCTTGGACGGGGTGAGCCGTAATCTCACCGTACAGGCTGCTGTACAACTGGAGAACACTCGAACCAGATAGAGCCGAGAGAAGGGTAGGCATCATCTTCTGATAGCCTACCTGGAAGTCGATGCCCTTTGAATTGGTGGGACCGCAAGAAGAGGACACCGTAGGAACGCCATATTTCCGCCATACCTGGTTAAACGCCACATTGTGCAAAGAAACCCCTACCTCGCCAAAAGCAGGGCTCCCGTTTCTCATATTCTGCGGCAACACCAGGTCCGCCACTGATACTCTTGCTCCCGGCTTCAGGAGCTGCAGAAGCACAATATAGGAGATCAGTTCAGCGTTACTGACGATCACCGCCCCAGCTATACTGGCAGGTGCAGTAGCTCCAATGGTAGCACCATCCCATATCATACTGGGCAAATCGTGTTCGGCGGCCAAGAAACAGGCGTTCACTTGATCCTCGTAACAGGTCAAAGGGGATGAGGTGTTTGGGTTGGCAAAAATCTCTGATCCAACGGCCTTTGCCATCCTTATCGTAAACCTGTCGATGTCGTTGTTTGCTATCGCCACTGTAACCTTTGTCGAATGCCTTATTCTGAGAGCAACGCCCTCTACTTCCTTCATCACTTCAGGGATGCCACCGCTGAATCCGAAGTAGGGATAGGCGTTCAGGAAATGGACATTGTCCAATGCATCCAGAACGGTTACGAGGTCTGCATGTTCTTGTCTTGTTGGCGATCGCTGTTCCCAGGTGTCCAAGTCGACGGTATCGGTCCCAGGGAAGTTGAAGAAGAGGACACGGTCTGGACTGAAGATCAGATCATGCCTTGGGTTTCTCGCCTTGACACGGAAGCTGGTGGGACACTTGCGCAGCGATTCTTCAACCAGGCCGGGAGGAAATCTGACTCTCTTACTCTCGAGATCTACAGTACAGCCAGCCTTCTCAAACACATTTAGTGCTTCGTCATGATGGATTGTGACTCCCGTTTTCTGAAGCACATCTAACGTCCCCTCATGAATCGCGTTGACCTCTTCTTCCGTCAGTATCTCCAACGGTTTGAATTGACGTCTGAATCCCCTGCTCATTTTCCCTTCCCCCTTACTGCCTTGGGATGGTGTCCATCCCCTCCATCAGCCTTCGAGCCAGTTTCGCCGCTCCAGGTGCGGTCGGATCGTATCCATCTGCCCCGATTTCCCTGGCAAACCCCTCTGTCACTGCCCCTCCTCCCACCATGATCCGCACTTCTTTCTGCAAACCTTCTTCCCTTAACGAATCAACCACCTGCCTTTGTTCGGCAGCCGTCGTTGTCATCAACGCAGACATGGCAAGGATATCTGCATCGTATTCCCTGACCGCATCCAGGAACTGCTTGGCATTCCGATCTACACCTATGTCACGTACTTCAAAGCCTTCGGCGACGAGCATGGCCGCCACCATTCCTTTTCCTATCGAGTGTATATCTCCACGAACCGTTCCTATGACCACAGTGCCTAGAGTCGCCCTGTTCACCCCCCTCCTTTCAACCTCTTCTTCCAGGATTGGCAAGGCGCTCGACATCGCTTCCGCTGCACCAAACAGGCTGGGAAGAAAAACTTCCCCGCTTTCAAAGGCATCACCGACTTGTCTGATGGCTGTAGTCATCGCACTCAACGCTATCGTAGGATCTACTCCCTCCTCAATTGATCTTTGGGCTAGACTTGCTGCTCGTTCACTGTCGTACTCCACGATGGCCATTTTCAGGCCTTCAAGGATTTCGCTGTGCTCGACGGGCATGACAACCTCCTTCGGATAGGGCCCCTACGGATCTAATCGGATTCGTCTGCTTTCGCAGTATCTTTCAACAGCCTTCTACTTACTCAAGGGCAGGCCACGTCAGCAACGTGTAGAGCCAGATCGTCTCTTGCGCCAAGCGTCTCCAAGATCGGTACCGCTGGCACAGGGCGCAGACAAACCGTACTCCTGCCAAAGCCTTGGGCACTACGCTTCCTCCCCCACAAAGCCATAGCGACCATACTCGTGTACCGCCCGGGCCATGGCGACGACATTCTCCGGCGGAATACCATCCACGATGCCCTTGGAGGAGCCAAGCACGTAACCGCCGCCGGGCCCCAACTCGGCGCAATACTCGCGTACCACGTCCTCGATCTGCTCTCCACTGCCATAGGTCAGCAAGGCCATCGGGATGTTTCCGATCAGGGCCATCCGGCCGGCCCACGTCTTCTTGATGTCGAAGATATCATTGTACTCCGGGATGAGAGGATGAAGGACGTCAAATCCCACATCGTACAGGATGGGCAAGACCACGTCCACCCTGCCATCGGTGTGCAGGGCCACCAGCTTGCCATGCTCCTTGGCGGGAGCGATCAGACGCTCCATACGAGGCGAGAAGAGCTCCGTAAACAGATCTTTGGGCATCATGAGGCCCACGTCGTGGGCGACGTCGTCGCTGACCATGATGAAGGCCAGGTCGCTGCCGAAGCGGTCGCAAACGGCGCGCACCACCCGCTCCTGGTGCACCAGAAACATGTCCATCGTCCTTTCGAGAAGGGCCCTGTTCTGATAAAGCATATGCAGCGCCTCGTTGATGCCCACGGCCAGCATAGCTCTGTCGAAAAAGGACGTGACGTTGACAAACACGCCCACGCCCGTCCCCTGCGCTGCGCGAAGGTATCTCTCCAGATGGCTCAGCTGCCCGGCCAACCCGGGGAGGGATGCCAGGTCGTCCAGATCAACGCGGGTCTGCACCGCGGCGTCGCTTGGTCGCCAGGCGACGTGGCACGCCACTGCATCGATGCCCAGCCGCAGGGCGAACGCCACGTGATCCTCGGGCGTGATGGCCCAACCATCCATACCGCTGTCGGCAGCGTCAGACGCCAGCTCGCGCCCCAGAACGTGTTCGCAGATGGGTTTGCTGGTCACCTGGAGCTCGAGATAGGGCACCCGATCCGCCTCCTGATGTCGAAGAGCCTGCAGCAAGCGATTGACGTCGGGTCTGCAATACCGCTGAACCGGCGCCCCCTGTCCGGTGCGGAAGACGATGGTCTCTTCATCAGACGCGGAGAGGCCCAATCCATTCTCCGAGCTCAGCGGTTTCACCAGTGTGCTCTCCGGCTCCATGTCGGGGGAGACCGGCAAGGAGAGAAGGCAGTCCGCATCCCCCGTCCCCTTCAGCCTGCTCCCACAGGAGTGGCGCACGAGCAGACGCGTGGGCAGCACGACCTCGCGTGGCTTCAGCTCCTGCTCGCTGTCCAGGCGGCTGAGAAGCAGCTGAGACGCGTTCACGCCCATATCGTACGCCGGCTGGACGACGACGGTGAGGAACGGAAAGACGCGCGAGATGTTGGGCAGCTCGTCAAAACAGACCAGAGCGATGTCGTGGGGGATGCGCAGGCCGCGCTCGCCCAGCGCCTCGATCACACCCATGGCGATCACGTTGTTGGCCGCAAAGATGGCCGTGGGCTCCAGGCCCTCATCCAACATGCTGCGGGTCGACTCCCGGCCGGATGCGGCGCGGTACTCGCCCTGTCGGATCAGACGGAGGTCGATGGGGATGCCCGCCTCGGTAAGCGCCATACGATAGCCGGCGATGCGATCCTCCGCCGTCGAGGTGTTCAGCGGGCCGGAAAGCATCGCGATGCGCCTATGGCCCAGGCTGATCAGGTGCTGAACCAGAGCCCTTGCCCCGGCGACAGAATCGCAATAGACCGAGTCGACCTCCCATCCCTCAATGCGCCGGTCGATAATGACCGTGGGGACGTTTCGCCGCCGTAGCCTGGTCAGGTTGCGGGCATCGGCGTCATACGGTGCGATAATGGCGCCATCCACCCGCTGGGCAACGAGGGCATCCAGGTAGCGGCTCTGCTTGGCCGGATCCTCATCGGTGTTGTAGAGCAGGACGGAATAATCGTGGCTCTGAGCGGTGTCCTCCACGCCTCGCGCTACCGTGGTCCAGAAGGGATTGGTGATATCAGGGACCATGAGGGCCAGGGTATGCGTCTGCTTCGAGCGCAGGCTTCTCGCCGCCACGCTGGGCACGTACCCCAACTCCTCGATAGCCCGCTCCACCTTTTCCTGCGTGGTCGCGCTAACGTTTCCCGCATCATTGATGACCCGGGAGACGGTGACCGGGGAGACCCCGGCCCGTTCGGCAACGTCGTTAATGGTCGGCAATGGTTACCTCGAATAGCGTTGTGGTAAGGAGCAGCGACCGGCGAAAACGTTACCAGACTTGTGGATGGAACCGATACCAAATGGTTATGGTATCGGTTTCATGGCCCTAGTATACAGCATTCGGTGCGCTATGTCAAGGGGTATCGCTAGATTTGCGAGGAATAATGCTGGGATCTCTGGAGAGCCTCTTTCCGTCTACGGCTTCTGGCCGACGTACACCCCGTACCCCACGTCGCCCACTATATCCCTGGGCAACGACTGCGCCACGTCCTTCAGAAAGGCTCGGGAGGCCGGGTCCCTGAAGATGGTGGTCAGTGTCCTCAGCAGCACCCTTATGTACCACCGACAGCCATACCGCTCCAGCCGCCCTCTGCTCTCCCTGGGTAGGTCGACCGGCTGCGCGTGCCCGACCACGTCCTCCAGCCCGGCGGCCTCCAGCAGCTCGATCCAGTCCTCGGCCTGCAGCGCGTCCGCGTAGACGGTGCGCTTGTAGCAAGCTGCCCTCTCCGGCGATGGCGGGTTGAGCCACGTCATCTCGGTGATGCCTACGTAGCCGCCGGGCCTGGTCACCCGCGCGTAGCCACGCACAGCACTGAGCTTGTCCGCGAAGAAGACGTTCAGCGATTCCATGATGACGGCGTCGAAAGGACCATCCGCAAAGGGCAGCCTTCGCGCATCGGCCGCCGCAAACGCCACCCGATCCTCCACCCTATCGGTCCTGGCCCTCTCCTGCGATTGCTGAACCATCCCCTCCAACAGATCGACAGCGACCACCCGACAGCCCAGCGCTTTCGCCAGGTAGGAGGGCGTGGCTCCCACGCCGGTGCCGACGTCCAGCACGCGGTCTCCGCGGCCGACGTGACATAGCTCCACCAACCGACGGGTGGCCTCCATGCTCCCCAAATGCTTGGTGAGCCCAAGGTTGGCCAAAAACTCGAAGTAGCCCCGCGCTTCCTGCACCGCCGCCATCTCCTTGCCCATCCTATGCTTGCCCACCCTCTACCACGGACAGCCAGAAGCCCCACAGTGAGGTTGAGTTGTCAGCCCGCGCAGCAGAGCGCGGTGGTTCAGCGTGCGCCAGGTGCCTTGCACGGCCTCACGTGCAAAGCACCGCCTCAGCGCGCGATGTCGACGTAGACCGTCGTCACCTGGTACACCCGCCTACTGCGCACTATGCGTTTCGTATTCCTCAAACTGCTCTCGCACCTGGTACGCGCCCACCAGCGAGCCTAGTTGCCGGTGGTTCCCTGTCTCGTACCGCACGCGCCGGGCCACAATCGCCGGGGAGATGCGCAACTCCTCGGCGAACTTTCTCACGATATGCTTGGCGGGCTTGGACAGCAGGCTCGGCCTCTTCTGCTCCCACACATCGGCCGAGATGAGCATGTCCTGCGCGAAGGCGTTAGCCTCCCGCTCCCGCGGATCGTTGGGCTCAGTCTCGAAGCGTCGGGTCTCGTCGAAGAAGGCCACAGCGACCTGGTCCTGGTCCAGATGGAGGCGCACGTGCGCCAGCTCGTGGAGCAGGGTGAACCAGAAGTTGTCCAGCCGGTCGTAGCGCAGGGTCAGCCCCACCACGGGACGTCCCCACGGCGCCATGAAGCTGGCACCGTCGAGGTACGTCTTGGGCAGGTGGCGCAGGATGATCAGATGGATGCCCCAGCGGTTCAGCAGCTCCCGGGCGTTCTGCGGCCCGGTGCTGAAGTAGCTCTGCCGAACGAGGGCGCGCAACGCCGCGTCATCAGGCATCTTCGGATCGTAAACCGGCAGGTCCTCTGCCTCCGCCTTCGCCAGCCGCAGTGCCTGCGCCTGCCACGCTTTCAGGGCGTTCACGTCCGGATCCCGGTCAGCGCGCTTGCACAGGACGGGCTGAGGCTCCGTGCCCTCGAAGATGGAGAAGAAATCGACCAGCAGCGCCTCCGCTCGCAGGCGAGCCTCCCGCAGCGAACCGGGAAAGGGGTCGAAGTAGCCGCGCTTGAACATCTCGGCGAACGGATAGTCCCGTCGATCATAGCAGTCCTCGGGAATCTCCTCGCCAGGCTCGCGCAGCAGCACCTCGGCCGGGATGCCCAGCCCCTCGTACAGCGCGCGGATCATGCTCAAGCTCAGGGGCCGCTTCCGGTTCAAAACTTCCGACACTTTACTCTGGCTGCCCATGTAAGGGACCATGTCCTTCTGGAGCAGGCCCTGCTGCTCCATGCGGAACTTGATCGCCTCGATGGGATCCGGCAGCTCGATGGGATGGTGGACCTGCTCGTACGTGTCGATGAGCAGGGCGAACACCTCCAGCTCCTCCTCCTCGGGCGAGCCGGGCGCGGCGTCCATAAGCGTCTCCACGTGGGCCAAGGCGGCCTCGTACTCCTCCTCGGTCTTCAGCACCCGGGGTTCCATCATACCACCTCTACGTCAATCTTATCATACGCGTCGTGCGTGCCGACGAAGCGCACATAGCCAATGCCGGTGTTGTAGTGGAACTTGACCACCAGCCGGTACTTGTTGCCGGCAATGTTGAACACGACCCGGTTATCGCCGACGATACTGGCGTGCCGGTAGTGGGCCTTGACGTCCGTCGGCGTGCGCCAGGTCGCGTTCTTCGCCTCGGCATACCAGGCCTTGAGCGGCTGCTCCGCGTCTCGATGCTCGGGCTGCTCCCAGAACTCCCGCAGCGTCCGTTTGGCGATGATGCGCACCGTTGTTTCTACCCTCTAGTATATCCCAATTTGGGATATTTGTCAATAGCCAACCTTACTATTTAGGGATAGAGACGGCTGCTCACGCAAGGCACGATGCTTACTCCTCTTGGGGCAACCGCACCGCCGGGTCACCGATGATCGCGTAGGCCCGGGCATCGTTGTTCGCCGTCCACAGCCCGGCCAGACTTGCATCGTCGCGCTTACCGCCGAACTCGATATCCTCCAGCACCATGCTCAGCTCCGTGGAGAGCTCAGCATACCGCTCGTTGAAGTACTCTATGGCCGACCCGATGGGATGGCCCGCCATCAACCGTCGGAGTGTGGACTCGAAGACCGCCAGCTGCCTGCCGGCACGGCCCCAGGAGAAGGAGTAGCTCCACGCGCGCTCGACGTGACCGACCACCGCCAGCGCCCCACCCTTGGGATGACCGAGCAATCGCCGTGGCAGGCGTGCCACGAAAGCCTGGGGTGCGATTGGCTCCCGCCCATGGAAGGCGTGATGGGCGAAATCGTCCAGAAGGGGCGTGCCGGCGCCGTAGCAGGCGAAGAAGAAGGCGATCAACCCCGGCAGCCGCGCATCATCGCCCACGTCGTCGGCCGAGAAGTAGAAGTCCTCGGGGATTGGCCCGTGCCACGCCTCCGGGCCCGGCCAATCCTGGCAGAGGAGCGCGCCCTGGTGGGGCAACTGACGCGAATGTCCGTTCGGGAAGCCTATGCCGTGGCTGGCCGTGAAGAGCAGCGCCGGCGTCCCGTCGCCGCCCAGCAGCCGGGCCAGCTGCTCCTTGGTCGCCCGGTCGGCCAGGTAGGTCTCGATCGACCAATCGGGCTGCTGTGTCGCGAACGCCTCCCCCAGTGGTGCGACCAATTGCGTGGCGCTCAATGCGGTGGCACGATCGTCATCGTTGCGGACGCCGAAGAAGGCCGCCTGGCGCGCCGGACCGAGCCCGCTTGTCTCGGTCTCCACCACGCTGCGCGCGTACTGTGCATACGCCTCCGGCGTGTCGAAGTGAATCCGGCCCACGGCATACTGCACGTCCAGCTGATACTGGAATCGATAGGGGATGGCCTCCGGGCTGCCGACGATCAGCAGGTAGTAGGGCATACGGTCTGGATCGGCGGGCCCGGGCCCGACTCCGTGTCGCCCCAGGAAACTCAGCTTCGACTCGCCCGGCCGATAGGCGTCCACACCGGTGAACTCGCGATAGCGTTGCTCCGTCTGCTCCGTCGCCTGTCCCCGCCGGTGCTCGAGCAACTCGGCGAGCGCCTCCTTCACACGGTCCGCGGCCCCAGAGGCCTCGTCGCTGTGGGCGAAGATGACACCCCAGCCGGCCTCTGCCAGGTTCTTGGGATCGACGCCCTCCACGACACCCAGCACGGCCGCCGTAGCGCGGTCGTGTCGACGTTGCAACTCCCGATGGTGCTCTGGGTCCAGCTCCTCGCCCAGCGCGACCGACGCGATGTCATGAGCCGTCATCGGCGCCAGGTCGTAGTTGCCCGTCGCACCATTGATGCCATTGAAGACCAGTCGTTCACTCGCATCAGCCATTGTATCCTCCTCTATGTGTTGACAGGGTCGGCTTGGTCATCCTCCTGCGGCTCACCCTCTACCCTCTCGACGATCCGTCGCGCCTGTTCTGGCCACGTATCCAGATAGCGCGTTCGCAGACCGCTCTCGCCGATCAACTGTCTCAGTTCCTCCGGCTCGTACCGCGCCAGCTGCTCGAAGATTCGGATGCCCAGCGTGTTGAGCACCATCTCCGACTTGCGCCCGATGCCCCGAATGCGCTTGAGATCGTCTGGCTCGACGATGCCTCGTTCCTCTTCCGGCTGCGGGCCGACACCCTCTTCCTCAACCCCTAGCACACCGAAGGACGGTGTCACGGCGGGCTCTTTGCGCCAGCGATAGTCCTGTTCCAGCGCCTGCTGGAATGTCTCCAGGATGCCGGGCTTATTCTCGATCGCCCAGGCATCGCCCGTCCAGCGATACAGCAGCCCGCAGCGGATCTGCTGGGCGTGGGGCCTCTGGTTCCAGCGATCGATCTCCTGGTAGATGGCCGGCACGATGCGTCTTTGCTCGGCCGATGTACCGTCGACCCAGCCCATCTTATCTGGATCGCTGCAGTCGGGCGCGGCGGGCGGGCGGCAGATGTGGTTGATCTCAGTGATATAGGCAGGCACGTCCTTCCACTTGCCCGGGATGCGCTCCATGAAGAGTCGGTAGATCTGGAAATCATAGTAATGGTCGTGCAGCGGACCCGTCCCGCCGCCGAACCGGGCCAGGGAGGTGACGCGTCCCGGATCGGGGCCGTGCAGATAGGCGTGGAGGATGACCCCGTCCAGCGCGTCGATGTGATCCAACATCTCGGTGAAGTAATCCAACGGGCGCCAATTTGCGTTGCCCAGTAGCTTCATGGGCATGTAATTGTACGGGTCGACCGCCCCGGGGCAGACAATGGCGTTCGGCAGCACGTCCTTGATGCGGGCGTAGGTCTTGTTGAACGCCTCGGCGTACATCTCGGCGGTGATGTGCTCCTGGGGATGATCCCACCCACCGGGATGCTCGCGTGGATTGTTCTGCTCGTTCGCGATCTGGATGGTCCACGCATACTCGCTCGCCCCCAGGTCCGGTCGCTTGAGGTACAGTTCCACCCAGCGCGCGGCCGCCGCGGCAAACCCATCGTAGTGCTCGCGCCTGGGCAGGGTGCCGTTCGGCTCGTACCCGTGGTTCAACCGCACGATCACGCCGTACCCCTGGCTGGCCCAATCCCACAGTCGGTTGCGCATAGCATCATTCGGTCCCAGTCCGCCCGGGTCCCGCCCACAGACCTCGGTGAAGAAGATCCATCCTCTCTTGTTCCGGCTCTCGTACAGGTTGCGTACCGGGCCGCGGGTTCGGGGATCGTCGCCCAACGTGGCCAGGTGGATGCCCTGGATGTGCGGCGAGACACCGCCGGGCACGTCCATCTGCGTCGCCGCCTGACGCGCATCCTCTCGGGCTGCCGTCACGTACCACGCGGCCACGTAGCCCTCCCACATAGCCGGCGTGCGAACGTGGAGCCACGCCCCCTCTTGACCCACCTTCCGTCCGGTGGTCCGCTCGTCCTCCAGCGACTCCAGCACCGTGCCGTGCGGGACCCACCAGACCTGGTCGTGTCCCACCCCAGCCCCGCTGCGCACCTTGAGCCCGTACTCCGGGCTATCCACCTGCACGTACTTGGCCGGTCCACCCACCGCCGGCTGCGGCACGACCGGCAGAGCGGCCTGCAGCCGCAGGTACCACGCCGCGGCGAAACCCGTCCGGCCTCCCGGCGTTCGAACCCGGAGCCAGGCCCCGTGCTGCCCCACATGCCGACGCACCTCCTCCGCTGCCCCCAGCGCCTTGAGCACGCTCCCGTGGGCCATCTCCCCGATCTTCTCGGCCCCGAGGTAAGGCCCGCTGCGCAAGCTGAGCGGCATCTCCGGGCTGGCGACGACCACGAAGGTCACCTCGGTCTCGGGTTCGGGCGCCGGCTCCTCCTCGGGGAGCACCAGGTACCACGCGGCGACGTAGCCCGTCTTACCGGCGGTGTCCTGGGGCTGGCGCGAGGCGGCGGTGCGCACCCACAGCCATTGGCCGTGCTCGCCCAGTTTGCTGCGGGCGACACGCCCATCCTCCAGCGCCTCCAATACCTCCCCATGGGGCAGCCTGGCCACCAGCTCACTCCCCAAATCGGGGGCGTGGCGCATATTGAGGTAGCCCAGCTCCGGGCTCTCGACCTGCACGTCAAGCGTGGCCTCGGCCGGCGGGGCCGGCTCCTCCGGCTTGCCATCGGCGAACGGCGCCAGGTAGGGCGCGGGGTCGACCAGGTCGTACGGGTAGTTGGTCTCGCCGCCCGCCGTGGCCCCCTGCTTCTTGAGCGAAAGGTGCAGGTGGGCGCCAAAGGAGTTCCCGGTGTTGCCCGCCAGCCCGATCAACTGACCGGCCTCGACGACCTGACCACGCGTCACGATCACCTGGGAGAGGTGAGCGTAGACGCTCAGGAAGCCGTCCTCGTGCTGAATGCGCACCTGATTGCCGTAGGGTCTCCCGTTCGGATCAGCGTCGCCATCCAGCCTGATGTCGCTGACGAGACCGTCGGCGACGGCGTACAGCCTGCTGCCCTCCGGCGCCATGAAGTCGATCCCCTCGTGGCCGGGCAGGCCAAACTTCCCGTAGTACGCCGGCCGTGCTCCAAACCCCTGGGTGACCTTGTCATACTCCGTGGGCCAACGCATGCGAAATGCCATTGTCAAGCCTCCTTTCCTTCTCCACGCCGGCGCAGGTTGAATGCCCCCACGTGCTGGAGGCATTGGGTCATCGACGGCGCTCCTCCCACCGCTCCCGCAGCTCGGCCACGAACTGCTGTACACTCCCCCAGAAGACGTTGATCTCCGCGTCCTGGAAGTACTGCTCGAGGAACGTCTGCACGGCCCCGGTCACAGATCCGGCATCCGTCTGGCCCAGGCTATCCTGCTCCAACTGCACGGCGACGTGTTTGAAACGACGACGGCGGCCGTCGGCCGCTGGATCGGTGCTGGGAACCCAGGGGACCACGTCGGAGGCCAGGGTGCCGCGCGGGAACTCCTGCTGCTCGCCCAGGGTGATCTCGACCGGGTAGCCCCCGTTCTGCCCCGGGAAGATGCGGATCTCCAGGTCGACGAAGGATCCGTCGCTACTCTCGTCAGCCGTCATTGGATTGCCCTCTCTCGCGGATCAGCGCCCTCAGCCTGCCTCAATGCCCTCAACGATTCGCCCCTCACGACCGGACCTGGGCCTGGAGCGCCTCCAGCGCCTCCCAGTCGCGCCAGCCGGCCAGGCGGGCCTGGGCCGGCCACGACGCGAGCCAGCGCGCGTAGCGTGCGGCGCCCCCCAACAGCTCTCCCAGTCGCTCGACGTCCATCACCGCCAGGTGCTCAAACCTGTTGATCCCCTCAGCCTCAAGCCTAGCCCTGGTCTTGGGGCCGATGCCCAGGATGCGCTGCAGATCGTCCCCATCGCCCACCGGGGCCGGCGCTGCGGCAGCGGAGACCGACAGGGTTGCGGCGAACGAGACAGTTCGCAGCCGCCGGTAGGCCTCATAAGCCTGCCGGATCAGGCCACCGTAGTAATCGGCCTGATCGGAGCCGTTGTAGAAGCGGGCGAAGCGGCTGAAATCCAGGTCCTGCAGCGACTGGATGGCCGCCGCGCCCCGGCTACGCACGAAGCCGAAGAAGCCCTCCACCTGGTGGCGCTCGTCGGCGGCGAAGGCCTCAAACATCCCCTGCACCGAGGCGTAGCCCAGGGCGGCGTAGTTGAAGCCCATGATCTGGGGGCCGCCCATGCTGATGGAGAGCCGCGCTGCGGTGTCATCCAGCGCGCAGGCTAAATCGAGGACTTGCCATTCGCTGCTCTGATCCCCGTGAAAGGTGCGCCAGGGCTGATCCGGCGCGGGCCGCCACCGGTGATCCGTATAGCGCCGGTGGGGGTTGAAGGTGAGGTGGCGGGCAAAGGTGTCGGGGTGGAGCTTGCCCCAGCGGCTGTGGAAGATGTGGTTCTCGAAGCGGATGATCATGCGCCCGTCGGGTCCGAAGGCCCGCCCGCCCGATTCGACCCTCAAGACGGCCACCGCGACCCCGGGGTCGATCCCCAGGCGACCGGCCAACGTCTTCAGCAGCCCACCGAGGCGGTTCCAGGTCAGGGCCACCTGGCGCTCGACGCCCACGAGGTCGGAGGTCACGGCGATTCGCTCTTCCTGCGGCGGCTGATCCGGCCCCGGCTCCGACAGATCGAGGTACCAGGCCGCCACGTAGACCTCCCGGCCGTCGTCGAGGCGCACGTGCAGCCATTGATCGTACTGGCCGATTTTGGCGCGCACCACCTCCTTCGGCTCCAGCGGCGTCAGGGCGGCGCCGTGCGGCACCGTCGCGACGATCTCACTGGCCGTCGTGGGCCGGCTGCGCACGTTCAGGT